>NZ_CP046564.1:642477-963715 GCF_009818105.1 Bacillus sp. N1-1
TTATCGAATTCATACGATCTTAAATACGTATCATCCTGAACAACATCACGAAGAAATTACTGATGCCATTGCGAAAATTGAAAAACGATTCTCTTGTGAAGATAAAGAAGTGATTGATCAGGCGCTTGAAGCGAAAAACTATGCGATGATTATTGAACGATTGTTGCTTTATTATTATGATCCAAGATACGAACATAAAGCTTATGAAAATGAAGGCAACATCATCAATCTTTCATACGAGTCACTCGAAGAAGGTACTCAACTTGTCCAGAATGAAATCGATCGTTTAGATATTAAGCTTCGATCAGAAGGCGAGAAAGTTTCGCTTTAATGGATCTTTTTTCTTCAGGCAACTGTTCCTTGTTGTATCGTTCAATCAGATCATCAATGCGCTTAAAGTACAAATGACTTACCCACGCTACGTAGCTTCGGTAAACAGGCGATTTTAGAAAGTGTATAAGCATATTATCATCAGGTCCAAAGTAGTATGTCTTATCGTCAAAAAAAGTAGAAAACCGTCTAAAGGATAATTTGGTAAATGAGTTGTCCAATTCAAATCGAAATTTATTAAGGGCATCTGGAATCAAGCGGATAGTGAAAACATCGTCATTATCAAACATTTCCTTCGGCGTGGGTAAGATTAAATATGGATATTCCTGATCATCAAGGGCAATAAAGAAATCTGCAGGGGACTCGTGACAGCTAGGCACTCGTTTGACGGTGGTTTCAACAATCAACTGATAGACTGAATCATTCATATCGTTCGTATCCTCCCTTTGTAATCTATCATCATTGTTACCGTACTAGTAAACTTGTATACCCCTTTGTCGAAAAGTAGTTATTACAATCTATTATCCAACCTTTGAAAAAATTCCTTTATTTCAAATATTACAAATATTTTCTTCGAAGTGCTTTATCCTCTAAGCTGAAGTCAAATTGATTAGAACACACCTTCTTTTGAATAAGATTTTTTTCAACCGTCAATCTTAAAAATGTTTGAGCAAAAGACTTGAAAGTCAGAGATAGTCAAATTATAATATGGTTACAAGGTCAAAGATAGTCAAAGTCAAAGAAGACATCTTTCACCTTTTAACTATTTTAATTAATGACAAGATAGATAAATAATAAGGAGGCCATCATATGCTTTGTGATCAATGCCAACAAAATCAGGCTTCGGTTCAACTGAATGTCCAAATGAATCAACATAAGAAAAGAGTTAACCTTTGTAGCACGTGTTACGCAAATGTGATGAATGGTCAAACAGCTTCATCACCAAAAGGTCAAATGGATGATTTCTTTCAATCCTTTATGGCTTCAGCAGGACAAAATGGTTTTACGGGTCAAGAAGATGGACCACAAACAGAATCAGGGAATGGTAAAGGCGGTTTACTTGATAACCTCGGACGAAATTTATCTGACGCAGCAAAAGCTGGTTTGATTGACCCAGTCATTGGGCGCGAAAATGAGGTAGCGAGAGTGATTGAAACATTAAACCGTCGTAATAAAAATAATCCAGTTTTAATCGGTGAAGCAGGTGTCGGAAAAACGGCGATTGCAGAAGGTCTTGCTTTGAGAATTTCAGAAGGTCAAGTACCTTCTAAACTAAAGAATAAAGAAATTTATTTATTAGATGTTGCATCTCTTGTTTCAAATACGGGTGTAAGAGGTCAGTTTGAAGAAAGAATGAAGCAACTGATTTCTGAACTTCAAAGTCGAAAAAATGTAATCTTATTTATAGATGAACTGCATCAAATTGTAGGGGCTGGATCTGCAGAAGGATCTATGGATGCAGGAAACATTTTAAAACCAGCTCTTGCAAGAGGCGAGCTTCAATTAATTGGGGCAACAACTCTTAAAGAATATCGTCAAATCGAAAAGGATGCAGCATTAGAACGACGTTTTCAACCAGTAATGGTGAATGAGCCTACTGTAGAAGAAGCCATTCAGATTCTAAAAGGTTTGCAACCTAAGTATGAAGAGTACCATGAAGTGAACTATACGGAAGAAGCGATTCGTGCGTGTGTCTCATTATCGAACCGGTTCATTCAAGATCGTTTCTTACCAGATAAAGCAATCGACTTAATGGATGAAGCAGGCGCCAAAATGAACCTAACGTTTGCTGTGTCGAACCACGATGAAATTCAGCAGCGTTTACACCAGATTGCTACTGAAAAAAACAAGGCAGCAGAGGCAGAAGATTATGAGCTAGCTGCAAAACTAAGAACAGAAGAATTACAGCTTGAGAAACAGCTCGAAGAAACGTTGAAAAGCAACTCAAATATGAATCATTCAGTGGATCTTGATGAGATTCAGCAGATTGTAGAGGGAAAAACAGGTATTCCAGTCCGTAAGCTTCGGGAAGATGAGCAAACGAAAATGAAAAACCTTGCAGAGCGACTGAATGCTAAAGTAATTGGTCAGGAAGATGCTGTTAACAAAGTAGCAAAAGCAATTCGCCGAAGTCGTGCAGGATTAAAACGCCAGAATCGTCCAATAGGTTCTTTCCTATTCGTCGGTCCAACTGGTGTCGGAAAAACAGAACTTTCCCGTTCTCTTGCAGAAGAAATGTTCGGTGATCGAGATGCGATGATTCGACTTGATATGAGTGAATATATGGAAAAACACTCTGTCTCTAAACTGATCGGTTCCCCTCCGGGCTATGTCGGTCATGAGGAAGCAGGCCAATTAACAGAAAGAGTACGTCGTAAACCATATAGCATCATCTTAATTGATGAAGTGGAGAAAGCTCATCCTGATGTACAAAATATGTTCCTTCAAATCCTTGATGATGGGCGTCTTACAGATAGTCAAGGTAGGACGGTAAGCTTTAAAGATACGGTTATTATCATGACAAGTAATGCCGGAACTTCTGAGCGAAGAATTACTGTTGGTTTTGAATCAGCAGAAAGCTATACAGGCGTGATGGAGAGTCTTGGTGGTTACTTTAGACCTGAATTCTTAAATCGATTTGATGGAATTATTCCATTTAAGTCACTTGAACAATCAAGTCTCGTTACCATTGTAGACCTTATGATTAATGATTTAGATGAAAGCCTTGAAGAACAAGATATTACACTTACAATTAGTGAAGCAGCAAAAGAGAAGTTGGCTGAACTTGGATATAATCCACAGTTTGGTGCACGCCCTCTTCGCAGAGTGATTGAAGAACATGTGGAAGATGGTATTGCTGATTTGCTTGTCGATGAAGGCAGTATCAAATCCGTGACGGTTGAAATTGTAGAAGATAAGATTGTTGTTTCACAAAAGAAATAATTTTATAAGTAAGGAAGTCGCTCTATAAAGATGGAGCGACTTTTTTGATGTTAGTTTTTACAATAATAGGGAAGTTATTAATATGAAATCCTGATTTCTTTCCTTAAATAATGTTGTCGAATCTTATGTAATTTTGACTTCTTTTGCGGTTATAAGTCGAAAAGTCAGAATATTAGTTAAAATAAGTTGTGAGATCTGCTACGTTAGATAAGGAAGGTCAGGAAAGACTTCTCTACTATTTTATAAAGGAGCGAGAACAAATGGAACTGGATCAGTTAGAGTTGAACCAGACGTTACAAGAAAGTCAGCCAGAAGGAAAGACAATTCCTTATTTAACAGCATTAATTGGATGGAGTCTTCCCGCAATTGAGGCCTGTGACAAGTTGAATCGGCCTTTTGTAGTGGTAGGTCCTCCTGATTTTAAGGATTATGCTGAAAAGCACGACATTACTTTCGTAGGGTGGGAGTTTGATAGATTGAATGAGGGATCAGACAAGCTCTATAAGCAGCTCAAAGCCCTCGGAGCTGAGGTAGCGGTACCTCTCTATGAAGAGTGTGTAGAATGGGCAGGTGCTCTCAATTCACGCTTTAGAGAAGAACCAAGACTATTTAACCGATCTCTTCTTTTAAGAGATAAAGGGATGATGAAACGAAAAGCACAGATGGCCGGTATTAAAGTAGGCGTCTTTGAAGAAGCAAGAGATAAAGAGGATGTAAAGCGTTTTCTTAAAAGAGTAAATGATGCTCTTTTGAAAGTTGATGGGGATAAATATGAGCCGATTCACTGTAAGCCTTTAGATAAGGCTGGATCAGTAGGACACCGCGCAATCGATGACCCAGCGGATATTGAAGCATTGACAGATAATGATTTTCCGCTTCTGATGGAAAGTCACTTAGATGGCCAAGAATTTTCATGTGAAGTATTTGTTAACAATGGAAAAATTCAATTTCTGAACATCACGGAATACGTAAAGCTTGGTTATTCGAATTTTGTTCCACCTTCTCCTTCTCTTGAAGAGAAACGTCCTGTTATCAGAAAAGCGATTGAACAGCTTATTGAAGCATTTGAGATAGAAAATGGTGTTATTCATCCCGAGTACTTTATTATGCCTGATGGTACACTACATTTTGGCGAAGTAGCGGCGCGAGTTCCGGGCGGACATATTTTTGATCTCATTGAGAGGGCTTACGGATTTAGCGCATATGAAGCGCAGATTCTTTGTAGTGATCCAAATACAACAGAAGAAGAATTAAGGAAGTTCTTCCCGGCAGAAGATGAGGCTTTAGGCTATGCTGGATGTCTGATGGTGCACCCTCATGTGAATTACATTGAGAAGTTAACCATTCCTGAAGAGCTTGAAGAACATTCCTTCTTTGAGAAGCATGATATGTTTACGCCTCCACAGGGGAAAGTGGCTGAACGCGTTGGATTCGGAAATCATTATGGAACCATTTTCTTTTTCGGAGATGACAGTGCAGAGATGACTCGTTTACTTGTAGACTATGAAAAGTATGATTTCTATTTGTAGCATAATATTTTTACAATAAAGGAGAATTAAGCATGCCATCTGAAGTTACAGAAGGAAAGATTGCAAGGTTTTCCAGGTCATTAACGCGTTTAGAGGAAGCGCCTTCTTATGCGAAATCACGCTATCAGACAGATGTTTTTCAAGAGGCAAATCGCCTTTTGGAAACGGAAGAAGGTCTAGAGTTTCTTTACCAATATGCCCATCGATTTGACGCTGCAGGAGTTTTTCAAGATGGCCCTTGGGAAGATCCATCAAAACTTCAGCCACCGCTTGTCGCTGGCTCTCTTCAAGCGAAGGGTCTCCCGTATGTCATTGAGATGCTGAGCGATCTTCGTATGCTTGCATTAGCGGAAGGAAAGGGCGAGCATCCTAAGGTTTCTAAAGAAATGGCTATGGATTTCTTAAACGAAGTCATGGCACTAAACCTTGACTTACTTTTCCCAAACGCATCAGAAGCTTCACGAATTGAAGAAAAAGAAAATACGGTTGAAACACAGCGATTATTCCAGTTTATCTCGCAATACCTTTCTTCCAGTGCTTTATCAGAAACACTTATTTATGAGATTGAACGCTTAACCGCACAACGACCAATCACAGTAAAAAGAACCGTGTCGATGATCAAAATGGCGAAAGAAATGCTTCGCTCTGAAACAAGTGACCATCAGCGCGTTATGCTAGAATCGTACGTATCTTCCATTGAAGGACCTTCAGAGTTAAGTCGCTCCTATCAGCAGCCAAATGAATATCGCAAACAACTGATGGCGCTCTCCACAGAAGAGCTCCGAAAAGAGAGTGAACAGCTGGGGCTCTCCATGAGAAAAACAGGGCTTTGTTCCCCACATCATAGTGTACTTGTCCGTTTCTTAAGTAGAAAATCGCCGAACTTACTTCCAGTACTGTTGCAATTAACTGGGAAAGGAAAGGCCAATCTTGAAGAGCATGCGGAGCTCGTTCACCAGCTTATTAAAGTTTCGCTATTTCCATCCACTTGTCAATCGGTTTATGGATTAGCCCTCTTGTTAGAAAGAGGTGTTCTTTCTGCTTCGCCAGTGATTCCTGGTTTAAGGCGGATGATTGAGCTTGATATACGACCAGAAGTGCGAAGTGCCCTATTTAATAGGGTTGGTGAAGGAGAAGGTCTAACGGCTAACAGTATCTTGTTAGCGGGTGTGATTAGCGTTCTCGGTCAGCCACTCGGTGTTGGACAAGGCCTAAATCCAACTTGTCAGGCTGCAAGAGGAATTAGCCTATGGGCTCAACATGCGCCTGGATATTTACTAGAGATCATCCCAAGAGCTGCAAGAGATGGAGATATCGAAATGGTGTTTGAAGGTGTTCAAATTCATTCGAAAGACCTTCATGGTGGACTCGCACCCGATCTCCATCCGGAACTTGATCCTGTATCGCTTGTCCTCGTTCCTCATCTTGATCGCATTTATAGTGAGATGATGAGCAGAGTTGCATTAAGAGGGGAAGATGGCCATCGTTGGGTTAATCCAGCATTTTATGGGAATTGGGTTCAAAAAGGATTTAGCACAGTAATTGAGCCGATTACCGGTAGCGTGACGGACTATCCAGGTTTTGTCAGGTTATTTTATGCCACCCACCATCCGGAGTACAATGATGATTATGAATTGATCTATCCGAATCCGGTAGGGATATTTATCACAAACGTTCATGGGAAAATGCTCGGCTTTCATGCGGTGTCCATTCAAAGAATTGCTAAAAGTCCAGATGGAGAATATCGCGTCTACTTTTACAATCCCAATAACGATGGCTCTCAAAATTGGGGTCAGGGAATCGAATGTACGGTTATGGGAAAAGGGGAGCTCTCAGGTGAAAGCTCGCTACCTTTCGAAGAGTTCACTTCACGTTTATATGCTTTTCACTATAACCCATATGAACAAGGAGATGCTTATGCGGTTGAAGCAGAGAACATCTCCATTGTAAAGTCCCTTGCCAAGGAAAGCTGGGGACAAGAGTATACGTGGATAAGTAAGTAGTTATCTATTTTTAAATAGTTCCATATCCTATCTATTCTTATAGCGAAGCGTCAGGTAAATGATTTGTTTCCTGGCGCTTTTTTTGATTAACTTAACTTATATTAAAAGGAGGGGATCACATGATTGAGCATGTAGTCCTATTTAAATTCAGTGAAGAAACAACGGTAGAACAGAAAGAAGAAGGTATGAGAAGGTTAATAAAAGTAAAAGACAAAATCCCAGGTATTGTTGATATTCAAGCTGGAAATAACTTTTCTGATCGAAGCCAGGGATTTGAAAGTGGGCTAACGGTGCGCTTTGAATCGAAAGAAGCACTAGAGTCATATGGACCACATCCAGCCCATCAGGAAGTAGTGGCCTACCTTAAAGAAATAGGAATGAGTGATGTACTTGCACTCGATTTTGAGTGCCTGTAAGAACGGAGAGGAGGATCTACATATGAAGGGATTTATTCACGGAGGATACCCAGGTCAACGGGGGTTATCACTGAAAGATCAACTTGCTGAACAAGAACCTCAGCATGGGGAAGTGAAAATCAAGCTGAAAGCATCTGGATTGAATCATCGCGATTTGTTTATCCCTGATCGCCATGATCCAGAGGAGGCAGATGTTGTCCTTGGATCAGATGGAGCCGGAGTCGTCATCGCAGTTGGCGAAGGTGTGAAAGAGATTCTGGAAGGTGATGAGGTGATCATTAACCCTGGTCTTGGTTGGGAAAGAAATGCTCCCATCCCGCCAGCAGGATTTCAAATTGTAGGCTTTCCTGGGCATGGTACTTTTGCAGAAACAATCGTTGTTCCAGCGGTCAATGCAGTGAAAAAGCCAGAAAACCTTACGTTTGAAGAAGCCTCTGTCATTGGTTTAGCAGGATTAACAGCTTATCGCTCATTGTTTACGAGAGGGCAGCTTCAAAGTGGACAAACCGTCTTTATTCCTGGAATTGGAGGAGGTGTTGCAACATTCTTGCTGAAATTTGCCAAGGCAGCAGGAGCAAGAGTGATTGTAAGTTCAAGAAGTGAGGAGAAGCGCCAATTAGCCCTTTCGCTTGGTGCGGATCGTGCACTTGCTGATGATGCAGACTGGGAAGAAGAAACCACTAATGAAAAAGTGGACTTAGTGATTGAAAGTGTCGGAGCAGCAACATTTAATCGATCTTTTGAAGTATTGGAGAAAGGCGGTACGCTCGTTATTTTTGGTTCTTCAACGGGAGATAAAATTGAATTTGATTTGCGTACATTCTTTTACGGTCAATATAACCTGCTTGGCTCGACGATGGGAAGTTCTGAAGAATTTAATGATATGGTTGCTTTTATAAGTGAACATTCAATTAAGCCTGTCATGGACAGGGTATATGATTTTAAAGATATTAAAGAAGCTTTTACTCATTTGAACAGTAGTCATCAATTCGGAAAAGTAGCAGTTCGAATAGCTGAAAAGTAACGGAAGATCGCTTCTAGAGAAAATGTGCATCTATACGTATAGAAAAGGAAGCCGATCGGCTTCCTTTTCTATGTTAATAGTAATAAGGTGGATACCCATAGTATGGATATGGGCGATAATAAGGAATCAAACTAAGTGCAGCGATGCCAGCTAATGGAAAGAAAAAACGTCCGAATCTGCGGTAGCGACCGTATTGTCTTTCCATTTCCTGTCCTTCACTTTCTTCCACTTCTTGTGGAATCATCAAGCACATATGCTCGTCATCTGAGTCCATAATGATTCCTTCATATTCTACTCCATCCTGCATTCTTACTTTAGCGTGGTAGCTATGATAACGTTGACAAAGCTGTTTCATATCCCCTTGAAGCTGTTTTTCTTTACCAGGCATCATTGCACCTTGAACGGCCTGGTTAGGCATGTTCCCTTGCATTGCGCCTTGAACGGCCTGGTTAGGCATGTTCCCTTGCATTGCGCCTTGAACGGCCTGGTTAGGCATGTTCCCTTGCATTGCACCTTGAACGGCCTGATTAGGCATATATCCTTGCATTGCACCCTGAACTCCTTGATTCATATGATTACCGTACATGTTCATAAGCAGTTCCTCCTTTACACAACACAGGATATTCACCCAGATAGAAAACAGTTACTACCCAAATCAAAAATTGGGCGTCACCATAGTGAAAATGCGTTCCCTTCTTGAAATTTCCATAGAGAAACTATACGATAAGTTCAAATGACCTTAAATACAGAGGTGGCAGATGAGAGGATTTTATTTAACTAGAACAGAAATGGGAACAATTCTCCAAACTATTCGTAGTAAAGAAATACCTGATAAGATTTTAATGAAGGCAATGAAAAGGTCCGGTTGTGAAAAAGAAGAGTTACCAGCGATCTTTTCTAAATTATCAAAAGCTACAGAAGGAAGTTTTGGATTCTCAATAAATGAAATTGCGACACTTGGCAATCAGCTTGAGTATGCTAGCTTTCGTTCTACAGCTGTACAGAATTGGGTTAAAAGAGATATTAAAGAGTGGATCGGTGCACCGCAATTAGGAAAAAAATACGCCATCGAACAAGCGGCTATTTTATTTATTGTAGAGGATTTAAAGAATACACATGATTTCGAAAGCATTCGTCTTCTTTTAAAGTTTGCCTTTAATAACCCGGCAGATCGAAACGATGATCTAATTGATCCACTCGCTTTTTATACGGCTTATTCGCAACTTTTTGAGGCAATCCATACGAAAGTAAAACCTTCAAAAGAGGGTTTTAGAAAGAAAGCAAGTGAGTTATCGTCTATTTTTTCGGATTTAAACGAAAAGCAAAAAGAAGATATTGAAAAGTTGCTTATCTCTGCCGCCCTTTCAGTTCAGGCTTCTTATTACCAATCGTTATCAAAACGATATCTTGAAGATGTATGGAAATGAAGAGTATTTCTAAGGGGAAAAAACGAGCTGCTACCCTCATTTTGGCCGCAGTTCATTTACTCAATTGAAAAGTTAACGGTTTGTTTAAATTGCTCTTCAGTAGCTAACCACATGTCTAACGTGTAGGACCCTGGTTTAAGATCTTCTATCATGATCGTATATTCAAGAACTTCAGCTTGTTTTAATTCAACGTTTTCTTCTTCTTTTACAAAACTTTTATTAGCTGAATATGTTTTAAGAGCTTCACCCTCGTCATTAAAAAGGGTATAGTCGTATGTTTGACTACTTGGAAAGTGGATCGTTTGAACTTGTTCCGTTTGATTTTGAATGCGGTACAAGAAGGTGGCCGTATCATTTTCGGTCGCTGATAGGGTAAGCGTAGGTTCAAGTGAGCCGGCGACAATACCAGAAGAGCCTGATACTTGTTCACTACTTTCGTTATTCGTGTTCATTAATGAGTTCTCCTCTCCACATCCAGATAAAGTTAGGAGGACCATCGTTCCGATCATAGCATATTTAAACATCCCATCACTCCTTTCTTTATTAGACGAGGTGGAACCCCAGAAAGTTACAATTCTTTATAACAAGCAGTAGAAATAGGATATATGGTCACATAAGCCATATAATAGAGAGACAAGTTAAATTAAAGGAGTTCGATAGAATGAAGCCATCATTAGTAGATATTCATGCTAGGGTAAATGGCAGAAGTGCAGGTGTACTTGGAAATGAACGGTTTTATAAATTTGCGGTCTTCCTGCCTTTAATCGAACGTCAGGGTGAACTTCATGTTTTATTTGAGGTAAGGGCTCATACACTTAGAAGGCAGCCGGGAGAAGTTTGCTTTCCGGGTGGAAAAGTGGATCGTCATGATCAAAATCCGAAAAATGCAGCGATCAGGGAGACGTGCGAGGAGCTTGGGATTCTAGAAAGAGAAGTTTCTGTAATGGGAGAACTCGATTTTCTTGTAACCTCCTTCCAATCAATTGTTTATCCCTTTGCAGGTATTATTAACGTTGCTACAGAACTATCACCTAATCCTGATGAGGTAGAAGAGGTTTTTACAGTACCTCTCTCGCATTTTATCGACAATCCACCAGAGCGCCACGATATTCGTGTTCATGTTAAACCTGATGATAGTTTTCCTTTTCATTTAATTCCAAATGGTGAAGAGTACAACTGGTCTTCCTCAAGCATGCCTGAGTTTTTTTATTACTATCAGGATTATGTGATTTGGGGCATGACGGCAAGAATTTTGTATCATTTTATTCAATTATTAGATGAAAAATAAATCATCTAGCTCATTTTCTGAAAAGGTAGTATTGTGAATTGAATCAAATATAGGTAAACTAGAAAAGGTCGATTTATGTCGGTTTTTTCTAGTTTTTTTATTGTGCAAGGTATGATTCATTTACCGCCTTCAATTACAAAGTGTGTTCTAAATTAATAGAATATACGACAAAAATCAACAGAAAGATTCGAAAGAATTAGTGGGATAATAGCGCAGTATATAGAGAGAATGCCAAACAATTCTTAGGGGGGAAAACAATGTTAACCATTATTTTTGTTTTACTTGCCACGTCACTTGGGTTCTTTATTTACTCATATTTCGTAAAGGACTATGCGAAAGAAGTGAAAGGGCAGGTTGATGATGTTTATATCAACTTAATGAAAGAACTGAAAACGGTTAAGAAACGTACTGAAATGTTAGAAAGCAAAACAAAGTCAGTGAGCGGTGGTTCACATGAGTAAACAAGAAGCAAAGGGAATTGCAGCTGGTCTCCTTTTTGCCGCGATTCTTTTAACTGCTTACTATTTTATGTTTTCACAAGCTAAAGCTGAAGAAAGCAATAAAGTAACAGATGCGGCGGTAAAACAGCATTTAGAGGAAAAAGGTATGGTGATGGTTGCGAAGGAAGAATATGATTCTTTAAAAGCAACAGAACAACTCGATCGTAGCGAAACAGAGGTTAAGAAAGAGGAAGCAGCTGATGAACCTGATGGACCTGAAGAGATTGAATTCACTATTAAAGAAGGTATGACGAGTCAGGAAGTGGCTCAAAGTCTTCAGGATCAAAAGTTAGTAAAGAAATCGGATGATTTTATTAAAGCTCTCCGTGACATGGACAAAGAAATGGCTGTGCAACCGGGGGATTATACCCTTAAAACAGATATGTCTTCTGCTGAGATTGTAGAGGAAATTACTCGATAGAGAAACACCCGGCCAATTTTAATGCCGGGTGTTTTTGCTTTCTTTATTTTGTTAGTTTATAACGCAACAATTAATTTAGATCGACAGCATTTGGAGACGTTGGAATGGTTAATGGCTTGTCTAGTGAATATCTCCCAATCTTGTCGAATCCCGTATTTTCAAAGCGAATTGTTTGATAGTCGTATTGTGAAGCAACAAGCATTAAAGCTTCAATTGTTTGCATGGCGTCTTCTTCAGACGGAAAATGGCTTTCTTCCGTAAAGGCAATGGTTGCTTCTGATCCGTTTCCATCGAAAGAGTAGATTGCTACTGTAGCTGGTATAGATGGTAGGTAATAAGGAGTACTTTGATCGCCATCTTTCATTAGAGAAAGAGCAACATCCATTTCAGCGCCTTCTTCACCTTGAAGTGCAGGTCCGTTTACGAGAAAATGTGCTCCTGTACTCGATTTATAAAGATAATAGGGGGAAGGCTTTTTGTTTACTGAAGGATCAGCATTCCCGAAATTCCCCAAAGTGTACCCGTCTTCTCCGTTGGTTTGCCAATTAATTTGGTCTGCACCAAGGCTTTTTGCTAGCTGTTGAACACTATCGCTTATCATGATGGATTCTGTAGATGAGAGACCATCACCAGGTTCAGAAAAGCTGACTACAAGGGTTTCCTTTTCATTCATATTAATCAATTCAAAAGTAGCATCGGTTAGCGGTGAGCGTTCAAGTCCATAATCGGAAGCGCGAAAGTTCGTTAAAATGAACTCGATATTTTCTTGTGTGCTCTTACTTTCATCTAGCGGAAAAGACAGCGGTACGAGTAGCGTGCTTTCTGGGTCAGGATAAGAAATGACGACGTTTTTTCCATCAGATTGTTGAAATGCTGGAATGTAGCTATCGAACATAGTCGGTTCTTCCGCAAGCGTTGGCACCTCTTTTTCTATAGTATCGCTTGTTTTTTCTTCAGCAGGAGCTAATGTTGTGGTTTCCGTTTTCGAATCACTTCCTGAGTTTGTAGAATTGGTGCTTGTTTCGTTTGAGTCGGGTTGTGTAATCGCTATATTAGAATCATTGTTATTTTGGTTGAAGAGCCCTGGAGTAATTAGAACAGCTAGCAATAAAACAATAACAGCAGCTATTCCAGGGATAAACCATGGCGTTTTCTTTTTCGTTGATCGCGACATCTGCTCATTCCTTTTTTTTTCGATATTTTCATAAATGGTTGCTTTACTTCTTTCATCTTTTACAACAGGTAGCTGAGAAAGAAGGGATTTTGTTCGATCGTTCATCATAAGACCCCCTTTAGTTGATGATTGGATGGATCATCGACAAGTTCCCTTAGCGCTTTAATCGCTCTGTGCTGCGTTGTTTTTACTTTACTAACACTCCAATTTAGGATTTCAGCCGTTTCGTTGATGGAGAGCTCTTGGATGTAGCGAAGAATAAGAACTTGCTGCTGATCAAGTGTACATTCTCTTAAACACTTATAAATAGCTTGAACTTCTTCCTTTTGAAGCAGAATTTCTTCAGGTAGAGGAGCCTCGTCTTTTGGATGCTGTTTGTTAAAGTCAAACTTACTAAGCCATCTTGAAGTTCTTCGATTGTGTGTACGTAAATAATCAATCGCTATATTTCTCGCAATGGCAAAGAGCCACGTCTTTTCATTGCTTCGTTCCTCGTAATTGTGATAAGAACGAAGCACGTTAATATAGACTTCTTGAACGAGTTCTTCTGCAATCGCTCTATTTTTTACCATATAAAATAAAAATTGAAATAAGTTCGTGTGGTAGCGATCGTACAAACGCTCAAATGTCTTATCCATTCTTCAGCCCTCCTTCTTCTATAAAACAAAACGAGTTATCTAGTTAAAAGGTTACAGGAAGATTACAAAAATGGGTAGGTTTTGATGAAGAGGTAAAGAAAAAAAGAAAGCGCTT
Source organism: Bacillus sp. N1-1 (assembly GCF_009818105.1). Classification (NCBI taxonomy): domain Bacteria; kingdom Bacillati; phylum Bacillota; class Bacilli; order Caryophanales; family Bacillaceae; genus Bacillus; species Bacillus sp. N1-1. The sequence goes on from NZ_CP046564.1 coordinate 656,286, forward strand.
TTGTATTTGTCTCTTCTTAGATAGAATGGGTTTTAGTTACAGTTTTTAGAGAGGAGAATTAAATGCAGTCATCTGTAACGTCACGAAACTCATCTATTTTCTATGGATGGTACATTGTCTTAGCCGCAGCTATTGGCGTCTTTTTTTCTGGACCAGGCCAGACATACGCTGTATCTGTTTTCATTGATTACTATATTCTAGAGTTCGGATGGAGTCGATCACTCGTTTCTGGAATTTATTCTTCCGCCACATTAGCTGCAGGTTTATTGCTTTTTATCGTTGGGAGATTAGTAGATAAACATGGTCAGCGCAGAATGATGTTAACGATAGGATCGCTACTAGCGGTCGCATGCTTTTGGAATAGTTTTGTGATTGGTCCTGTCATGTTATTTATTGGTTTTTTCATGCTTCGTTTATTTGGTCAGGGATCCATGACGCTCATCCCAAACACGCTTGTCCCGCAGTGGTTTGTGCTAAAGCGCGGACGTGCCCTAAGTTTCATGGCAATTGGAGGATTTTTAAGTTCTGCTGTTTTTCCACCGCTCAACAGCTGGTTAATTTCTTCCTTTGGTTGGGAAAGCGCATGGAGAATTCTAGGTCTAGCTCTTATTATTGTACTGTTACCAGTTGTCTTCTTCATTGTGAAAAACAAACCCGAAGACATTGGTCTTCTTCCGGACAATGCTGTTTCGAAAAAAAGACTGGCAGAGCGCCGCGAAGCGAAATTTGAAGAGGAAGAAAAAGAAGAGGTTTTTGAGACAAATTGGACCGTGAAAGAAGCTATGAGAACGAGAGCGTTCTGGCTAATCCTTTTTTGTGTCAGCATTCCAGCTCTTGTAAATACAGGTTTAACGTTTCACTTGTTTTCGATTTTAGGTGAGCAGGGAGTACCTGGAAGCACAGCTGCAATCATCTTAAGTATCATGGCTATTGTCGGTTTCCCCGTAACAATGGTATCGGGGTTTATTCTAGAGCGTGTCCACGTACATATTGTTCTTGGCATATCTTTTATCGGACAAATCGTTTTTATTCTGCTGCTAACCCAAGTTCAAAGCTATTTGCTTGCGATTATATTTGCCGTTCTCTGGGGAATCATTGGTGGAATTGAACGAATCACCCTAAATATTATCTGGCCAAACTACTTCGGTAGAGAACACCTCGGGAGTATTAAAGGCATTGCGACAACTACAATGGTTATTGGTTCTGCATTTGGGCCACTTCCGTTCGGGATTGCCTTCGATCTTTTTGGAGGCTACACTGAGATACTTATAATCATCCTTATCTTTCCGATGCTCGGAATGATTGCAGCTTTTCTTTCATCACCTCCACGAAAACAAGCATAGCAAAGCGCTTCTTCTCGCAGGCGGAAGGAGCGCTTACTTGTGTATGAGAGAATAAACAACCACGTCATAATAACGGTTTCGCATATAAACATGATCTTTAAAATGGCCTTCTTTTTCAAAATCTAGTTGTTCGAGCCGCTTAACTGCTGAATGGTTGTCTTCGATTGTTTGAGCATAAATTTTATGAAGCTTTATGTGATGAAACCCATAATGAATAATCGCTTTGGCTGCTTCAAGTCCGTATCCACCACTCCAGTATTTTCTGGATAATATAGCACCAATTTCTGCTTTTGATGACGTGCGGTCCCAATTTTGAAAACCGGCTGTACCGATTAATTCCCCTGAACTTTTTAAGCGAATTCCAAAACGAATTGCATGGGTCGATAAGATAGAAGAGGGGTCTTTATACGCCCGAATGTAATGAAGAGCCTGAGTTTGTGTTTTCATGACGTTACCGCCATCATAATACGTAACTTGTGGATCTGAAAAAATGGAAAAAAGAGATGTCTGATCTTCTTCTTTTAGAGCGGTAAGGTTAAGGCGTTTCGTTTCTATTTCAGGAAAAACTCTCAATCACTTCACCATCCTTTACCCTTAACATATGTTCTTAAAAGAAAGGGTAGAGGGCGGATGACACGATGAAAAGCCCGAATTCATTTAGTACGTGTTTCCAAATCGAACCGTAATAAAATTCTTAAGAAGTTCACTACGGTTCTCTTCATATTCTTCAAGCGATAATGATGAACGCTCGAGCCCATTATCGAAAAGTAAAATCGAATTATCTGACATTGTGCGATTGAACGAGTACTGATACAAATAAGAAAAACCGGGCCTGGTGGCCGGAAGCATTAAGTATGGCATTCGTGTTGCTCCTGGTCTTCTTCGCATCGCCAGTGCCTCAATCATTCCTCCTACGGTTCGAAAGCCCAATCCATGACCAAAAAAAGTCCCATCACCTAAATCGACTATGTTTTCTCCCTGCCATTCAGGTGTAAGAGGATTCACGTCAGGGTTCTTCACATAACGAATATCTCCAGGAAGATAATCAGGTGGTATATTGTGCACAATTTGCAAATCCTGATCGTATTTCCATCCCCACAACCGCATATTCGCGAATAATTGATTAAACTTGTTAACTGGTAACATTTTTACAGCCGCATGATAGAGAATAATGATCATCGCCGTGGCGCATTCAAATGCATACATCGGTCCATTCCGATAAATATCCAAAATCGCTTCTGAAGCCGGTACCCCCGCCTTAAGTTGAAACGCGCCGTCCGGTAGGAGGTGCCAAAACATAGGGTTACAACGTGAACGATAAAAGTCAGCAAATTGAACCCCGCTATAATATAGGTCACGGGAACTACTCGTAATGGAAACTCGAAACCGAATTTCAAACAACAAAGCATCGAGCGACCTGTACGCATAGGTATGCGGACTCATTAACATGACGTCAACAATTGTTAGTTCAAGAGGGGTCTGTATACCTGCATTTACAATGACATCCTTATTTGCACTGCTACCTGCTATCGTGATCATGCTGAACCTCCTCCATGAACATCAACTGGGCACTCAGGGGGCGATTCATCCACTCTATCCATTCACTACGTGATCTCATTCGGATTTTGTAAGATAGATTTGCTAACTGTTCTTTTTCCTGTTCAGAAAGAGAATGAAATCCATCTTCTCTTAGGTTAGGTGATGCTATATGAGAGAAGCATTCCCAATATTTGGTGTCGTGATCGACAACATATGGTGCGAGCTCAGCAGTTAATTCATAGCTATTTTCGTTATGAAGAAGATACGGAAGATTTTCTTCATACCAGCTTCTAAAGTAAGCGTAAGGGTCATCACTTTCATCTAAACCAGTAATAAAGTGCAGAAGCTCTCTTGCAAATGCAACTTCTTCTTCTTCGGCTGATAGTAATTTTTCACCGATTGGCAGTAAACTTGCAATATTATTTGAGGAAAAATAAGCCCAAGTCACATAGTGAGTAGAAAGGCCGGCGCGTTTCCTGTTGAATAATAACTTTGAAACAAGTAATAAATCGTCAGGATGTTGATAGATCGTTGTCAATAATCCAGCTGCTCGATCAATCACAAGACGATAGCGGGTGTTTAATTTCTCTTCAGAACCAGTTTCAACCATCCATCTGAGTACAGAGTGGATATATTGTGGGAGGTCGCAGATCGAGTAGGGAAATGGAGCAGCGGGTGCACGCTCTTTTGCAAGAATATCTTTTTGAATCGATAAAGCGATTCTGTTTCGATCTGACAAGTGTTTCGATAGATTGTGCTCTCTTATGGTCGAAGATAGGACATAGAGAGTAGGGTAGGATAGTGTATCTTCATTTAAAAGAGAAATTACTGATTTTTTATCGTGATCCATCAGATTCCTTACATAGTGCTCCAGCCGTTTAACCCCTTCTGTTTTTCGGATCATTTCAAGTGAGACAGAGCGTTTCAACGTGTTGCCTCCTTTCAAAAATGCACTATTACCAGCTTATTCGAGAGGGAGCTATTTCATCACAGCTAATCAAATTGGTAATCTTAATGAAACCTTCGAGTGTTCGACCCGTCTTAAATGTATAGCTTCATAAAGAAAGGAGTAAAGACATGGGGAATAAGGTACGCATTGGTTTTCAGTTTATCGCTGCTTTTCTAGGCGTGTTGTTACTTGGCGCCATACCAGGGCTGTTTAATGGAATGAAATTAGATCCTGGAGGTTATATTAGAAGGCTTCAACGCACGATAGAGGAATTGATTCATTTTCAACAATTAACATTTCGTTCAGGTAATGAGAGTTATCAGCTTTTTCCTCTCATTTTTGAATACCTCTTCTATTCAATCATCATCTTATTTAGTGCTTTGATTCTTGCTTTTTTTGTTGCATTTCTATTTACCTATCTAACTTACATCTCTCCTTCGTTTATTCAAAAATGGTTCAAGAGAGTAGCATTTTTGACAGAATCTTTTCCAGACGTTTTTATACTCGCGATTGTTCAAATTGGGGTAATTTGGGTTTATAAAAAAACAGAGATCCTGTTAATGGACGTTGCGGCATATGAGCGCATTTACACGATGCCAATTCTCATCCTTTCTATATTACCTCTTGTTATTGTATCGAATTATGATGCACATTCTAGCTGAGGAAGTGGAAAAACCGTATGTTGAACTTGCAAAAACAAAAGGGTTAGAGCCCACAAAAATATTTCTTGTTCATATTTTTCGAAATACAATATTATCGACTTATTTTCACTCCAGATCGATTATTTGGTTTACATTGTCTAATCTTTTTATTATGGAGTATGTTTTTAACCTTAATGGATTAATTCGCTTTATGTATGAGCACCCAACATCAGAAATATTCACTGTTAGTGCACTGTTGCTTTTTATACCTATTTTCTTGTTTCTAACCGTTTATCAGCTTGTGGCGGAACGGGCTGCTCAGGAAGAAGCTATGATGTAGCAGAAAAAGGAGGGAATACAAACTTTGAAAAATGCTTTAAAGAATCCAATGTTCGTGACAGGATTGTTTATCATTGTTCTTCTACTTGGTAGCAGTATATACTATTCCATTGCTTATGATGATGTTGTGCCGCAAACGTCCATGCTCTATGATCAAGACGGAAATTTAATCGACCGTTCACCTTTTACACCGTTACAGGTAGCTCCATTTGGGACAGATAAGTATGGGTATCATCTGTTTGATCAAATCATAATTGGGGCGAAATATACGATTGGTATTGCATTTCTCGTTGCCTCGATGAGAATAGCGCTCTCTTTCGTTGGTGGTGTAATCGGGGGGACCTATTTTCGGCGAACGTTGCGAAGCACATCTGGATTCATTGATGCCATGCAATACATACCGATTTCACTGCTTTGTTATTTTATTCTTAACAGCGTTTTAATGGAAAATGGGATGGAAGGGACATTTCAATTTTCATTCTTTGAGCGTATGATATTTGAAATTGTTGTTTTAACAGCAATTGCGATTCCAACCACCACAACGTTAATATCAAATGAAACGAATGCCATTTGGGGAAGAGGGTTTATTGAAGGAGCTAAAACACTAGGCGGATCTAAAGTCCATATCTTAATAAAACATGTTCTACCTCATCTTGGACCGCGGATGGTAATCATATTTCTCCAACAAATGATCAACGTGCTGATTCTCTTACTTCATCTTGGGTTATTGAAGTTGTTTTTTGGAGGAACATTCTTTAATCCAGATCCAATTTTAGGAGATGAATATCGGTCTGTGTCATCTGAATGGTCAGGTTTAATCGGTTCTACATTTCGATTTCTCCCATATGATACGTGGATTCCTCTCGTTCCGATTTTATTTTTTGTACTCGTTATTTTCAGTGTGAATCTATTGTTAGAAGGATTTAAGCAATTAACTGAAAAGCAAAAAACGACGCGTTCACGTCAGGTTATTCGGAGTGAGAGTTATAAAAGGAGATTTGATGGGAACGCGTTTTATTTCTTGGAAAGACCTGATAGGGGAGAAGAACGAAAAACAGCCAGTAGGTAGTTTTGAATGGCAGTTTTCTCGTTACTTACCCATCTTTGCTATGAGGAAAATTGATATAGAACAAAAAGGAAAAGCACAATTAGCGTTGTGCTTTTCCTTTATGAATAATATTTTTATTTATTGGGAAGTAGAGTACCACTGAATCGCTGTATCCTTTTTTCTCTTTGAGCCTTTTAAATAATAAGACTCATCTGCTTCATCAAAATAAGCGATTGAAGGATAATCACTATCCCCTTTAATGGTCACTTCCACATGATAATAGTTCCAAATATCATTGATGTCTTCGTTTTCCGTTTGATACAAATGAGACAGCACGCCTAAATACTCTGTTGCGAGATCCTTCATCTTCTGTTCGGACAGCGTGTCAGATACCATGAGGTCGAGATAAACAGTGGAATCGATTGAAAAATAAGTAGCATCGATAATATCTAAATCACGATGAGCAATTTCGGAAGCCCTTTTCAGATAGGCAGCACTTACATATGGAGCCTCAATCTGGTCGAGTGAACCTTCTTGTATTTCAGGTGCGTCTAAAGAAATACCGGTAACAGATAGGGTAGCGATAACGAATAATGAAATGCAGGCTACGATGCCCATCCACTCTAGCATGAGATTTCGTTTTTTCTTATTTTTACCGTAATGCGCAAGAAGGATATTTTCGAGCATTCGTTCTTTTTTTCTGTTTGTAAAGTGTTGTTTTTGAAATAAGGATTCTTTTACTTTTTCTCTTAACTGTTTTTCCTCCATCTTGTTATTCACTCTCTTTCTTCGTTTAGTCTTAATTCGAGAAGGCGACGAGCACGATGCAACCTTGATTTAATCGTGGCCTCTTTTGTGTCAAGGAGTGAACTAATTTCTCTAATGGATAAATCTTCATGGTAATAGAGAATGAATGTTTCACGATATTTTAATGGAAGTTGAAAAATGGAGGTTCGTAAATTATGTGATTCTTCATTTTTTACTGCAATAAGTTCGGGTGAGGTAGTATGATTTTTGATGAACTTCATCATCATGTTTGTCGGTATAATATTTCGAAAAGACCAGCTTCGCACATGGTCATGACAACGATTAATCGCAATGCGATAGAGCCAGTTTTTTAACGATGCTTCTCCTCGAAACGTATGAAGTTTTAAGAAGCAGGCAAGAAATGCTTCCTGTACAATGTCTTCCGCTTTTCCCCAGTCCTTCGTATATGTATAAGCGAGTCTGACTAATGCTTCCCCATACGTTTCCATTAAATGCTCAATTAATTCTGTTTTTTGAACAGTAGTATAGCTAGTGAAATCTAATTTGAAATCACCTTGTGAGTTTTCGTTCATACGATCATCCTTTAAATGACATTTATTATAAAGACGAGTCCGTAGCTGAAAAGTTGCGTTAACTGATAAATAATTTGATAACGCTGCCCCTTTTTCCTTTTTTCTTTCGATATATAGGATAAGAAGGAGCCGAAGTTATTTAAGAAGTAATCAGAACTTTATTCATAACAAGGGAGGAAAAAAATGATTATTATTGATGCGGGTCATGGTGGGAAGGATCCAGGGGCTATGGCGGAAGGAGTAAAAGAAAAGGATTGGAATTTAGAGGTATCCTTACATCAATATGAATTTTTGAAAAAGCTCGGTATTCCTTGTAAACTGACTCGAAAAACGGATATTGATTTGTCTCCTGATAAGCGCTCTGAGCTCGTACGATCTTCTGGTGCAACGGTTTGTTTAAGCAATCATTTTAATGCAGGCGGTGGAAGTGGAGCAGAAGTGATTCATTCAAAATATGCAACCACCGCTTTTGCTAAAAGCACTGCTGATGCATTGAAAAAGATAATGCCAGTGCGGAGAGTATTCTCAAGGGAAGGGGCAAATGGGAAAGATTATTATTATATGCACCGATTAACGGGGCAGGTTGAAACGCTTATTATTGAATATGGTTTTCTAGACTCTGCTGTAGATCGAAAGAAATTAAATGTTCGATCCTATCGTTTCCAGTTAGCTGAAGAAGCAGCGCTTGCTGCTGTGCGTTACACAAAAGGGAATCTTACCAGTTCGGTCTATTTCGTTCAATCAGGTGCTTATAAGGAAAAGAGCAGGGCCGAGCAATTATGTGAAGAATTGAAGAAAAAAGGTTACGATGCATTTGTGAAACAAGAAGGTTAAATTGTCTAAGTACACTAATAAAGAGAGGGAGGCCAGTGGCCTCCCTCTCTTTATTTACGATAAGCTTAATATTTCGTTCATGTAAGCTTTAGATTAATTGTTTCTTTGCTTCTGTAGATAGATGATTCGATTTACTTCAGTAAATCAGGATTTTCATTCTTAGCTCGCTTCACTTTTGGCTTACGAATGCCTCCTGCGATATCTGCTTTTTTAAAGTCTTTTGCGTATTTTACCTCTTGAGCGTCACTTAGAGAAAACCCGCTTTCATGAATCGGTTGATATTGAGAATTCTTAGCCATTTGTAATTCCTCCTTGTAATGTCTCTTAATACAGGGTTACCCTCCCGAATTTTTCATTAAACATACATGCCTAACTTTGTTAAACAAATCATGTTTGTGGTACTTTATTAGTAAACCATTACTTGACGGAGGCATTATGAATAAAAAGAGAGCATTAAACATTTCCATTGCAAGCATCGTTGTACTAGTTAGTATTTTTTTAATCGGAAGATACACCTATGTGCATGAAGAACATCTTGAAAGAGGAGAAGTGATTAAGAAAGAAAGTACGGATCATCATTTTTATGTGTTTGTTCAGCCAGAAGGAGAAGGCGAGGCAATTGAACTCCTAATGGAAGACGAAATGTCCTGGAACCTTGTACAGGAAGGTGATCTTTATGAAGTGGCTTATTCCTGGTATGGATCGAAAGAACCGACAATTGAAGAGATGAAACAAATAGAAAGAGAATGAGTTAAAAAACTCATTCTCTTTCTATTTTATAATCCCTGTTTCTGCAATTTTTACCTTTACATTAGCTTCTAAAGTTAATTCTGGGAACTCTTTTTCCCACTGTTTTGGATGCCACGCATCGTGATGATAAGCGTTTAAATCACGTCCGATACCAAGAAAATCACAGTTTGCCTCCTGTAGCTTTGCGAGTATGGCGTTCGCCCTTTTTGTTAACCTAATTGATAACTCATCCGCAATATCCTCAACTTGACTTTCTTTGAATAAGTGGTCTTGAGGATACTCCTCAATATTTCCTCTTACTTCGAGATTAACGACTGCTTTGGTCAAATGTTGATCTTGAAATGAATATTCAATATCGGTATTCGCATTCCGAATATTAATCGTCACTGTTTCGGTGAGAAAATCTTCACTTTGCTGCTCTCCAATATTTTCGACAATACTTGCTTTCTTGCTTTTTGCATTGTCTAACAGAAGAAGTAGAGTAGCATCTAAGGGAGGAAGGTTAATTCCAGTATAAGTAGTATGGTGAAACAGAGCGATTCCATTTATTTCTGGTGTTCCAATATCATCATTATAACTAATATATGGAAGCGCGTAGTCCTGACCAGAGTCATAGGAATAGCGAAATGTTTTTTCGACACTCATCCGTGGTGCTTCGGTTTTATTTTCAGCTCCTTTAATTAAATTGGTTGTAAACTCAGTTACAAGTGTTTCTCCTACATGATCTAAATTGAAAATGTCTTCCGCATCACCTTCTACCACCGCTACTCTAGCGTCAAGCGGACTTTTGGGATCACGAAACAAAATATCAAATGTATGCTGAATATTATGTTTTACGACCTCTTCTCCTAAGAGAATTAGTTGGGTTTTTGATGCAGTTACTTGTTTTGAAATGATTCTGTCCATTTTCAAACGAGTGTCTCTCGGTGAAGAACCAGTAACCGTGAGTACTCGATTGGAATAGACTCCTCCCTGACTGACTGGAACACCTAGGTTACGAACAGCAAATGTTGTACGGATTTGCTTGTCGCTTTCATAATCGAATCCTGCACCATAAATTAGTTTAGACTCTTTTAAAAGTTCTTGGTCCCAGCAACCAGTTATCAACAACAGAAGCATTGTCATTATGATTTGATAAAGTGTTTTTTTCATTAAAACTCCTCTTTCTTCTTAAATAGAAGACTAATCAACAAGAGAATTAAAGGAAAACCAAATGCAAAAAAATAGCTTGCTTTCGCATGATAACCAGAGATCATTTCAACTGTATAGCGATCATGAGAAAACGTGGAAAAGATTAGGGCAATGATTGCTGCAGTCAAAATTGGCAACGTTGTTTTTTTTCTTTTTGTTAAGCGCTGTATTCCTCTTCCTGCGATGTATACGTAAGAGACATAAGAAGTCATCACTGAAATAATCCAGATGGACAGGAAGATCAAATCGACCCTGTCCACAATAATAAAGGAGACGCCCTTTAACATATAAACGAGAGGATCTGGAATCATTTCAAGTTGGTTAGGGCTAAAAAAAACAAAAGTTGTGAATGTCAAAAAAGTATATAAACTTGTGACAGCAATATTAGCAAGAGTTAGGCTTTTAAGTGCTGCCTTACCCTTGTTTTGAACATAAGGATAGATAAAAAGAACGATTTCAAATCCCAGCATGGAGACAATCCCTTTTTGAGTCGCTTTGAGAATTGTACCAAAGCCATTTTGACCAATTGGTAGAATGTACCTGATATCTGCATCTTTCAACGTATAAGCGGACATTACGATTAGCGGGAGAATGAGGATGGATACAAATTGATAAAACCTTCCCATTACCTTGATCTTGCCAACTGCAAGGTAAGTCCCACTTACGGTTAGCAATAATAAAATAACTAACATTGGAGTACGAAACAAAATCCAAGTTTTAATGGTTGTTTCAAATAGCTCTAATACAATGACGGCAGTTGCTATCGCAAAAGCAATATAAAGAACTGAAATGACGAACGCTGCATACTTACCAATAATTTTAGGAGCAAATTCGTATAACGATAAAGAGGGAAAACGTTCACTTAAAAAATATAGGATGAAAATAATCAATTGAATGGCACCACCGGTTATTAAAAGTGTGATCCATCCGTCAGTTCCTGCATCAGCATATAAAGAAGATGGTAGTGAAAGAACGCCAACCCCTACCTGCGTTTGAAAAATAATGAAAAAAAACTGTGCGTTATTAATCGTACTAGTCGTTTTCATTCTTTTTCCACCTTCTTGAACGCCACTCCTGCTTACGATATTGTGCATGTACTTCCGTTGGTCGCTCTCGAAGAAGCCATCTTGGAAGGCGAACAATCGAATCTTTTAGCTCATTCAAACGAAAAGGCGCAAGTGGTGAGAAGTAAGGAGTGCCGAACGTTTCTAAACTACATAAATGAATTAGGATTATCGATAAACCAAAGACAAGTCCGATAAAACCAAATGACGCAGAGAGAAGCATAAGTGGAAACCCTAGGAGCCTAATCGACATACTCATTTCATAGGATGGAACAGCAAATGACGAAATTGCCGTTAAGGCCACAACGATGATCATCATATTAGAGACAAGGTTCGCTTCGACGATAGCTGTTCCAATGACTAAACCTCCAACAATACCGATTGTTTGTGCGATGGGGCCGGGGAGACGGATCGCAGCCTCTCTTAATAATTCAAGAATGATCTGCATAATGAATGCTTCGAGTAATGGAGGAAACGGAACATTTTCAAGCGAACTTTTAATATTTAAAATTAATTCAGCAGGTAGCACCTCAGAGTGAAAAGAAACAGTGGCAATATAAAGAGACGGCAAACCGAGTGCGAAAATAAAGCTGGCTACTCTGATTAGTCTTAGGATTGAACCAATATACCACCGGCTATTGTAATCTTCCGGAGATTGATAAAAAGCAAAGAAAGTAACAGGCATGATTAGGGTGGAAGGACTTCCTTCCATTAACAAACCGATTCTGCCTTCGATAATATGAGCAGTTAATCGATCTGGTCGTTCTGTACTTAGCATTTGTGGAAATGGAGAAAATGGAGAGTCTTCAATAAACTCTTCTACATATCCTGGCGTTTGAATGGAGTCGGTTTTGATAGCCGTAATTCTTTTTTCAACCTCTTGAATCAGGTTTGGATTGACAAGGTGTTGCAAGTAAATAATCGCTAATTTTGTATCGGTTGTTTTCCCAACTTTAAAAAACCTTATCACAAGATTTGGGTTCTCAATTCTTCTGCGAAGCATTTGTAAGTTTTGCATAATGTTTTCAACAAAACCTTCGTGTGAACCACGAACAACTTGCTCATTAATTGGTTCTGATACGGGCCTAGAACTTGCTGAAAATGCTTCCAGTAGATAAAAGTGTTGATGACCTTCTATAAAGAAGGCTACAAAACCCTTTGTTAATGCAGTGATAGCTTCATTTAAGTTCATTGAACGGCGATATTCCTTAGAAGTCACTGTATCTTCAATGTCTAATTTATTCTTTTCCATTAATGGTTTCATAATGGTTTTTTGAAGTTTATCCTCATCTACGAGAGGGTCTAGGTACGCAAGTATGCATGCAATATTCTCAATGGTAATGTTTCTAAATTTAATATCTTCTGTATGGTAAAATTTTGAATTGAGATATTCCTTGTTTTGTTCAAGAGAAAAAAATGCTTCATGTGATTCCGTGGCAGTAGGGATTTGATAAGGTTCATTTCGAATTGATTTTCGTTTACCACGCCTCACGCTATAACCCCCTCTAAGTGATAACAGATAGTTATAGCTTGCGATGAAATGGTAAAGTTATGTATGAAAGATTGGAAAGAAGATTAGAATGATTTTGTTTGCAAATTAATCCAGTTACGTAGCCAGATTTAATATAGAAGCCGTCTATACATAGTGGTATATAGCTCTTCACTTAACATCTAAACGATTTTTGTTGAATGCATGTACATAACTTGTCTAATTAATGTATAATAAAATCAACTTAAATGGAAAGGTGGTTCTTACGTTGACGAGTAAAAATATCCAAAAGGAAAAATTAGCGGTTGATCGGTGTATGAAACATCTAGAGGTCGTTAACGTGGAGCCGAAAGTAAGACAGCTGATTTCAATGTATTTAACTTCTATTTATCGAGAAGCCTATCAGGAAGGTTATCAGGATGGAGAGAAAAACGTACAATTGGAGTCAGAACCAAGTATAATCAGATAACTAGTTGAATTTATAATGAAATAGGCTATAATGAAAATAATATTTGATCGTCAGTGCGAAAGAGAGTAGTGTCTAATGACGGATAAAGCGATCTGGGGATGGTGAAAGCCTGGAGCCTAATCAGACATGAACCGGACTTTCAAGACACTGTTTTGAACTTCAGTAGAAACAGTCGGGCTCGCCGTTATCCGAGTGAAGTTGGCTCAAGTATTTTTGTTGAGCAATCAGAGTGGTACCGCGGAAAAAATCTCCGTCTCTATTTTATAGAGACGGAGATTTTTTTGTTTAAGAAAAAAACGTTTAATGACATGAGGAGGAAGATGATGATGTATATAAAGACCTTTGCAGACAAACTCGTTCAAGCATTTGGTGGGAAAGTAGAGCGTAGTGACATGATACAGCGAATTGAAATTCCGAAACATGAGTCACTTGGTGATTACGCCTTTCCATGTTTTCAACTTGCTAAGTTAGAAAAAATGCCGCCGAATCAAATTGCGACTAACCTTGCTAGTAAGTTGAACGATCCTCTATTCGAGAAAGTAGAGGCAGTTGGCCCTTATGTTAATGTGTTTCTTAATAAGAAAATCGTTACGAGTGATGTCATTCGTCTTGTTCTGAATCAGGAAGGGGAGTATGGGAGCTCCAATTTAGGTGAAGACGGGGCGGTAACGATCGATTTGTCATCACCTAACATTGCGAAACCTTTTTCAATGGGACACTTACGCTCCACGGTGATTGGTAATGCTTTAGCGTTAATAGTTGAAAAAGTTGGCTATCGTCCCATTCGAATTAATCATCTTGGAGACTGGGGTACGCAGTTTGGAAAATTAATAACGGCGTATCGTAAGTGGGGTAATGAGCAAAAAGTCCGTGAACAAACAATTAAAGAGCTACTTAAATTATATATTTTGTTTCACGAAGAAGCGGCCGTTGATCCTTTACTTGAAGATGAAGGCAGAAAGGCATTTAAAGAGTTGGAACAAGGCGATTTGGAAGCTGTGACGCTCTGGGAGTGGTTCCGTGAAGAATCTCTTAAGGAGTTTAATCGTATTTATGACCTCATGGGCATTACATTTGATTCGACAAACGGTGAAGCTTTTTATAACGATAAAATGCAGCGAGTGATTAAGATGCTAGAAGAAAAGAACCTATTAGTTGAATCCAACGGTGCCATGGTTGTTGAGCTTGGAGAAGATATTCCTCCGTGCTTAATTAAAAAGAAGGACGGAGCCTCTCTTTATGCCACTCGAGATTTAGCAGCAGCGATTTATCGTTATGAAACATATGGCTTTAGTGAATCTCTTTACGTAGTAGGGAATGAACAGAGCCTTCATTTCAAACAATTAATTGAAGTTCTTAAAAAGTTAGAATTCGAATGGGCAGAGCAAATGCACCATATCAACTTTGGGATGATGCTTAAAGATGGAAAGAAAATGTCAACGAGAAAAGGTAAAGTCGTTTTGCTTGAAGAGGTGCTAAGTGAGGCGATTGAACTTGCAAAAGAAAATATTGAAGCTAAAAATCCCGATTTAGCAAACAAAAGTGCTATTGCAGAACAAATTGGAGTTGGGGCTGTATTGTTTCATGATTTAAAAAATGATCGTCGAAATGACATCGACTTTTCCCTTGAAGATATGCTACGAGTTGAAGGAGAAACTGGTCCATATGTACAGTATACACACGCTCGTGCTTGTTCCATTCTACGTAAAGGAAATTATCAAAAAGTAGAAAATATCGAAATGCTAGAAGTTGAAGAAGCCTGGTCAGTTGTCACAAAACTTCGTCAGTTTCCGAATGCGATTGAACGAGCAGCTACTGAATACGATCCTTCTCAAATCGCAAAGTTTGTTTTAGAACTTTCTCGTGCTTTCAATAAATACTATGGACAAGTTCGTATTTTAGAAGAGAACTCATGCAAACAAGCAAGATTACAGCTAGTTATGGCTGTATCGATTGTTTTGCAAGAGGGTTTGCGATTACTTGGTCTTCACGCACCAGAAGAAATGTAAAGAAGCAGCCCAAATTACCGGGCTGCTTCCTTCAATTGTTCATATCGGTATCTTCAATCATTCCTTGCGAAGCCAGTTCTTCATAGTCATCTAATTGTTCTTCATATCGTTCGTGACGTTCATTGGGAACGACACCAGTTGGTTTACCGTCAATATCAGCAGATAGAAAAGTTTCGATTTCTTCAACATAACCATTTAGTTCATTCGAATCGATATACATTCGATCATAGTTCATTTGCTGATCATTAAAATCTGAAGGGGTTTCAGATGTTCCGTATCTTGCGGTTCGTTGCCAGGAGTCTTCAGCGTCAAAAAAATTCGATTCTTCATCATCATTTACATGCTCACTGAATGATTGACCTAGCACATCTTCTTCTGCAGGTCTTTGATTTGACGTTTTTTGTGAGGGGCTATGTTCGACACAGGTTGAAGCAGTAGGGAGAACGGAAAGCCTTTCGATGGAGATCGCATTTCCGCATATCTCACATCTACCATATTTGCCGTTATTTATACGTTCAAGTGCATTGTTAAGTTCGGCTAATTCTTGTTTCGCATGTTCATTTAGTGAAAGATCTTTTTCTCGCTCATAAAGTTCTGTAGCTGTATCACCAGGGTGATTATCATAATTTGAAAGTTCCCCTGTGGAATGTTGGACAAATGATTGAGAAATTCCAAACTCATCATTATCAACCAATTCTTCATTGAGTGCTCTAATACGTTCTTGAATCGTTTTTTTAAATGAGCGGAGTTGACCTGTCGTTAGCATTGAAAAATCTCCTTTCGTTTATTTATGTACGTAGTATGGACTAAAAGACAACGAGTTACTTCTGAAAATAATTCCATGAGGTATGGATGAAATACCAGTAATTTGGAAAAAGTAACGAGGTAGTTGATGAGAAGCTGGTGATGAGATGAAGAGAAACGTATATCCACTTGAAGTTCTTCTTTGGAGTATTGCCTTTCCCGGATTTGGACAAATCTTAAATAAAATGTATTTAAAAGGTGCTTTTTTTATTGTTTTAGAGTTTGTTATCAATGTAAATGCAAATTTAAACATGAATATTCTTTATAGTTTTCAAGGGAAATCCGCTCAAGCAATTGAAGTGACAAATTATGAGTGGGCGTTGTTTTATCCATGTGTTTATCTATTTGCCATTTATGAAAGCTATTTATGTGCTTTAGAAAAGTCCGGTCAAGAAGTAAGGAAATACTTGTCACTCCCCTTTGTTTCCGGTGCTTATTTTTCTACAGTGGGAGTTATTTATTCAAATGTAGGCGGTATTCTTTTTCCGCCCACATTTGTGGCTATTTTCGGAATTGTCTTTGGCGTGGGGATTGGAAGTTTGGTACGCACTTTATTAATTCGCTATGTGTAAAGGAACAAAGAAAAAAGCCATGAAGCAAACTTGCTTCATGGCTTTTGAGCGATGTGTTTTAGTGTAAGATCTTTAATTTCTCCGTTTCTAAACGCTCGTCTCCTCTTTTTGTAGATCCAGTTGCAGTGGGCAGGGGCTCGATCGCTTCACCCCGTAAAATGAACACATAGACAGTGTTCTTTTTACGGGCTCCAGCGCTTGTCGAGGCTTAACGGAGGCTTCCGCTTTTCGTGATCCAGCTGCGCGGGCCAAATCCTCCGGCTGTTTCGCCCTTTCGATTGAGACAAAAAGCGTCTCATTCGAAAGGGCTCCAACATCCTGCGGATTTAAACGGGCCCACTCCGCTTTTCTTTTAAATCTCACTCATTCTGAAATCTGCTGATTGTAGTTCTTCGGCGTCTTTTTCGCGTTCTTTTCTTGCCCATTGGAAGAAGATGTAGCCGAGGGCGCTGCCGTATGATAATTCTTGGATGATTTTCATGATGATTCCGCCTAGCTGTTGGTCTTCCATAATTCCTAGCGGCTTGAATTGGTCAAATAGTTCAGGTGAAACGGTTGTACCACTAGGTACACAGTATCCCATTGCATTGGCCCATACAGTCGGATCGGTATAGGTTGCGTAAAGTGGAGTAGTTGCAAATATGATTAGTGCACATGCTGGTGTTAGTAGAACGCCATCTGCGAAAATATAGCCGAGCTTCTTAACACCTGATAGCGTGTCATATTCAGGTACTGGACAAACGAGTGGCCACCACATTGCGAAAGCTGTCACAATCAGAGCTGCTTTATAGAAATTCTGAGCTGTGTAATGGACCATTAAGTAGTCGAATATTTCTGGTATGTGATAAAAAGAAAACAATCCATTAAACAAAAGCAGTGAAATAATCGGGAAAGTGAAAAATTGAACGATTTTGCGAATAACTTTAACATTTAGTAATGGTCGAAGCAACCATGCTGGTGTCCCAACGAGAATAAGGGGTGGCGCAACTAAATAGACAAGAGCCATTTCAGTCATGTGAATACTTAGTAATAAATGTCCCATTAGTGATAATGGTCCACCGAGTCCAATGTAAAATAAGGCAACCCCAATTAAGAAGAAGATCTTTTTATAAAGGGGAAAGGGTGATGCGTCTTTAAAGCTATCTTTCCAGGGACCAGTTAGAAGTAAGTAGAAGCCAGCGATAACAATCGCAGCTACGAGAATTCCAGGACTCCAGAGAGCACTAAAGGAAAACGTGCTCGATAATTGTTCCCACATAAGGAACACCTCCATCTATGATCATAATACTGTTCCGTAAATGTTGACCGTTTTCATCATACCACATCATGTACAGGCATCCTATCTTATGATAGGAAAGCCTTTACTTTTTCTTCTCTTTCTATTGTAAAAAGGATTGAAGGGGAACTCAAGGGAGGTTCATGAGTTTCTGTGAAGGAATCGTGACAGCCTGATGTTGACAATTGGCTGATGACTTTCATACAATGACAACAGAGTGATATATGAATAATTGTTCATATAATGAAACGGGGGAGATTCGCTTGGATAATCAAGATAAGGATGTTACAAATGAAGAAATGGATTTAGATGAAGAAACGCTTTTCATTGTTTCACAAACCTTCAAAGCTCTTGGTGATCCCACAAGGATACGGATCTTGAACTTGCTAGCTGATCGGGAATGTGCCGTTAGTGAAATAGCAGATGCGCTTCATCTTTCACAGTCGACTGTGTCGCATCAGCTTCGCTTTCTAAAGAACTTACGATTAGTTAAGTTTAGAAGAGCAGGAACAAGTATCTTTTATTCTCCTGATGACCAACATGTAATGGCATTGCTTCATCAAGCCATTCATCACGCATGTCATGATTGAACTTATGTTAGAATAGTACGGAAACGTTCAAGAAAACAGCGTAAAGGTAAGCGAATATCCGATATACTATTGGTGTGAATGATAAAGCGAAAGGAGAATGGCTTCGTGTTATCCAAAATAAAACAGCACAAAACGGAATCTGCTGTTATTTTCCTAGCCTTTGTTCTACCTTTTATAACGATGATTGTCATTGGGGTATTGTCTATTTACTTATCATACAGCGGATAGTGCCTAAGAAAGGTGGAGCTAATATGGATATAGGGTCAATTTTAGTTTATATGTCAACGGGACTTTTCTTTGTTGTGTTTGGTATGTTTGGATTTTTCTTATATATGTTAAAACGGAAAGAAAAAACAGTTGAGCAAGAGGAGATTGAGAATAATGAGAACTAAAAATATTCGTCTCCTGATTATTTTATTGGCGTTAAGCGCAGTCTGGGGAGTAGTCTACTGGGTCTGGGCGTTTAGTAATGGGTAACAAGCCTTTTCGATAGATCGAGAGGCTTTTTTTTCATGAACCCGAACACTATTTATTGTCTAGGAGGAGCTATGGATTACATTCAGGAACTTAGAGCGCTCGTCGGGAGTCGACCACTTATATTACCAGGTGTAGCAATTCTGCTATTTGATCAATCAAAATCAAATCTTCTTATGCAAAAAAGGACGGATAATAAACTATGGGGATTAACAGGCGGATTTATGGAGCCAGGAGAGTCGTTTGAAGAAACGGTAGCTCGTGAAACGTTTGAAGAATTGGGAATAACCATTCAGAACTTAACTTTTGAATCGGTTTTTTCTGGAAAGAATCTTTATTACCAATATCCGAATGGGGATGAGGTTTTTAGTGTAATTGCTGTTTATTCTGGGCTATGTGCAAGTGAAGATTTTAAATTAGACGATAAGGAAGTATCTGAAGTGAGGTATTTCCCAATCAATGATTTGCCGGACAACATAAATCCAAATCATCAAATTGTGCTGAGCCAGTTAGGCTATTAGCTAAACGTATAGTCCATTGACAGGTCTGTGGGAATCGGATATGCTTAAATCAGGTTAAATGTTTAAACTTTTAAACGGATAGGGGCTTTCTGTGATGAATAAAGAAAATGATCATTATGAAGCGCGACAGCTTTTTCGCAAAAGTACGCCGATCTTTCAGGCCCTTGGCGATCCCTACAGGCAAGACATCATCCTGTTACTTAGTGAACATGATTGTCTAAGCGTGAATGAGATTACCGAGCAATCAACCCTGTCGCGTCCAGCGATTTCACATCATCTAAAAATTTTGCGCGAAGTTGGCCTTGTTTCTGTCGAACAGAAAGGAACAACACGTTTCTATTCTCTTCAACTTGAAGATGGTGTAGCCATATTGAAAATGCTACTAGATAAAGTAGAAGAGACTTGCTTTTAAGTCTTCTACTTTATTTATTAAGCAATATGTTCAAGTGTTTAAACTTTAAGAAATAAATGAAGGGTGGATTTGATATGTCCGAAACAGCATTAATTACAGGGGCATCTGGAGGTCTAGGGGCAGATATTGCCACGTTATTCGCAAAAGATGGCATACACTTAATTTTAGTGGCGAGAAGTAAAGAGAAGCTAGAGTTACGAGCACAAGAATTATCAAAATATGGTGTACAAGTTGATATAATCGTTAGTGATCTGGCAAAGCCTGGAGCTGCTGGTGAATTATTTGAACAAGTAAAAGGACTTGGTAAGAAAGTAGATTATTTAGTGAACAATGCAGGTGTTGGTCTATTCGGTAAGTTCGTAGAAACCGATTTGCAGAAGGAATTAGACATGCTGTATTTAAATATTAACTCTCTAACCCATTTGACGAAGTTAGTTTTGGAAGAGATGACAGAACGCGGTAAAGGTAGCATCCTAAATGTAGCTTCTACAGCTGCATTTCAACCTGGTCCTTTAATGGCAGTCTATTATGCATCGAAAGCCTATGTACTTTCTTTTTCAGAAGCGATCGAGGATGAGTTGAAGGGGACAGGGCTCACCGTATCAACTTTGTGCCCTGGGCCGACAAGAACCGACTTTAGTAGCCGTGCTAACCTTGGGAGATCAAAGCTTTTTGATGGAGGTACAATGGATTCCATGTCTGTCGCAAAAGCAGGATATGAAGGAGTTAGAAAAGGAAAGAGTATCATTATTCCTGGTACACAGAATAAAATTCTAGCTAAATCAATCCGTTTTATTCCTAGAAAAGTTGTAACAGGAATCGTGAGGCGTATGCAACAAGAAAAATAGATGCTATTTGCTTTATCTAATGATAAGCATGAATCGTTATGGATTCATGCTTATGTTCATGAAATGATCGCATCTATCTTAATCATCATATGGCAACTTTCTTTATTTTGAGATAAGGTAGAGAGAGAATATTATTCCAATTTGGAGGTTAATATAATGAAGAAACGCTTCTTATTCGTTACGGGATTAATGACACTACTGGTCATACTTGCTGCTTGTGGGAAGGATGTTCCCGACGACCTTGATTGGGAAGTGCAGGACTTTACATATACGGATCAGACGAATAGCGAGTTTGGTTTAAGTGATTTGGATGGAAAAGTGTGGATTGCTGATTTGATTTTCACAAATTGTGAGACAGTTTGTCCGCCTATGACAGCTAATATGACCCAACTCCAGGATAAGCTTGCAGAAGCGGATGTGGATGTAGAGCTTGTATCTTTTTCTGTTGATCCAAAACGAGATACACCTGAAGAATTAATGAAGTTCTCGGAGAAATTTGATGCCGATTTATCAAACTGGCACTTCTTAACTGGTTACGATAATGAGGAGATTAAAAGTTTCGCAGAGAGTAGTTTTAAAACAGCTGTAGATGCAGATCCAAATTCAGATCAATTTATTCATGGCACTGCTTTTTATCTTGTGAATAAAGATGGCGTGGTCGTGAAAAAGTATTCTGGCGTTTCGAATGTCCCTTATGAAGAAATTGTCGATGACGTTAAAGCTTTACAATAAGTTAAAGCCAGTCCTTCAAGAAAAAGGACTGGTTTTTTCATGGGGAAGTCAAAAACTCTGTAAAATTGACAAAAAAGAACATGATTTCTATAATAACCTTGGAAAGCGATAACAAAATGTTGGTTATTCCATGACTCAAGCAAAGGTTTGAAACACCTTGAAGAATGGAAAGTTCACTATATTAGAAAGATTCGGCATGGTCTCAGCTAGAGCTTGCCGGTTTTTTCAGTGCTGACAGACCAGAGAAGGAGAGAAGATCATGGCAGAAAAGCGTCCAATCACAGTAGCAACCGGAGACGGAATCGGTCCGGAAATCATGGAAGCAACACTAACTATCTTAGAACAAGCTGGGGCTGAGATTGAGCCTGAATTTATTGATGTTGGAGAAAAAGTTTACCTAACGGGTAATTCAACAGGTATTCCTCAAGAAGCGTGGGACTCATTACGTCGAACAAAAGTACTTTTAAAAGCACCAATTACAACACCACAGGGCGGTGGTTATAAAAGCCTAAACGTAACGATACGTACAGCGATGGGATTATATGCAAACGTTCGCCCTTGCGTATCTTATCATCCTGTCGTTGAAAACAAGCATCCAGATATGGATCTTGTTATTGTTCGTGAAAACGAAGAGGATCTTTACTCAGGCATTGAGCATCAGCAAACGCCAGACGTTGTGCAAAGCTTAAAGCTCATTTCACGCCCAGGTTCTGAGCGAATTGTTCGTCATGCTTTTGAATATGCTCGCAAAAACAATCGTAAGAAAGTAACTTGTCTTGTAAAAGATAATATCATGAAATTGAGTGATGGTCTTTTTCATCATGTATTTAAAGAAATTGCAGCAGAATATCCTGATATTGAAGCAAATAGTTACATTGTCGATATTGGAATGGCTCGTCTTGCTGATTCACCAGAAGAATTTGATGTAATCGTAACGTTGAATTTATATGGTGATATTGCTTCTGATATTGCAGCACAGATTGCAGGAAGCGTTGGTTTAGCAGGTTCTGCAAATATCGGAGATCAAATTGCGATGTTTGAAGCGATTCACGGAAGCGCGCCTGATATTGCTGGTAAAGGAATTGCAAATCCATCTGGTCTTCTTCATGGGGCAATTATGATGCTAGTACATATTGGACAGCCTGAAGCAGCAGAGAAGATTCATAACGCCTGGTTGAAAACAATTGAGGACGGTGTCTTAACAGGCGATATCGCAAAAGGAAAAGACGCTGTCGGAACGAAAGAATTCGCTAATGCAGTTGTAGAGCGTCTTGGTCAGTCTCCTTCAGTGCTAGAACCTGTCGTATATAGTAAAGAAGTGGTCGATGAGCCAGAAGAAATGACTCGTCCAAACTATGTTCCTGAGCGTGAACTTGATGGAACAGACGTGTTTTTATTTAATAATACATTAACGGTTGACGAGATTGCTGAGAAGCTTACGCGTGCAGCATCAGCTAGCAATCATGAATTTGTGATGATGACAAATCGTGGCGTTAAAGTATATCCAAACGGATTCTCTGAAACGTTTTTATCCGATCACTGGCGCTGTAGATTCCAACCAATTGAAGGAAAGAAAGAAACGCAGGGCGCAATTCGTGAGTTATTAACACAAATTGAATCAGAGGAGTTAGACTGGATTAAGATTGAGAATTTATACCGCTTTGATGGGAAAATTGCCTATTCATTAGCACAAGGACAATAAGGAACGAAAGCGTGCCAAATCGGCACGCTTTTTTTATTTTACTGCACATTTTTTAGGAATTGGATAAATTAAACTCAATTGCAAAAACTACATGGAGAAACCGTGAATGTGTGGTGAATAAAATGTTTCGATGGTTGAAAAAAAGTCGTTCTCCAGAAAAGTTAAAAAACCTACCTGAGCTTATTCGAAATCTCCAGGACTCAGGAGATTTTCTACATTATGAAAGCAAGCAACAGGATAGTTCATTTTTTATTTACTACTTCAAAACGCTTGTTCACGAAACGGAATTAAATGATCATATCCTTCCATACCTAGTAGAAAAACCGTTAAAGACATTGCAGGATATACGAGAAAGAGTGCCGATTCCAGGGGTTATTATTTCGAGCGAACTGAAAGAGATCTGTGAGAAAGTGATGCGAGGCCACGTCATTATTCGATTAAATGCAAATGCAACAGAATGTGCCCTTATTCCATCACAAGTTAAGAAAGCAAGGGCTGTTACCCAACCAGAAGTAGAATTTACAGTGGTCGGCTCCAAAGAAGCATTTGTTGAATCACTTGATACGAACTTGCACTTAATTAGAAAGCGCCTACCTGTTCATGAACTAAAAGCCTATGAAGTAACGGTTGGCAAGCTGACAAACACAAAAGTTGTCGTTCTCTACCTCGATGGTATTGCAAACGAAGAGAACGTTAATACGGTTAAACAAAGACTTGAAGATATAAAGGTCGATCAAATTGTGGATAACTCTGTCATTATGCAGCTAATTACTGATAATAAAAATTCTCCTTTTCCGCAACTGATTGATACGGAGAGGCCAGATCGGGCCACATCTGTTTTATGTGAAGGGAAGGTTGTAGTACTCTCAGATGGTTCACCACAGGCATTGATCGGACCAACAACGCTGGTCGAGTTTTTCTCTGCATTTGAAGACTATTTTGTTAACTGGATCGTTGCATCCAGTGCTCGTTTGATTCGTATTTTTGCTATTTTGTTCTCCATACTTGTGACGCCGGTTTATGTAGCGACGTTAACCTATCACTATGAGTTAATTCCAAAAGATTTACTCGGTACGTTAGTTAGTTCAAGGCAGCGCATTCCGCTTCCACCAATACTAGAAGCGATCTTTCTAGAATTATCAATTGAACTATTAAGAGAAGCTGGAGCAAGGTTACCTACAAAAGTTGGACAAACCATTGGTATTGTAGGAGGTATTGTGATCGGGACAGCATCGGTTGAAGCTGGGTTAACGAGTAACGTATTGCTGATTATTGTAGCGCTGTCAGCACTGGCTTCTTTTACAACCCCTGTTTATCGAATGAGTAATACGATTCGTTTAACACGCTTTCCGTTTCTTCTATTCGCACATCTGTGGGGGCTTCTTGGGGTAACCATATGCTTTTGCTTCTTAATCGCTCATCTTCTTAAGCTCAAATCCTTAGGTCGACCTTTTCTTGAGCCGATTTATCCGCTACGTGTTCAGGATTTAAAAGATGCGATTATCAGATTGCCTTTAAAATTCCAGAATAAGCGTCCGATTCATTTGCAATCAGAAGATACTGTGCGATTTAAACCTGTCACTGAAAAAGAGAAAAATGATTTTCATGAATAAGATGAGAAAGGAGATGCTTTTATATGGCAGGACCAGAAGTGAAAGATCAATATAAGGTATCTCCATTTCTCGTCTTTTATCTCGTCCATTCTGTCCAGGTAGGCGTGGGGGTAATGGGATTTCAACGAATTAGCACCCAATATGCAGGCAACGATGCCTGGATTTCTGTATTGGCTGCCGGGCTTAGCTTAAACCTTATTATTTTTCTGATTTATAAGATTATGATGAAAGAAAAGGGTGACCTCATCTCCTTACACCATAACCTTTTCGGAAAATGGATTGGAGGATTACTAAGCTTAATTGCCATCGCTTATTTCATTGCAATGGGTATAACGGTTCTACGAACGTATATTGAAGTAGTTCAAGTTTGGATGTTCCCAGATTTAAATAAGTGGATTTTTGGAACAGTGTTTTTACTCCTCGTTTACTATTGTTTATCTGGAGGTTTTCGAGTGGTAGCTGGGATCTCCTTTTTTGGTGTGGTCATTCCTTTTTACCTGGTTCTTACCATGATATTTCCTTTGTTTTATGGGCATTTTCGTGATCTACTTCCAATCTTCAATCATTCCTTAATGGAGATGTATGAGGGAGTAAAAGGAGCGTCTCTTTCCTATTTAGGTTTTACAACTCTTTTTATGTATTTGCCGTTTATCAAAGAGCCAGAAAAATCCCATCGCTGGGCGCAAGGTGGACATTTATTGACTGTTTTTATTTATACGGCTGTCATGATCACGACAATCGCGTTCTTTAGTCCTGAACAACTCCAAAGAACGATCTGGGCAACATTAACGACTTGGAAAATTGCTGAAATGCCTTTTGTACAGAGATTTGAATATATCGGAATTGCTTCATGGGCACTTGTGATCTTACCGAATCTTTGCATTACCATATGGGCTGCTGGTAGAGGGATTAGAAGGTTGTCAAGAGTTAGTCAGCAAAACGTAACCATTCCAATACTAGTCCTGATCTTAATTAGTAGCAGTTTGTTTGCTCGACGAGAAAGTATCGACCTTTTGAACCAATATACAAGTAAGATCGGTTTCTATTTTGTCTATATTTATGTTCCATTTGTATTTGTCTTTCAGTACATCAAAAGTAAGGTGGGAAGATCGGGATGACTCGACTGTTCATTTTCATCGTGAGTATCATACTCCTAACAGGATGTGTTCAAAAAAGTATCCTGGATGATATTCAAATGGTTACGATTATTGGCTATGATCTTCCTGAAAAAGAAAGCGAGGAAGGTCTTATCAAAGGGATTGCAGTAGCCCCTCAATATCAAGCTGATGGAAAAATTGATAATAGTGTTTTTGTTCAAACAGCAGCACTTAGTAAAGAAATACGAAGTCAATACAACTCAGAATCCCCAAAACCATTTGTTAGTGGTAAACTGGAAGTCGCGCTTTTTAGTAAAGACATTGCGGAGACAGAAGGCATAATCGAATTAGTAGATACGCTTCAAAGAGATCCTTCGATAGGATCGAGAGTTTTTTTAGGGATTTCAAGTAGTGATATGGAAACGTTACTAAGGACAAACTATGGCAATGTAGACACAGGTGCATTTATTCATGATACCCTGGCCCACAATAGCAAGCACGGAATGCTCCCAGAAACAAACCTTCATGATTTTTTATATAATTATTATTCTGAAGGATATGATCCTTTCCTCCCTCTAGTTGAACTTGATGAAGATAAAGTGAAAATCATTGGGCTTGCTCTATTTCAAGGAGATCGAATGGTTGATTCAATTGATGCCAAACATCTTTTTACGTTTAAAGTTCTTCATCAGAAATTTTCGAGTAATGATTCTTTTACTGTCAAAATGAATGAAGAGGAACATGCTGCTATATATAATATTGCTTCTAAGCGAAACCTAAACTTAAAAAAAGTGGGGAGTAATAAAATTGAAATTCATGGGGAAGTTCTTGGAGTTATTAAAGAATATTCCGGTCAAAAGCTTACTTCTGCTAAGTTAAAAGAAATTGAAGTGGCGATGGAAGAAGATATCGAAAAAAGGGGAATGGAAATGATTGAAGAATTTCAAACCCAAAATATTGATCCACTTGGACTTGGTAATGCCGTAAGAAGTGTCACGAGAGGAGATTTTAATAAGGAGGATTGGAGACAGCGGTATCCTGACATGGATATTACGTTTCAAATGAACGTAACGGTTACGGAATCTGGAGTGATTGAATAAATCAAAAACCCTGTCCGTACCATTGTTAAATACGTTACAGGGTTTTCTGTGTCACTGTATTTCAATCTTTTTCTTAACTACTGACGTCAAGGAAACAAGCTCATTCACTACGATTGTAAGGCGTTCCTTTGCTTTTGTTTCAACCATATAGCCTTTCTCATCAAAGCATGTTGGGTCTGCACAAAATTGATCTGGAAGGACGAGGGCATAAAGACCTCTCATAACGGTTCTCATATTATTAAGAGCATTAATGCCACCTTTTCCACCGCCGCCAACAGACGCTAAAGCGGTAGGCTTAGATTTGAAATGAGAACCTCCTAAGAAATCAAGGGCGTTTTTTAATGCTCCACTCATCCCGTTATGATACTCAGGTGAACAGATGACAAACGCATCTGCTTTTGTAGCATTGGTTATTAGTCGCTGGACTTCTGGATGATCCAGATCTTCTTTTCTCCCTTTAAATAACGGAAGGTCATGGAAGCCAGCATCGAATGTAAGGACCTCAATCCCTTTCTCGTCCAACTGATCAGTCACAGTGTTTGTTAAATTTCGTGTCATAGACTTGTCTCTAGGACTGCCGTTTATAACCATTACTTTCATTGTGAAGCTCCTTTCTACTACCTCTATATTCTTTTCATACCTCAATTGTGAGTAAATCAATCTCCTATTAGTGTATTAAAAATCTGTGAAACTTGCATCCGAAATAAGGAGGGGAAATTCTCGTACTTTAGTCTTAGGAATCTTCAAACCAGTTGAATTTTGTTGCATAGAGAGCAGCTTGAGTTCGGTCGTGGAAATTGAGTTTTGATAGTATGCTACTCACATGTGTTTTAACGGTTTTTTCTGTGATATATAAAGCTGATGCGATTTCTTTATTGCTTTTTCCTAACGTGATTTCTCTTAATACATCTCTTTCCCTCGGGGTAAGCATGGAGAGTTTTCGCTCTTCTTCGGCCGGGTTTTTCTCAGTCAGGTGTGACATAAGCTGATTTGTAGCAAGAGGGTGGAGGTGGCGATTACCGCGATTGGCTTCACGAATCGTGTGAATTAATTCATCAGGATCAATATCTTTTAATTGATAGCCTTCTGCGCCAGCCCTTATTGCTGGAAGAACATGATCTTGATCTGAAAAGCTCGTTAAGATAATGATTTTAATATGAGGAAGACTTTTTTTTAATTGTTTTGTTGCTTCGATGCCATCCATTTCTGGCATAACTAAATCCATTAAAATGACATCAGGATTTAATTCTTTCGCTAGTCTGACTGCGTCCTTTCCGTTTGCTGCTTCACCGATAATCTCAATATCCTGCTGTGTTTCAAGAAAAAAGCGCAATCCTTTTCTTACCATAAGGTGATCATCAGCTAGTAGTAGTTTTATTTTTCTCTCCATATTAATCCCTCTTTCATATTGGCAGTCTAACTTGAACTTTTGTTCCATTCTTTCGTTTACTAACAATCGAAAGGGTACCTCCAAGTAGTGAGGCCCTCTCCTTCATTCCTCTAAGCCCAAGTGTGAAATCTCCAACCGCTTCTTGATTAAAACCGCTACCATTATCAAGAATCGTAAGACAGGCCTCTTGTTCAGTAATTTGAAGGTGGAGGGTAACCTCACTTACTCCTGCATGCTTATGTATGTTGTTAAGTGATTCTTGTCCGATTCGAAAAAGCGCTTCTTCAATTGGTCGAGGAAGAAGTTTAAAGCCCGAAACGTCACAAGTGGGGTATAGACCTAATCCAATCGCGTATGTTTTAAGTGATGTCATGAGGCCGGCTTCAATCCCTACAGGTCGAAGTTGCCAAATTAATGTTCTCATTTCTTGCATGGCTTCTTGAGAAAGCTGTTGAATATCTTGTAATGCATCACTTAGTACATTAGGAACGTTAGGAATATTTCGTGCACCACGTGCTGTCATAGATAATGAAAAAAGTTTTTGGCTGACTGAATCATGTAAATCTCTTGCAAGTCTATTTCGTTCTTCCGAGAGGATAAGCTCCTGTCTTTTCTCATTAACACGTGATTGCTCAATGGCCAGAGCCATATGGTCGGCAACTGCTCGTAAGATTTCCCTATCACTTTTAGAGAAGGATTCCTGAAGCGCAAATAATATACCAATATGCTCGTCTCGAACCTTCACTTCTCTTGCATGAATGATAGAAGGTTTTGGGTGAAGGGGAAAAGCGTTATTTTTGAGCGCAACTGGTTTTCCGTTTTGAACAGCCTCGTTTATTTCGTGCATCGCTTCTGCTGGATAAGCTTCGTTCACAACCCTTAGTTCTCCATCTTTATAGATCGAATGGAGAACATCATTCGGTGTGCTTTTCAAAAAGTAGCCGACTAGAGACCAGTTGAATGACTCTCCTGTTCGGTGCACAATGGCACTGATGAGATCATCAGCACATTCGTGGCGCCACAATTCTCTCGTTAATGATTCCAATCTTAAATAGTTTTCCGCTCGCTTCTGTTCATCTTGATAGAGTTGAATTCGTTTAATGGCAGTACCAATTTGAAAAGCAACGGACTCAAGAAGCGTCAATTCATCGTTAGAAAACGACTCTTTACCTGGTGAACCAACATTTAATATTCCAAATGATTCTCCGGCAGCTGTTAATGGGACGGTCGCATGGTGCGTCAGTCCTTCCGTATCACCCATTTTATAATGCATCGCATCTTCTAGACGCTTACATTCTATAATATTAACGGCCTGGTTTAATCGTCTGTCCCAATATTTCTTTAAGCACCAACATGTACCTTTGCACATCGGTTCTTTATCCTTTTGAGCAAGAGCAGCGGGTAGTCTGACATCAGCTTCACACGTAAATTTGTTTTTACCAGTTGATAAGAAGATCCAACCGGTGTTTAATCCGGTAACACTCAATAAATCTTCAAGAACAGCTTGAAGCATAGGCTTCAAATCTGTTGAACGATTTAATGTTTCTGCGATCGTTTTTAACGTGTGTAATTCTCGTTCATGGCGTTGATCACCCATCGCTATTCCCCCAATATTCGAACAATTGACAACGTTTATTATACTATAGACGAGGTTATTCTCTAAAGAGTGGTATTTACAAAATAGCCTGTTAGCGTCATGATCATGCTAGAGAATGGGAGGAGGAAAAGAGTATGAAAATTAAAGAAAAAGCTACAGAACTTTCTTCAGTTCAACTGATTGTTCTTTTCTATTTATTGGCTGTTGTACTGTCGACAGTTCTCTTAAGTCTCCCAATTGCCCACCAAGCAAATGTTGATTGGAGCTTTATCGATGCCTTGTTTACAGCGGTAAGTGCCATTAGCGTGACGGGACTGACGGTTGTTTCAACCGCTGATACGTTCAGTACGACAGGAACTTACATACTTGCGTTTGTTCTTCAATTCGGTGGAATTGGCATTATGACTCTTGGAACTTTTGTTTGGTTGTTAATGGGTAAAAAAATTGGAATGAAAGAACGCCAGTTGATTAGTACAGACCAGAATCGTGGCACATTAGCTGGACTAGTAAAATTAATGAGACAAATCCTTGGACTCATTCTCTTATTTGAAGCGATTGGAACAATAATTCTTGGCATCTACTTATTAAAGTATTATGATTCGTGGCAAGATTCATTTCTGCAAGGTTTTTTTGCTGCAGTAAGTGCTACCACTAATGCAGGATTTGATATTACGGGAAGTTCACTTGTGCCATATGCAAATGATTATTTTGTTCAAACAATCAACATGATCTTACTTATTTTAGGCGCGATCGGATTCCCAGTTCTAATTGAATTGAAAGATTACTTATTTCAAAAGAGAGAAACAGTAGCTTATCGATTTACTTTGTTTACCAAGGTTACAACCGTGACATTCTTTGCACTTATTATTATAGGAACTGTACTCATATGGATTTTAGAAGCCGGAAATTTTATGGCGGATAAATCATGGGATCAAGCACTATTCTATTCCCTGTTTCAATCCGTTACAACGAGAAATGGCGGGCTTGCTACGATGGATGTAAGTGAATTTACTCTCTCAACTCAGATGGTATTAAGTTTGCTCATGTTTATCGGAGCATCTCCTAGTAGTGTTGGAGGAGGAATTCGAACAACTACGTTTGCTGTTGCTGTTTTAACAGTCATTCATTTTGCAAGAGGCAGGAAGAGTGTCAAAGTTTTTGGAAGAGAGCTTCTTCATGATGATATTATTAAATCGTTTATCGTGATTTTTACGGCCACAGGTCTTTGTGGTCTAGCAGTCGTTATTCTTTCAGCAACAGAACCATTTTCGTTGGCTGAGATTGTGTTTGAAGTAACCTCGGCTTTTGGAACGACTGGTTTATCACTTGGCATTACTTCTGAGCTCAGCACTGCTGGAAAATGTGTGATTATCTTTCTAATGTTTGTAGGAAGAATCGGCATTATTTCCTTTTTGCTAATGATGCGTGGGAAGGCTTCTCTTGAACATTATCACTATCCGAAAGAACCAATTATTACCGGATAATAAGACTTGTGTTACAAATGTATCGTTAGAAATACGTTTTCATTAGAGCTGTTATTTTCTTCTAGGCAGGGGTATATGTATACTACTTCTAATTCCTAAGGAGGAAGGTATCATGTATTCAAAAATAGTAGTCGCTTATGATCGTTCTGAAGATAGTGAAAAAGCTTTACATCAAGCGGTTAAATTAGCAGAGCTAAGCAAAGCTTCTATTCATTTAGTGCATGTAGCAAAAGAATCAAATAAACTCTCGGCTCAACCAGCGACAAGAATACCCTATGGGACAGGTAGTATTGGCAATGAAGGACATGCTGGTGTTCCATCTCCGGTTCCTGAGGAGCAGAACGGCGTGATGATTGAAAGAAGCGAAGGAGAGGCCATACTTCGTGAAGTAAAGGAAACGCTTCACCATATGGGAGTGAATGTTCACTCTGAGGTAAGAGGTGGTGATCCCGCAAAAGAGATTGTGGACCTAGCTGTAATGATAGAGGCAGATTTAATTGTAATAGGGAGTAGAGGATTAAGCGGGATAAAAAAATGGATGCTTGGAAGTGTTAGTGAAAAAGTTGCCCAACAGTCCCCCTGTCCAGTATTAATCGTAAAATAGGAATTTCTGGCCTGGGAAACCGGGCTTTTTTTATGAAAAAATGTTAAATATAAATAACTAAAAGTTATGTTTACTTAACATTATGTTTGGTATAGAATAGATTTATAAGAGAAGAGATATGTGAGGAGTCAAGATGATGTTGAACAATCGAATTAGAGAATTAAGGGCACGTTTTCGCTTCACACAACAGGAGCTGGCTTCAAAAGTTGGGGTGACAAGACAAACGATTGCAGCTGTGGAAAAGGGAGAGTATGTCCCATCTTTACTGCTAGCAATGAAGATTTGTCGTGAATTTGACATGTCTATGGAAGAAGTATTTCAATTACAGGAGGAATCAGAATGAAGTTATCTGTGATTTACATGATGAATGTCATTGTGCTTGGACTTTTTGGATGGGCAATGGTTACGTACTTCGATGCAGCGTCTCAATTCCAACGTTTAATGAGTGGAAGTGGAGATGATGTCATCATTAATATTACGCCGATTTTCATTACTCTCCTGATTGTTAGCATCATCGGATTCATGATTACTCGTAATAAGAGAAGAAATAACAAAGGATGGAAAGAAGCCCTTCTGCTTCCTTCCGAACTGTGTGAAGATGATGAACGGGAAAAAACATTAACAGCTCACGCTTGTCGAAATGCATATATTGCTATGATGTTTACTTCACCACTTTTAATTGCAGCCATGACCTTGCAACCTGTAGTGTCAAAGCAATTCCCGGCTTATCCCATTCTTGTCTTACTATTCTTACCATTTGTTCAAATTAGCGTGTTCTATTTTTCTCTTCGTAGAAAGTTGAGATGATCGGTTACCAGCAAAGCTTCACAGTTAGCTCACTACAACTATCTTCGTTTCCGGTGTTAAGATCGACACGAATGGCATCTGGCGTATAGGCAATGTGGAAGGGAGAAGTGACACCGGCACGCTGAATCAAGGAATGAACATGAGACTGATCATTTTTTTGGGCGGCATCTTTTAATTCATGAGCAAATTGAGCATCCTGATTCACTTTATCTAGAAGTTTTTGTCCTTCCTTCATAAGTTTCGTACACGCTACAGCTGAATGCTGGAAACGGGTAACTTCAATAGGAGGAAAGTTGCGGTAATAAGGATAAGTATAGCGAGAATAAGGCCAACTGCTATATCCATCGTTTTTAAATGCCATTATCGTCCTCCTGCATACGTCATACTGTTACTTTATGGCGTTCCTTAAAAAGGTGTGCGTCTACTCTGAATTTGTGAAATCTGTTTCGAACAGGTTACAATAATTCAGAAGACGTTTTGAGAAGGAGCATGATGTTTTGAAGAAATATATTATTTTTACGATTAGCCTTGTTTGTCTTTATTTCATCTTAAACTTAATTATTGGTTCGATTGTGAATGCAGTCTTTCAACCAGAGTGGTTAACTGCTTGGAGTAAGGGGCAGGAATTAACTCGTACAGTGACATTCGGTCTTTTATATAATCCTATTGATCTTATAAGTTTGGTGTTATCATTTGTCATCAGTGCGGTCATCACATCAAAAATCAAGTACACCTAAATCGTGCCAAGGCACGATTTTTTGTTTTTATAAAGGTAGAATATATGATAAGCCATAATTGTAAACTAGCAAGGAGAATCCATGATGATAATAAAGCAAATAACGAAGGCATTTCCTTATGCACTTCTACTTGAAGCTGATCCATTTCTCGCTCATATCGAACATTATTTGAAAGAAGGATACTGTTACGTTGCAGTGGAAGAGAAGGAAGTGATTGGCGTCTATGTTTTAGTAATAAAAGAGGAGAAAAAAGTTGAGATTATGAATATTGCTGTGAGGGAAGATAGAAGGGGAGAGGGGATAGGAAAGGTCCTCATTCATGATGCAATTCATAGGTCTGCGGATCATGGAGCAAGGCAGGTTTTGATCGGGACTGGGAATTCGAGTCTCGATCAATTAGCGCTCTACCAAAAATGTCAATTTCGTATAACAGAAATTATTGAAGGATTTTTTGATCACTACCCTGAACCGATTATTGAAAACGGAATTCCTTGTCGGGATATGATTCGACTATGTTACGAAATAGAGTAAGCAAGATCCATCTTCTGATATGAGGAAATAGAACTTTTGATAAGATCGCTAGTGGAAGACCGTCTGAGAAGATGGTCTTTTTTTGCTGAAACTAAGATGAATGCAGATAAATGATAGCCTGTTAAAAGAACAGTGTGCTTTCAATGTTACAATGGTTAATAGAAGAGATAAAGGAGTGGCTAACGTGAAACCCGGTGAGCTTACTAAGAAGTGCAGTATGTTAGAGACAATAATTGATAACGCTTACGAATGGCTTGTCGTTGTAGATAAGGAAGGCATTATTGATTTCATGAACAAAACATATTGTGAATTTCTAGACGTAGATAGCTCTTGTGTCATTGGCATGCACGTAACGGATGTAATTGAAAATACACGCATGCACATCGTTGCAAAGAGCGGAAAGATTGAACTGGCAGATTTGCAGTATATTCGTGGGAATTATATGATTGCAAACCGCGTTCCCCTTTATTATCAAAACGAATTAATCGGGGCAGTAGGTACAGTTATTTTTCGAGATACTGAGCAATGGAAGCAAATGAATACACATATCAAGGTGTTGCTTTCTGAACTCGAATATTACCGAAGTGGTTCTTCCAAGGAGAATGGTGCTAGTTATTCTTTAAATGATATTGTTGGAGTTTCAGATTCAATTCAAAGATTAAAAGAAAAGGTGAAGCAGGTTGCAAGTGGAAATGTATCTGTTCTAATACGTGGTGAAAGTGGCACTGGAAAGGAATTATTTGCTCATAGCATTCATCAATTAAGTGAGCGAAGTAATCGTCCATTTATTAAAGTGAATTGTGGTGCAATACCCGACCAACTACTTGAGTCAGAACTTTTTGGCTATGAAGAAGGTGCTTTTACTGGAGCAAAAAAAGGTGGGAAACCAGGTAAATTTGAGCTTGCAAATACTGGGACGATCTTTCTTGACGAAATCGGGGACATGCCCGCTAACATGCAGGTAAAGCTATTACGTGTCCTTCAGGATCGAGAGGTAGAACGAGTAGGTGGAGTATCATCGAAGAAGGTGGATGTACGAGTCATAGCAGCTACAAATCGACCTTTAGAAGCCATGGTGGAAGAACGGCGTTTTCGTGAAGATTTGTTTTATCGTATTAATGTCATGCAATTGTACATTCCTCCGTTAAGAGAACGAATTCAAGATGTAAAACCTCTAGCAGATTCGTTTGTTAAAAAAATCTCTATAAAAGCGGGGAAGCGTGTTGATCATATCGAGGAGGCAGCGGTTCAATTACTATGGGAACATAATTGGCCAGGAAATGCGCGTGAGCTAGAAAATGCAATTGAAGCAGCTGTTCATTTAACGCGTAAAGAAACGATAGATCCTCTATCCCTGCCAGATTACTTGAAAGATAATGAGGGAATTAAAGCGGGGAATCGTAACTTAAAAGACATACTAGAAGAAGCAGAGTCAGAAGCGATCCGTAAAACCCTCATTCAATGCGAGAATGATAAAATCACTGCGGCTGAAATACTTGGTATAGGGAAAACAAGCTTATATGACAAGATAAAGAAGTATAATCTTTAAATGAATTCCAGAAAGTCGGAATCTGTTCCGGATTTCTGGAATTTCTTTTATTTCTAGAAATTGATGATGTTTTGCCGATTAAATAAAGGCTAATATTCCGCTTTTTCCGCAAAAACGGAATGTAGGAAAAGGGAATAAATCACACAACTATTGAATACGCTTACAATTTTGTGAACAATCAAACTATGGCATGATTCTTGCAATTAGTTATGAAGAAGACAAAAAGGAGTTGTGATGATGAAGAAACATTATATGAGTGGTTATGATGCAGTAAGCGATATTGCTGATGGGTCAACTTTAATGGTTGGAGGCTTTGGGTTAGTAGGGATTCCTGAGCAAATGATTTTAGGGTTAGTAGAATCAGAAGTTAAAAACCTGACGATTATCTCAAACAACTGTGGTGTAGATGATTGGGGGCTTGGTCTTCTACTAAAAAACCACCAAATTAAAAAGATGATTGGATCCTACGTGGGAGAAAACAAAGAGTTTGAAAGGCAGGTGCTGTCGGGTGAACTTGAAGTTGAGTTAATTCCACAGGGAACACTCGCTGAAAGAATTCGAGCTGGCGGTGCTGGTATTCCCGCTTTTTATACACCAGCAGGGGTTGGTACTAAGGTAGCTGAAGGGAAAGAAACACGAGTGTTTCACGGAAAAGAATACGTTTTAGAGCATGCCTTATATGCAGACTACAGTCTGATTAGAGCTTATCAGGCGGATGAGGCAGGGAATCTTGTTTATAACAAGACAGCGCGTAATTTTAATCCAATGATCGCAGCTGCAGGAAAAATCACTTTAGCTGAAGTTGAGAACATAGTAGCTACAGGTGAACTGAATGCAGATCAGGTTCATACGCCAGGAATTTATGTTCATGGCCTTCTTGAAGCAAAGCAGGAGAAACGAGTCGAACGAAAAACCATTCGTAACGGATAGGAGAGATAAGGATGAAGTCAACAAAAAGTAATGTACGAGAACGAATTGCTAGAAGAGCGGAAAAAGAAATTAAAAACGGTTATTATGTGAATCTTGGCATCGGGATACCCACACTTGTGGCTAACTACATATCAGATGATAAAGTGATTGTGCTTCAATCTGAAAACGGTCTTCTTGGTATTGGGGCATATCCACAAGAGAATGAAGTGGACCCGGATCTTATTAATGCTGGAAAAGAGACCGTAACAGAAATGCTTGGCGCTTCTTATTTTGATAGTGCAGAATCGTTCGGGATGATTCGAGGCGGTCACATTGATCTCGCGATACTCGGAGGAATGGAAGTATCTGAAGAAGGTGATCTTGCAAATTGGATGATACCGGGAAAAATGATTAAAGGGATGGGCGGGGCGATGGATCTTGTTCATGGAGCAAAAAAAATCACGGTCATCATGGACCATGTAAACAAAGACGGTGCTCCTAAAATCGTGAAGAACTGTGCGCTTCCATTGACAGGGAAAAGCGTCGTCAATCGCATTATTACAGATCGTGCGGTACTAGATGTAACAGTTAATGGGTTAGTGGTGCAAGAAATTGCATCGGGCTACACCCTGGAAGATATTAAACAATCGACAGAGCCTGTCATCAAAGTATCACCAACAATGAAATATGATGCGTATTAATAAGGAGGGCTAACGATGTTAAGTATGATCGGTTTAATTGGTGGGTTACTACTTCTCATTTACCTTACGATGAAAGGAATGAATCTGCTAGTTGCGGGACCTCTCTGTGCGATCGTTGTTGCAGTTCTGAGTGGCTTGCCGCTTTTCCCGCAGCTTGTGGAAGAAGGAGCTCCAAATTTTGTTGGAAATTACATGGGTGGATTCTCAGGGTTCGTTGCTTCGTGGTTTCCTATGTTTTTACTTGGAGCAATCTTTGGAAAAGTCATGGAAGATAGCGGTGCGGCGGATAGCGTCTCTAAGTGGGTGGTATCAAAGCTTGGATTAAAACAGGCTGTGCTCGCCATTGTCCTTGCTTGTGCGATCTTAACATATGGTGGTGTTAGTCTATTCGTCGTTGCGTTCTCTGTTTATCCAATGGCAGTTAGTTTATTTAAACAGGCAGATTTACCACGTCGGTTTATACCGGCGACACTTGCATTTGGTTCAGTTACCTTCACAATGACATCTGCAGGATCACCAGAAATTCAAAACTGGATTCCGATCGAGTATTTAAATACGAGTCCTTATGCAGGGTGGGAAGTTAGTTTAGTAGTTGCATTATTTATGGCGCTTTTTGGATACTGGTGGCTAAAACGTATGATTTCAAAAGCCGTGGCCAAAGGAGAACGATTTGAAGCGAGGAAGGAAGATCCTGAAGTAGAGAATCGTCCACTTCCGAATCCATTACTTGGACTTGTACCACTTGTTATCGTATTAATAATCTCCTTCATTTTCCACGATAGTTTGAAGCAGTCAGCGCTAATCATTGCTTTACTCGGTGGAATTGTAGCTACATTCTTATTAAATCGCAAGTACTTTGAAAACTTTGGACGTGCCGTTTCTGATGGTACGCTTGGAGCATTAATTGCAATCGGAAATACAGCGGCTGTAGTTGGTTTTGGTGGTGTAGCAAAGGCTGTTCCGGCATTTGAAACGGCAGTGGATTTCATGACGGGTATTCCAGGAAGTCCTCTTATTGGGGGAGCTATTGCAGTTAGTGTGATTGCTGGATTAACAGGATCAGCATCTGGTGGTCAAGTTATCGCTCTACCAATCCTTGCTCCTCACTATATTGATGCTGGTGTAAATCCAGAAGCGCTTCATCGTACAATTGCGATCTCTTCTGGTGCACTTGATTCATTGCCTCATAATGGCTATGTTGTGACAACGATTCGGGCAATATGTGGTGAATCCCACCAGGATGCATACGGTGCAGTAGGAGCGCTTACGGTCATCGTCCCACTTATAGGACTTGCCCTTGCTATTCTATTATTCAGTCTCGGACTTGGAATTTAGTATTATAAAGGAGGGAGTTTTTTGTTAGTAAATAAGAAGGTAGTCGTAATTACTGGGGCAGCGAGCGGGATCGGCAAGGAACTAGCACGAGTGTTTGCAGAGAACGGTGCAAAGGTTATCCTTAGTGATTTGGATGAGGATAAGGTAAAAAGGGCGGCAGCTGAATTAAAAGAAAACGGTATGGATACGATTGGAATTCGCTGTGATGTAACGAAAGAAAACGAAGTAGAGGCATTATTTTATCAAACGCTAAAAAAGTTTGATCGGATGGATGTTTTGATTAATAATGCAGGTCTTCAACATGTTTCAACTATTGAAACATTCCCAACGGAGAAGTTTGAACTATTAACGAAAGTAATGCTTGTTGCTCCGTTTATTGCAACTAAACTAGCCTTTCCCATTATGAAGAAACAGAAGTGTGGCCGAATTATTAACATGTCTTCTATTAATGGACTTGTGGGCTTCTCAGGAAAAGCCGCTTACAATAGTGCAAAGCATGGTGTGATTGGTCTTACAAAAGTAGCTGCGCTTGAAGGAGCTGAAGATGGTATCACAGTAAATGCTGTTTGCCCAGGGTATGTCGATACTCCGTTAGTAAGGGGTCAGCTTGAGGACTTAGCTAAAAGTCGAGAAGTAGCATTAGAGAGAGTACTTGAAGAAGTGATCTATCCGCTCGTTCCACAAAAGCGTTTGCTAACAGTGCAGGAAATTGCAGATTACACGATGTTTCTAGCAAGCGATAAGGCAAAAGGAATTACAGGTCAGGCTGTTGTCATTGATGGAGGATACACGGCACAGTAATTGACTTTTTCAGTGAAGAAAAGCTAAATTTCCTCACTTTAAAATACTTGTAAACGCTTTCCTTTTGTTTGTAAAATAGAGAAGAATGGAGGGGAAAACATGAAAGACGTTTTTATATTGGAAGGTGCAAGAACGCCATTTGGATCATTTGGTGGTTCACTCAAGGATATTAGTCCAACAGCCTTAGGGATTTCAGCAAGTAAAGAGGCTCTAAGAAAAAGTGGGATAGAGGCTAGAGAAATTGATCTTTCTGTTATTGGGAATGTGATTCATTCTACATCCAATGCTTCTTATTTAGCTCGTCACATTGCTCTTGGGGCTGGAATACCTATTGAAAGTCCGGCACTAACAGTGAATCGACTTTGTGGCTCTGGCATGCAAGCTGTCATATCAGCAGTGCAATCCATTATGATGGGAGACGGTCACACAGCCCTTGCCGGCGGAGCGGAGAATATGAGCTTATCTCCTTATACGTTAAGAGGAAGTCGTTTTGGAGCAAAAATGGGTGCTCCGAAAATGGATGATATGCTTTTGGCTACGTTAACTGATGAGTATACAGGAACTGGAATGGGGATAACGGGAGAGAATCTTGCAGTAAAGTATGGGATTTCTAGAGAAGATCAGGATGAGTATGCAACCCAAAGTCAGCAAAAAGCTGCTGATGCAAGAGAGAAAGGTATTTTCATAGAAGAAATTGTACCTGTTGAAGTAAAGGGGAGAAAGGGGATTGAAACCTTTTCAACTGACGAACATATTCGAGAAGGTACAACAGCAGAAAAGCTAGCCGGGCTTAAACCTGCTTTCAAAAAAGATGGAACTGTCACTGGTGGGAATGCAAGTGGCATAAATGATGGAGCCGCTTCTGTCGTATTAGGAGGAGCAGATTATGTCTCTTCAAAGAATCTTAAGCCACTTGCTCGAATTGTCTCCTGGGGAATAGCGGGAGTAGATCCTTCGATTATGGGAATTGGACCAGTGCCTGCTATACGGCAAGCATTAGATAAAGCAGGTATGACACTTCAGCAGATGGACTTGATTGAAGTGAATGAAGCCTTTGCTGCTCAATATCTAGCCGTTGAAAAAGAATTAGAGCTTGATCGCTCACGAGTGAATGTGAACGGCGGTGCAATTGCTTTAGGGCATCCAGTAGGTGCGAGTGGCACGCGCATTCTTTATACACTTATAAAAGAATTAAAGCGTAGAAATGGAAAGTATGGTGTTGCCTCACTCTGCATTGGTGGCGGACAAGGAATTGCTATGGTGGTTGAAATCAATTAATTTGTCAGAAAAGATTGCCAATTAAATAAATATTGCGTATACTAATGGTACTAACATACGGAAAGGGGTTGTGCATGATGGTAAATAACAAAAAGAATTCATTGTTAATTGCATATTGTGCACAGTCCAATTGGTAAGGTAGGAGCCTTTTCTTACTTCTGATTAATAAGATCAAAACCATGGGCTGTGCGACTGTGTCGCTATGTCTATGGTTTTTTTATGCTCGATCAGCTAATCACATACGCTGATTGTATGATAAAAGCCGACATCACTGTACGGCTTTTTGTCATATTTACACTTATTAATCAGGAGGCTTTTAAGTGAATCGAATAAAATTAGGATGGAATTCATACTTTGAAGAAAATTATCAAGCTATAGCAAATGGACTTATACCAGCTCGAGTTATAGTGGAACATCGTGGAGGTTATAACGTCTCTACAGGAGAAAGTTCTTATGCAGCAGAACTTTCAGGTAAGTTCCGATTTGAAGTAACACAGCGTGATGCTTTGCCAGCGGTCGGAGACTGGGTACTTATTGCTCCTAAAACGGATAACAAAGCGATTATTCACCATTTGCTACCTAGGAAAAGTAAGTTCTCAAGAAAAATTGCAGGGACGACAACTGAGGAACAAATTATTGTAGCTAATGTTGATACGGTTTTTCTTGTCAATGCATTAAATCAGGACTTTAACCCAAGTCGTATTGAAAGATACCTTGTCATGTCGTGGGAAAGCGGTGCAAATCCGGTTATTGTACTCAGTAAAGCCGATCTTTGTACTGATGTTGAAGAGAAAGTAAGTGCTCTTTCTAGTATTGCTGTAGGAGTACCGATCCACGTAGTGAGTTCAGCGACAGATAAAGGGATTGATAAATTAACAGCGTATTTAACAGAGGGAACAACAACAGCATTGTTAGGCTCATCAGGTGCTGGTAAGTCTACGCTCATAAACAAGTTATACGGCCAAGAAATTCAGGGTGTACAAAATATTCGCGAAGATGACGGTAAAGGAAAGCACACCACAACTAGTCGAGAACTGATTACGCTTCACACAGGTGGCGTACTAATTGATACACCTGGTATGAGAGAACTTCAGCTCTGGGAAACAGATCAACTTTCTCAAGGCTTCCCTGATATTGATGCATTTGCACAGCAATGTCACTTTAGAGATTGCCAACATGATGGTGAACCAAAATGTGCTGTAAGAAATGCTATAGAGGAAGGGTTGTTGGAAGAAAGAAGGTTTGAGAACTATAAAAAGTTCCACCGTGAGCTAGCTTTTCTTGAGCGACAAACGAACAAAAAAGCTCAGCTGGATGAAAAGAAGAAATGGAAAAAGTTAGCAGGAGATCGTACAAGAAAGCATCGCTAAGCTCTTTAATTTGGAAGGAGACGATCAGATGACGGATAAGCGCTCTGTGTTAAACGATTATGCATCGCTAATTAATTGGTTAGAATCGATTGCTATGGAGATGACCGAAACCATCTTTT
The DNA here is from genome assembly GCF_009818105.1 of Bacillus sp. N1-1. Classification (NCBI taxonomy): domain Bacteria; kingdom Bacillati; phylum Bacillota; class Bacilli; order Caryophanales; family Bacillaceae; genus Bacillus; species Bacillus sp. N1-1. The sequence goes on from NZ_CP046564.1 coordinate 698,244, forward strand.
TTCAGCCTATTAAACAAGACAAGTGGTCTCCGGCTGAAATCCTTTCACATATCATGGTGTGGGACAATTACCTTCTTAAAGAAAGAATTCCCTTTATTGAAAATGGAGTCAATTTACCTAGACTTGATAATGTTGAAGAAGTTAATCAGCGTGCAGCAGAGTATGCGAGATCTGGTCTATCAAAAGAAAAATTAATTGCTGAAACCGTACAAGCGAGAAGACAAGTAGTGGAGCATCTTCAGTTAGTTGAGCCGATTGAGTGGATGAGCACATTTTATATCGATAGGTATCCAATCTGTCTTACAAGTTATATTAAAGGTCTTATTGAGCACGATGATCACCATAAGTTGCAAGTAGAAGTTTTTATGAACGAGCAAGGATTTTCCCTGTCCCACTTTACTTTATAGCTAAACTTTCTCACCTCTCCGACTTCTAAATCAGCGGATAAGAAAGAGAGGCTGGGGTTAGGCTATAAGGTGGAGGTGAGAAGAATGGCAAAACATAAAGCGAACCCTACAACCAATGGCCTGGCTTCATCCCAACCAGAAGGACAGGGAACAGGAGTAGAAGTAGGAATAACGTACGACTCTAAACGAAAAAAGAAAAAGAAATAACAATGAAGCGCTGCTATGAGCAGCGCTTTTTAGATTGTTTTAGCTGTTTTTGTTCCATTTTAGATCGTTCATTATTACCATTCATTAGTACATTTCTGCAAACTGCCTGATGTGTAAAGTGTTTAGTACACTAACGAGACGGCTTGTGGCTTCAAAGAGGCTGTCCTTTGATACAGTTGTAAGAGGTAATTTGATCCTTACAGCATCTTCATAAAGTGAAGGAGACAGCAATACATGAGCTTCTAGAAGCGTATCACTCAATTCCTGAAGGTTTAATGCTGGTTTAAAATCAAACCAGATTGAAGTAGAGTCCGCTATTTCTAAAATTGTTATTTGGTCTTTTAATGCATCTAATTTATTAAGTACTTGTTTTTTCCTTGCACGTAATTCCTCTTTCACCTCTTCAATATGCTCATGAATTTCAACTGAATATAAAATGTTATGAACAATTTCAAGAAAAACGGGTGGAGGTGTCATGCTAAGTTGAATTTGAACCTCCGATAAACGCTTTATGACATGCTCCGGTCCTAAAATCCACCCCATACTTAAACCGGGGGAAATACCAGTAATGTGTCCAACTTGTACAACCAGTTTTTGAACGGTACCAAGTTCATAATATGAACAGGCATCATTATCATAAGACCCTGTAAGCAAAGACGTTTCCACTATTTCAAGTATAGGAATACCGATTTTTTCACACTGTGTTAATAATTTTTTTCTTTGTTGGATTGTTGATGATTGTCTTAAGGGAAAATTATGCTCCATCATTGAATTTGCAATGATTAGTTTGATTCCTTCTCTTTGGAAATGATGGTTTGTTAAAGGACGATCAGTTGAATAGCGAATGACGTGAATGCCAGAAGCTAGAAAAAGATTTAATTTGGAAGAGTTTATTGGTTCTTCGACTGCAATCACGTCTCCAGGATTTAGAAAGCATTTCACTGATAAAAGTATCGCTTGTTCAAGACTAGATGTCAGAATGATGTTTTCAGTAGATACTGATTGATTAATAAAGCGGTTGATCATATGTTTCGTTTGAAACATAGTTGGAGAAAAATGTTCTTTACTAGTTGTATAGGCAGTTAAATCATAGGCATTTTGCGCAAGGCATAAATCTGGTGCAATCTCTCCTGCGTTCAGGTTAATGAACGAGGAATCATTCATATAGTTAGAAGAATGGTTAAATAGTGACGTATCTTCGGATAAATGCTGATTTCGAAGTTTATTCCACGTTGTAGAATGACTGGGAATGAAATCTGCTGCATCTGCACTGACTCGTGTCCCGCTTCCTTGCCTTGACGTAATGAGTCCGCTAGCTCTCAATTCAGCGTAAGCAGTTGTAACAGTGCTTCGATTGACACCTAGTTGGACGGCTAGATCGCGTTCAGCAGGAAGAGGATTCCCCGTTTGGAGAGAGCCATTTATAATGGAATCCTCATAGTAATCAACGATTTGTTTGTACAACGGTTTGCTGCTCTCTGGATTGAGTATAAATCTCGCCATTGTCCACCACCTCACTACTATTATAGAGAAAAATAGAGGTAATTGTATAAAATTTTCAAAAAAATTAGAGGGAGAAATTCTCGATAAACACAGGTTTTAAGCCATTTGACGGATATTTTTGTAGAAAAAGACAAATTGGATGGTATACTTTTGGCTAAATTGGATGGTTACAGAAAGTTTTTTGAAATTTAAAATAAGTTTAATCATTCAGTTAATTGTTAATATTCAAACGATGATCGATAATGGTTTACATAAGTTGAGTGATATGACCTCCCTGTTATAGATCTCGCAATGGTTTCCCAATCGAATAACTTCGTTTGAATTTATAACACGAAGGTCTACGTAAAGCTAGACCTTAACTGAATGGTACAAACAAATAGGGGGTAACACAATGAAGAAAAAGTTTTCGCTTTTGCTTTCGGTCATCTTGTTGTTAAGCCTTTTCCTTGCAGCGTGTTCCGGTAATTCGAACACTTCAAGCAACACAAACAGTGAAGGAGAAGCGACAAGCGGAGATAGCGATAGCTCAGAAGGATCAGCGGAACAGGTTCTAAACTTAACAGATACACAGGATATCCCGACTATGGACTCAACACAGGCAACAGATACTGTTGCATTTAATGCAATGAACCAGGTATTTGAAGGTCTTTATCGTCTTGATAAAGATAACAAGCCTGTTCTAGGTATGGCAGCAGAAGAGCCAGAAGTTGAAGAAAAAGACGGCGAAACTGTTTATACATTTAAAATTCGTGAAGATGCGAATTGGTCTGATGGCACACCAGTGAAAGCAGACGATTTCGTATATGCATGGCACAAAATTATTCACCCAGATACAATGGGCGGATATGCATCAATGATGGGTGCTGCAGGTATTAAAAATGGTAATGAAATTATTACTGAAGGCGACCCACTATACGGTAAAGTAGAAGAACTTGGTGTGAAAGCAGTAGATGAGAAAACACTTGAAGTTGTGGTTACACAACAAGTTCCTTATTTCTTTGACCTACTAACATTCGCATCATTCTATCCACAACCTTCGGAATTTGCTGAAGAGCAAGGGGAGAACTATTCACTTGAAGCAGATACAATGCTTTATAACGGTCCATTTACGCTAGCTGAATGGAATCACGGTGAAGGTTGGAAGCTTGCTAAAAATGATGGTTACTGGGATGCAGATACAGTACAATTGCAAGAAGCAAATTACAAAATTGTAAAAGACGAAGCAACTCGTGTTAATCTTTATGAGACTGGAAGCATTGATCGTGCTGGTCTTAGTGCAGATTTCGTTGATCAGTTTAAAGATCGCGAAGACTTTACGACAATCCTTGATACAACAATTTATTTCCTTCGTTTGAATCAGAAGAACGAAGCACTTGCGAACAATGATATCCGTAAAGCTCTATTCTTATCCTATGACCGCGATGGTCTAGTAAATGTACTACTAAACAACGGTTCAGTAGCAGCTCGTTACCTTGTTCCAAAAGAGTTCCTATATCTTAACGACGAAGATTTCCGTGCTCCGGCTCCAGACGGCTATCTTGCAGATCAAACTGCAGATGATGCTGCTGAATACTGGAAGAAGGGTCTAGAAGCTCTTGGTACAGATACTGTTGAGCTGGAATTCCTTACAACAGATAGTGACCTTGCTTCTAAAATCGCAGAGTACGCGAAAGATCAGTTTGAATCTAAGTTAGACGGACTTACAATTACAATTAACAAACAGCCTTGGAAGCAGTTCCTAGATCTTGAGGACGCTGGGGACTTTGATATCTCAACTGGTGGTTGGGGACCAGACTATCCAGATCCAATGACTTACGTGTACATGTTTGAAACAGATGGCGCATACAACCGTATGGATTACTCTAACGAAGAGTATGACAAGCTTGTTACAGATGCAAAAACTGAAACTGACGAGCAGAAACGCTGGGAAATGATGCAAGAAGCAGAGCGTATTCTAATCGAAGAAGATACTGCGATCCTACCTACTTATCAGGGTGGCGGAGCGATTATCATGAAAGATTACGTGAAGAACTACCATATCCACAAGTTTGGTGCCGATTCTTCTCTTAAATGGGTAACAATCGAAAAGTAAAAGCTTCACTAGAAAAGCGCGAGCCATTAGGCTTGCGCTTTTCTTAAGGTTGTTGTGCTGTCTAACCAATCTGGAAGCTTTCGTTGATGAGCGAGCTGTTCATAGGCATATGCGAGCTTAATTAGTTGCGGTTCGCTGAACGGCTTACCAGTGAACGTAATCCCAAGAGGTTTTTTATTTGAAGTAAAGCCAGCAGGGACGGTTATAGACGGATAGCCTGCTTTTGCAGGAAGTGTTGAGCCGTAAGCTCCTACAAATAGCAACGCATCTAGTTTCTCGGTTTGCATGAGTTTGTCTAAACCATTTTCTTTTGCGTTAGATAAATCCTGGAGGCGACTTTGCAAATATTGTGCTTCGGTTAAAGATCCGCTCGTTTCGTTTGCTTCAATTAAAAGGGATTGTCCGTACGGAAGAGCTAATGGGTTTTGATGATAGTAATTAATAATCGATTGAAGGTCACTTAAAGAAGAAGTTGTGTTTTTTGCTAGATAGCTATTAACGCCAGATTTAAATTCATATCGTAAGACCTGGTAGTCTTGCTCAAGCATTTCTTGATCAGAGCATATTTGCTCAACCTTTAAGATTGAGCAACCAATCTTCTTTAGGTCTTCGGTTGCTCTATTTAATATCTCTTGTTCTTCAGCATGCATGGAATCGTAATAGCCGTTCTGGACAACTCCAACTTTCAATTCTTCATATAAAACAGGGAGTAGATAAAGCGTATAATCTTGATGACTAGGTATGGTATTTGTTGCATGATCCAAAGGGTCTTCCCCTGATAAATGACTGAGTAGAATGGCTGCATCGGTAACATTTCGGGTCATTGGGCCAGCTGTATCTTGTGAAAAAGAGATTGGAATAATTCCTGAACGACTAATTGTGCCAACAGTGGGCTTAAGGCCAACTCCAGCATTCGAACTCGATGGGCTTAGAATGGATCCGTTTGTTTCTGTTCCAATCGCAGCTGTGGCAAAATGACAAGCTACTGCAACAGCGGACCCAGAACTGGATCCTCCAACATCAATAGTGCCTGGTCCATAAGGATTAAGTACTTGGCCACCTCTCGAACTGTATCCATTCGGCATTTTATCACTCATAAAGTTGGCCCATTCAGTCATATTGGTTTTGCCTAAAATAACCGCTCCAGCGCGCCTCAGTTTCGTCACCAAAAAGGCGTCATCTTTCCCGTAGGAAGTAGCTAGAGCTTGTGAGCCAGCGCTTGTATGCATATGATCACCTGTATTGATATTATCTTTAAGTAGAATTGGAATTCCGTGTAGTGAGCTTCTTGCTCCTTTCATTTTGCGCTCTCGATCAAGTGAGTCTGCAATCATTAATGCATCAGGGTTAATTTCTAGAATAGCGTTAACTCTGTGATTATGGTTTGCGATTTGATTAAGGTAAAATTGAACAAGCTGCTTTGAAGTAAACTTATTAGCAAGCATAGCCTGTTGGATATCGAGGATTGTGGACTTTTCCAACCAATCGATAGATAGCATTTTTAATTCCTCCTAACGCTTTTTAAATCTAATTCGACAATAAATGGAAAAATACCTTTTAGACATCCTATTCTTTAGTGCTAATGATGGCTGAAAAAACAAAAAAACCGAACCAAGATAAGGTTCGGTTTTTGATCGTTAAGCAACTCTCGTTTGACGAGCAAACCAGGGTTTTAATTTTATGAAAAAGGCAACAAAAATACTAGCTACGATTGCACCTTTTAGTAGATTAAATGGTGTAATACCGGTTAATACAAGTGCCTGACGGGCTGAAGCAGACATTTCTTCAAAGCCCATAAACCATGTGTAAGCCGGAAGAATAATTAAATAGTTCAACAATCCCATCATTGCTGACATTAGAATCGTTCCGAGCGTCAATCCCAGTGCTAATCCTTTCTGGGTTTGATTAAATTTACGGAAGATTAAAGAAGTTGGTACGATCAAGAAAACTCCTGCAATGAAGTTTGATATTTGGCCAATTGGTACACCGGTGAAGCTTCCCTGAATTCCAAAGTGAATGAAATTCTTAATCGCTTCTACAAGTATCCCTGCTACTGGACCGTACAGAATGGCAACGAATAGCGCTGGAATTTCACTGAAATCGATTTGAAGAAAAACAGGAAATCCAGGAAGTGGGAAATCTAACAGCATTAATAAATACGAGATACTGCTGAACATCGCAACTACAATCATGCGTTGCGTTTTTGAAACACTTTTCATTTTGACATTGCTCCCTTTTTTTCGAACCACCGAAAAAGGAGATGTGGTCCCGATGCACACAAAAAACCATGAGTATGGGGCTCATGGTTACGGCATGGGGAAATAAGCAAGCTTCTATAAAATTTCAAAGAAAGCTTACTACTCCACCATCTTCTCCCATCCAGACTATACTGTCGGCTCTGGAATCACACCAGATCCTGCCCAAAAAACAGGCTCGCGGGCTTGAGGAATTACTTATCCTTCACCGCCGGTCGGGAATTACACCCTGCCCCGAAGATAGTTCGTTATAATGTTTACAGCTTTATTATACAGTGGAATGAAGGATATCTCAATCATAACATCTTGAAACTAAGCTATTTTATGATAACGCTTTCGATAGATGCTATAAAAAAACTCTCTACCTTTTTGGATAGAGAGTTTCAAGAAAGCGTTCTTATTTTTTCTCAGCAAGCCATGCAGCGACCATTTCAGCTTCTTCACCTTGAATCAAACCAGCGGGCATGCCGCCACCTTTACCATTCTTGATAATATCGAGAATTTCATCTTTCGAATATTTACCACCAACGGCTTCTAGTGCTGGTCCAGCACCGCCTCCCAGGTTTTCACCGTGGCAAGAAGCGCAGTTTTGTGCAAATACCTTTTCGGCTTCTCCACCTCCAGCGGAATCGCCGCCTTCTTCACCGCCGCCTTCTTCGGCCTGTTCACCATGGCTGGCTTCATTTCCACCAGCGTGTTCTTCGGTTGTGGAAAGCCAGTATGTAAAGCCTACAACCATAACTAGGAACAAAATTATTGCAGTAATATAAGCGGATGATTTACCCATTCTGTTCACCTCCTGTATCCTCATCTTTATCATACTTTTCTAACATTCAATTATCAAATATATTTTGCTTATTTCTTCCTGAATTATGTATCTATGAGAACTAGTAAAAAAATCTTCTATTTTAATGTGCGAATTCATAGACATAGAGTGTGAAGAATGAAAGGGAGGAGATAAAATGAAAAGCAGCTCTCCAAGGCTGTTTGGTGATACAAGCAGTAAACAAATTCGTTTAATTTCTTTTTTTACAGTATCAGGACTTATTTTTTTGTTTATTGTAGCAGGTGTGATTTCATCATCGGAAACGAAATACCAGCTCTCCTCTTCTATGCTACATGATTGGATCACAAGCTTTTCAACAGAAGCGATGGTATATGGAATGGGAACTGAGAATCATTATTTAACTCAGGTATTGCCTGAAGAGAGTGAGCCGCCAGCATTTTCTCTCGTAATGTTTCAATTTATTACGAGTGTAAAGCCAGGCGATATCAGGAGTCTTCTAGGAGGGGAGCTCCCGGGTTTTGCGTTATATGATGCTAAAATCCACGTTGCTGGTGAGGGAACTAATTTCACCAATCTTCCTGTCGAATCCGCTCCGCCTTTGGATGATTTACTTAAAGAAAGAGAGGTACCTACGGAGAAATTAGAAATTCAAGACTCAAAAGATCAGGTTACACCGCCACTTCAAACAACAAATGGTAAGAAAGTGGCCTTTATTTATCATTCACATAGCTATGAGTCTTACTTGCCGTTATTAGGTCTTGAAGGTGAAAAAAATGCTGATCTAGCGAATGATGGGAAAACCAACATTACGCTAGTTGGAAAATTGTTAGGTGAAGAACTAGAGGATCGGGGGATAGGCACACAAGTTGACGATTCAAACATTGGAGCCCTTTTAAATGAAAAGGGACTTGAGCATGGAAGTGCTTATGATGTATCAAGAACGATCGTGAAGTCTGCGGTAGCGAGCAATGATGACTTTAACTTATTCATTGATATTCATCGTGATTCATTAAGAGCGAAGGATACAACGGTTACCATTAACAATGAGGAATACGCTCGAACGGTTTTTGTCATTGGAGAAGAAAACCCGAATTATGAGAAGAATCTCGCGCTTGCAAAAGAATTACATGCTGCGCTAAAAGCAGAATTTCCAGGGCTAAGCAGGGGAGTAATAAGTAAAAAAGGAAAAGGCGTAGATGGCATTTATAATCAAGACTTATCCCCCAATGCTATGTTGATTGAAATGGGTGGGGTGGACAATAATCTTGAGCAACTTAGTCGAACTGTTAAAGCCATTGCAGATGTCATTAGCGAACATTATTGGGGAACGGAGAAAGTAAATAAGTAAAAAAGTGAAGCGCTGTGTCAGTTCACAGCGCTTCTACAAGGCTTCTTTCTTAATAGTTAATAAGCTAGTAGCAATACCAACTGCAAAAATAGTAACAGCAGAATAGAGCGAAGCATTTAATCCAATGGTTTTGGATCCGATAAGTATAACAAGGCCATCTATTATAAAGATGATGATTCCAACATTTAACGTAACGATGCGGGAGATAAATTGAGCGAGCAAATCTGTTCCACCTGTACTTGTCTCGTATTTCAACATAATTCCAATCCCTGTACCTACGAAAAAGCCTCCTAATATTGAACTGATGAGAATAGGAAAAGAAAAGGCGTATCGAAGTGGAGAAAGAAGATCAATAAAAAAAGAAGAAAGTAATAACCCATGTAGACTATTATAAAAGTAAGGGCGAAAGTAGAGGAACGCAATAATATAAAGAGGAATACTTAAACAGATGATGGTAAGACCGGTTTGATATCCCCATATGTATTTCACAATTAAGCCAATTCCGATCATTCCACCATCAATAAGATGATTGGGGACAAGAAAGGCATTGATACCTGAGCCAACTAAGATACTTCCTGTAACAACTGCAGCTATTTTTTTATACATATGATGTTCACCTGCTTGTTCATGGTTGTATCATGTTTATGTAAGAGGATTTGATTTCATTACGATGATATGCGATAACGATTGTTATATTTAATTGACAACGAAGAGGGTTGATAAATTACATGGAGGCAGTCATTTCCTTATATCACATTGAATATACGTTTGTTCTATTAGGGTTTATTAATTCATTTTAACTTTTATAAAGGAACTTAAGTAATTTATCATTTTTAGTAAAGCGAGTAAGGTCAGAAGAAGTTGAGGGCTGTATAAGGTGCTTATTTTATTGAAAAAACAAAGGGAGAAAAGCTTACACGTTAAAAATACGCAGCGTACGAAACGTAGTACGTTAGAATGAGAGCGTTTTATGATTCGTTTAGAGGGCAGGCCATTAGCCTGTCTTATTTGCATTTCACCACCTTTAAAAGTAATATTTTACCAATATCATTCTTTCAAAAAGATTATACCATGACGCTTCTTTAGATGTTATTGGGAAATTGAATCACAAAAAACAGCGAATAAACTCATGTTTTCCTCCATATTTCCCAATACAAATCCTTAAAATACTGTGATATTCTACAAATGTACCAAAAATTCTAATTATTCCGAAATGGGGGAAATGAAATGAAAAAAGGAATTGCTGTTGTTCTTGCAACGGGGTTAGCGTTTGGATCTGCCCTTCCTTCTGCTTCAGCCGCCTCTTCAAAAGATTTAAATGTGGAGCAGAAACAAGCTCTTGAAAAGATGGAGATCGTGAAACAAGATTGGGAAAAAGAACGTAAGGTACCATCATTTTTATCTGGTAAACTATCCGAAAAAAGCGTCAAAACAGAAAAGGCAGTTAAATCATACCTTAAGTCAAATGAATCTCTTTTTAAAGTAAAGACACAAGATTTAAAGCTAGTAAACGAAACGACCGATGAATTAGGGATGACACACTATGAGTACGTTCAAACAGTTAAGGGTGTTGAAATCGACAGCGCAAAATTCATCGTACATACGGATGAAAACGGCGAAGTAACAGCGGTGAATGGTAACCTTCATCCAGAAGCTGCTCAAAATTATAAAGGAAGTTCAGAAGCAAAGCTTTCAGAGAAAGATGCAGTTAAAAAAGCATGGGATCATATTGATGTGTTGCCCCAGAACGTCGTTACTGATGAGCCGAGCTTTGCTCGAAAGTCCGATGTTTCTGATATGGTAGAGAAAAGTGATCAGGTCGTTTATGAGAAAGATAACGAATATTATCTTACTTATAAAGTGCAGCTTCAGTTTATTGATCCGTATCCAGCAAATTGGCAGGTGTATATTGATGCTCGGGATGGCTCGGTTGTAGATGCTTATAATGCAGTTGCTGACGGAGCGGAAACAGGATATGGCTATGGCATCCTTGGTAACTATAAATCTCTCAATACTTACTACTCAAATGGCACGTATTATCTTTATGACACAACGAAGCCAATGAACGGAGTAATTGAAACGCGAACGGCTAATAATGGCACATCCCTTCCAGGGTACTATGCGGTTGATAGTAATAACGCGTTTACATCTAGCTCTCAAGGTGCTGAAGTTGATGCTCACTATAATGCTGGAGTCGTATATGACTATTATAAGAACACACATAATCGCAATAGCTTTAATAATAATGGAGCAACGATTCGATCAACTGTACATTATGGATCGAATTATAACAACGCCTTCTGGAATGGCTCACAAATGGTATATGGCGATGGGGATGGTTCAGTTTTCGCACCACTTTCAGGAGCACTTGATGTTGTCGCACACGAAATTACTCATGCGGTGACTGAAAGAACAGCAGGTCTTCAATACCAAAATCAATCTGGGGCACTTAATGAATCAATGTCTGATGTGTTTGGTTATTTCGTTGAACCTGGAGATTTCCTTATGGGAGAAGATGTATACACACCTAACAAGTCAGGCGATGCACTAAGAAGCTTATCGAATCCTGAAGCATATGGTCAGCCTTCACATATGGATGACTATTATTATACTTCCTCGGATAATGGGGGCGTGCATACAAATAGCGGGATTCCTAACAAAGCTGCTTATTTAACCATACAAAGTATCGGGAAAACAAAAGCAGAGAAAATTTATTACCGCGCACTAAGTCTTTATATGACACCTACAACGAACTTTAGTGTAGCTCGTTCGGCGCTACTTCAGGCGACAACTGATCTTTATGGAACAGGTTCCACATATAATTCGGTAGCAAACGCCTGGAATCAAGTTGGCGTTAATTAGATGGATGAAAGAAGAGTTCAAGCTGAACTCTTCTTTTTTTTGCTTTGTTCTAAAGAAAAGAGGGTAGGAAAAGTAGGATGAACGATAGAATGGTGGAAATAGTAAGGAAGGAAAAGAAGAGTGTTGAAGGGGAAGATACTATTGATGTAATTGATTGAGTTATTTTTCCAATTTTGTTTGAAAATAGTTATAATGAAGAAAGATTACGGATCGGAGGCGCAAAATGGAACATTTAGATATGCATCACATATTTGAACTTGGACTTATTCTTACGATGATTGCGGCTGGTATTACGGCTATTGCGAAAAAACTGAAGCAACCATATCCCATCGCGCTCGTCATCATTGGAACGTTAATTGGATTATTTAACATTCCGGTCCTTGAACCGCTTAAAATGTTTATTACTGAGGGAGACGTTTTTAATTTCGTTATTTTAACGATTTTCCTTCCAGCGCTTCTAGGCGAGGCCGCTTTGAAATTGCCTTTTGAACATTTAAATCAAAACAAAAAGCCGATCCTCGCTCTGGCTTTCGGAGGAACCTTTCTTTCTTTTTTAGTGATTGGATTTTCTACCCATTTTCTACTAGGATTATCAATTCCCGTAGCATTCGTATTTGCAGCATTAATGAGTGCGACTGATCCTGTTAGTGTGTTATCCATTTTTAAAAGTATGGGAGTAAATCACAAACTTTCAACAGTTATAGAAGGAGAAAGTTTGTTTAATGATGGGCTTGCGGTTGTACTGTTTAAAATATCTGCATTTTCTCTTCTAGCCTATCTCGATATGGGCTGGGGTGGACTAACGAGCGGTGCTTTTGAATTTGTAAAAGTTGTAGCGGGTGGATTACTGGTCGGTGGTGGTTTAGGCTACGCTATTTCCATCCTCACGAAGTACTTTGATGACTATCCACTTGAAATTATTTTTAGTATCCTTCTTTTCTACGGTTCTTATTTAATTGCAGAAAGCATTCATGTTTCTGGTGTTATTGCCATCGTTGTAGCGGCATTAACGTTTGGTAACTTTGGCTCAAGAGTAGGCATGAGTCCAACTACCCGATTAAATATTAATAACTTCTGGGACGTAGCTGCATTGCTAGCGAATTCAATTGTGTTTCTGATGGTTGGTCTCGAGATTACACGTATCAACTTTTCTGATCAGTGGGGAACGATTGGTCTTGCGCTCTTAATCGTGCTTATTGGAAGAAGTATTGCGGTTTACGGTAGTACGCTATTCGTCAAAGGCCTTCCATGGTCATGGAGACACGTTCTTAACTGGGGAGGTTTAAAAGGTTCTTTATCGATAGCTCTTGTTCTTAGCTTACCAGGCGATTTTGACGGGCGAGATACGGTGTTAATTCTCACCTTCAGCATTGTTTTATTCTCTTTAGTTATACAAGGATTAACGATTAAGCCGCTCATTAGCTATTTTGGTCTAAGAGCAAAGCACAGCGGATCAAAAGAGTATGAAGATATCGTTGCTAATTTGCATCGTTATGAAGCGGGTGTAGCAGAGATTAAGAAAGTAAAGACGCAGCTCTTCGTACCTGAACCTGTTTATTCGGAATTGCTAAATCGTTACCAGGATGAAATTGATAAAAGTCATCGAGAACTTGATGCCTTATTAAAAGAGTATCCGGAGCTTAAGAAAAGTCAGCTCATAACGTTAAGAAAGCATTCACTATACGCTCAGTATGATAAAATCAACCAACTCGAACAAGAAGAAATCATTTCAGGAGAAATAGCTGGAAAGTATAAAGAGCTATTGAATAATGGCCTTGCTGAATTTGAAGAAGAGGAAGTTGTGAAAGATTCCAAAAGAACACATTAAGCTGTTACATTTGTAGCAGCTTTTTCTAATGAAGTGCATATCCTATTATTAAGCTGGACAAAGCAAGTGTAGTAATGAGAAGATTTCGTTTATTATCGATTGTACGGGGTATGGTTTACAGTAAGTAAAGCAATAAGGTATAGTGTAAAAAGTCATTTTCAACCACATGAAATAAACTCACAAGGAGGACTTTTGAGAGAAAATGCCTTATCTTCAGACCGATCGTCTGACCATCATTCCTTTCTCCTTTGATTTGATCAAAGCAATGACAAATAAGAAGGAACTAGAAAAGCTTTTGCATGTAGAAGTACCGGAAGAATTCAATAACGTACAATTTGAACAGTTTTTACCTTTTCATCTAACTGATGCCGCTATTTCAAGCCATAGATGGGAAGGAATATTAATTCATACTTCTGATGAAAAAGTCATTGGCACGATGGGATATAACAATTTAGAAGCGACAAACAATCTTGAAGTTGGGTATCAATTAATTCCTGACTATCGTAATAAAGGGTACGCCATTGAAATGGCTAGTGCTCTCGTTAGCTGGGCTTTTCCGGATAAGGAAAGTAATGAGGATAAAGAAGAGATGAATAACGTGATGGACCGCATTGGTTTATCTAAATTAACAGTGGAATCGCATCTCCTAAAAAACAAAATTGATAAAGAAAAGTTTATAAAAGAAAATGAATATATGTAAAACCCTGCCGATGCAGGGTTTTTTTGTAGGTGATTAAAAATCTGCTCACCATATTCTGAAATTTCCTCTTCATTCAGCAGACTCCGGTGTTAATGGCTCAACTAATCAGGGTAATTACTTAATGAAATGACGTGAAATATCAAACAATATCAAAACTATCACATATTTAGGAAATCACCGTCACCTCTCGTTAAAATAAGACTATAAACAAATCAAAGGGGAGAAAGGGTGACCGATACATGGGTTACTATGATAATAATGAAACAAGAATGAAACAAACGAAAAGTGGAAGGAACTGGTTTATTCCGAGTACGTTCGGTGCCATTGTAGGAGCATCCATCATGCTTGTTGCTGCGCCTTATGTGTCTAACACGGATCAGTCATCAACGAATCAAGCCGCGGTTACAACAGCTAGTGGTAATGTAGAAACCTCAAATGTGGCTTATAACGTTTCCTCTGATATTACCTCAGCTGTACAAAAAGCACAGGATGCAGTAGTGAGTATCACAAGCTATCAAAGCCAAAATAGTGGGTTTTCTTTAGAAGATCCTTCGGGTCAATCAGGGCAAGCAGCATCGTCAGGGTCTGGAGTGATTTATAAGAATGAAGGTGGTAAGGCTTATGTTGTGACAAATAATCACGTAGTGGAAGGCGCCTCTTCGGTAGAAGTTACGTTAAGTAATGAAAAAAAGGCTGAAGCAAAGGTACTTGGAACAGATGCCCTAATGGATTTAGCTGTTTTAGAAATTGATGCAAAAGATGTTGAGGCCGTTGCAGAAATCGGTTCCTCATCCAAATTACAAACTGGGGAACCTGCCATTGCAGTCGGTAATCCATTAGGATTCCTCGAAGGGTCTGTTACTCAGGGAATTATTAGTAATCCGAGCCGTACAATTCCGGTCGATCTTGACCAGAACGGTCAACCTGATTACGAAGCAGATGTGATTCAAACGGATGCATCAATTAATCCAGGCAACAGCGGTGGTGCATTGATAAATATTAAAGGGCAACTAATTGGTATTAACTCGTCAAAAATTGCAGAGGAAACAGTAGAAGGAATAGGATTTGCAATCCCGATTGATGATGCACAGCCGATCATTGAGGAGCTTGAAATGACTGGGGAAGTGAAACGTCCTGTAATGGGTGTAACACCTGCTTCATTAGCAGAAGTACCAACGCAATATTGGACTGGCACGCTTAACCTTCCGGAAGATGTAGAAAGTGGAGTCGTATTAATGGGAATTGCGCCTAACTCACCTGCTTCAGAAGCAGGTTTAAAAGAAGGGGACGTAGTAGTGAAGCTGGATGATACAGAAGTAAAAGACTCAGCAGCGCTACGGAAGTATTTATATTCGAATAAAGAAGTTGGGGACAAAATGGAAGTAACGTTCTATCGTGATGGCCAACAGAAAACCGTAACAATGACATTAGCGAATCAAAATGGATTGTAAACGAAAAACCCTCTGGATTATGCATCCAGGGGGTTTTGGTTGTTTACTTGCTGTTTTGTATCAGTCAATCTTGTAAGAAAATAAAAAACTGGCGTGTCTAAAAGAGCCAGAGCCATTTTAATGACAAATTGAGAGAGGACCATCACCCATAGGTTAGGAACAGTCCCTGCAAAGGCAATCGTAATAAAAATAGTTGTATCTAAAAGCTGTGAAGTAAATGTACTTACATTATTACGTAGCCATTTATGCTTGTCGGAAGTTCGCTTCTTTAACAGAGAGAAGACATAGACATCAACGTGTTGAGACACGAGGTACGCTGCAAGACTTGCTAGAACAAACCTGTAGTTTTGACCTAGTAAAATTTCATAAGCAGCCTGGGTATCGGCTGCGAATGGCGCTACTGGAAGAAGCATACCAAGATAGATCATGATACTTGCGAAAATCTGAGCGATAAAGCCGTACTGAACCGTTCGTTTTGCTTCTTCTTTACCGTATTTTTCGTGAATGATATCTGTGAAAAGAAACGAAAAGGCATACATCACAACGGCCGCTGGGATGACGAAGCTTCCGATCATCACCACTTTTCCTGCTAGGACGTTTGCGATCACAATCGAGGTCGCAAACAGAACATTAAACAGGACAAGATTTCGGTCGATGAATTGATTTTTCATCTTATTGCGTTGCTTTCTCACGAATGGCTGTCGTTTTAAGTTCGATACCGCCACGAGCTGATTGATAAACCGTAATGGTTACTTTTAAAGGGTCAATTGCGTATACGATATCGTCTGCAATGCGTGCAGCGAGCGTCTCGCAGAAGCTTCCTTCGTCACGATAAGACCAGAGATAAAATTTCAGAGATTTAGACTCGATGCATTTCTCATCAGGTACGTAAGAAATCTCAACTCGACCAAAGTCAGGTTGTCCTGTTTTAGGGCATACCGCTGTAAATTCAAGTGCATTAAACGTAATTTCTTGAACGTTCGGTGCATCGAATGATTCGTTTTTTATCACTTCTCTTGCTTGTTCCACACTCTCTGGGCGAGGCATCGGACCAGAAGAGGGTAGCCAAGCTTTATCCATATTATTCATTAATAATCCTCCTTTAGTTTTGATGAAGCAGGAAGGTTACGAACTGCTGTCATTCAACGTTGTCTATTATAACAGAGGAACTTTCCAATGCGAAGTTGGAAGTTCAGGCCAAATTTATTAGTTTAGCTTTTAACATAAAGGGAAAGTAAAAAAATAGCTAAGTAAACTAAGAAAGATAATAGGAGGAATCATCATGCAAACAACGACTACGACAGTGAATAAGGAAAAGAATGGTAAGCTTGTAAAAGGGATTTTGGTAGGTGCTATTGTAGGTGGCGCGGTAGCGATGCTTGACTCAACAACGAGAAATAAAGTGAGATCATCAGCGGGCACGTTCAAGGACTCTTCCAAAGGATTTTATACTCGTGTGAAAGAAAACCCAGGCGAAGTGAAAGACGACTGGATGGATCGCATTCAATCAGCTTCTTCTGTTCTTAAAGAAGCTATGAATGATGCTCAGTCCCTTTATGAAAAGGTGAATGATGATGTGGTAGATCAGGTGAACCAAGTGAAAGAAGATTCAACTGAAGTTCTTTCTTCAGCAAAAGAAGCGAGTGAAGATTTAAAGGACATCGGAAGTAAAGTGAAGGATGCTGGACAGGAAGTAACAGATTCAAATGAGAGTGAATATGAACCAACAAACATTCCTGGCAGTGAAACACGCACACCTGGTAGCACGTCAGTGAACCCGAAGACTTCTCCAAATACAAAGCTTTAATTTAGAGAGCCCGTTAAATTCAGCTTATCATGAAAAAGACTTCCGCAAATTGCGGAAGTCTTTTTTTTTACGAAATGTAAGACGCACCAATGATAATTAAAAGAATAAATAAAACTACGATTAACGCGAAACCTTGACCGTATCCATATCCACTCATCGTTGTTCCTCCCGTCAATATGTGTCGCTTCTTTACTAACGTATGTAGGAGGTAAGACATCGGGACTTAGGCGAATGCCCTTTTTTGGGTGTGAAGGCTAAATGGTACGCATCGCTACTGCAGGATAATCAGTAAATATTGCCGAACATCCTGCTTTTTTGAGCGCAGCTATTTGATGAGGATCATTGACAGTAAAAGCACGAACAGGGATACCACGCTTATGTGTATTTGTTATAAAATACTCATCAATCGCACCCCACTCAATGTGGATACTGTTGGCACCAACTCGTTGAAGATAATCCCACGGCTCAACTAACTTTTCCATGAGTAGAATGGCGGTTTCAACTTTGCTGGTTTTTTGAGCGAGACGCTGAATACTATAGTGATTAAAGGAAGAGATAATGGTTCGATCACAAAGCTGATAATGTGTAAGCAAATCAAGTACCTTTTTTTCTAGATGTTCATAAGGAAAGAGACCATTTTTAAGCTCAATATTTAAAATGAGGGAGGTGGAAGTGATCCATTCTAGAACGCTTTTTAATGAAGGGATAGAAGTGCCCTGGAATCGATTTGAGAAAGCTTGACCGGCGTCTAGTCGAACTAAATCTTCGTATAGGAAGTCTTTTACAAAACCAATACCATTTGTCGTTCGCTCTAGTTGTTCATCATGAATCACAACAGGTACAAGGTCTTTTGTTAATTGAACATCGAGCTCGATTCCTTGAGCACCAGCTTTATGAGCCGCCTGAAAGGATAGAAGTGTATTTTCAGGATGTGTTCCTGACGAACCTCTATGTCCATAAATGTGGAAAAAAGACATAAGTCACCTCTCTTTAGCTAAGGTTGAATGATCTATGTATGGTATTCGCGCTTTAGTAGGGATTTCCTTTGTGGTTTCTGCTTCTAAGCTTCTCCCCCTATTCGAATAAAAAAGTCATGCGCTAGGGTTGCATACATGTTAGTGAAAAGAAAGGAGGAGGAATTTTTTGTTTAAGGGATTTGAATTACCAGAAGCACACGCTCATTATTTTAGAGGGAATTTGGAAGAGCGGTTTAATCATCATCATTTTCAGATTTTAGGATTCAGTTTTCCTATAAACGGCAGCTCTTTTGATCAGCATGTTCATCGAATTGAAGGGTTAACGATAGAGGAGGAGGGCCATCAACATCGCTATAATGTCGAATCTGGACCACCCATTTTATTAGCAAAGGGTGGTCATTATCATAAGTTTAGCGGAGAAACGGTGTCAAAAGAAAACCATGAACATTATTTTTCGGGAGAAACGAGTCTTCCTTTAGGGAATTATCCCTTAAATTGGTGAGAGGCGATGCAGCTGCATCGCCTCTTTTACATTTTAATTTCGCGCTTGTTTTGGTAAAACGTAAATGCAAGTGCGCCTATTAATATTGTCCCTTTAATTATATCCTGAGCATAGTAAGGAACATTTAACATTGTTAATCCATTTAGTAGAATGCCGATCAATACCGCCCCTACAAATGTACCGAGTGCGTTTGGCTTACCAGCGCCGAGTACAGAGTAGCCAATTAATGCTGCAGCCACACCATCCATTAGCAGTGGGGCGCCGGCAGAAACCTGCCCTGTACCTATACGAGATGCTAGTACAATGCCAGCAATACTAGCAAACAAGCCACTTAATACATATGCGAGTGTACGGTATCGCTGCACAGCAACTCCTGAAAGCCTTGCTGCTTCGCGATTACTTCCTGTCATATAAAGCAATCGACCAGCACGCGTATACGTAAGAAAAAGGTGAACCAATATTACACAACAAATCATAAAAATAGCGGGGAACGGGACGCCTGCTATTTCCCCTTGTCCAATAAAAAGAAAAGAGGGGATAAACTTGCCTGGTGCCGTTGTACCGTCATCCATTGGCATATTATTGTAGATTGAAAAGCCTTTTGTGTAAGTTAATTGAATTCCGTTTACAATATACATAACAGCAAGTGTTGCAAGAAGATCAGGGATTCTGATTTTGATTGTAATGAATGCGTTGATTAAACCAATGACTATTCCTAATATGATAGGAATAAGAAGGGCGACAAGAAGCTCCTGTCTATACCAGACGAGGGAGGCAGCACTTGCAATGGTTGCTAAACTAACCGTCGATCCAACTGAAAGGTCAAATCCTCCTACAATAAGTGTAAATGTTACCCCGAGTGCAACAAGCGTAACAATCGAGATGGACCGAAGAATATCAGCGAAATTACTATAAGTAAGAAACCGATCGTTCAGAATGGTGAAACTTACTATAAGAGCTAATATCACGAGCAGGGTGCCGTATTTAACAAAAAAATGAACTATTTTATTTTTAAAAGGTGTGACGAGAGCATTTTGTTTCTGTGTATGTGCTAATTCAGCTGCTGATTTCAATAGTTGTACCTCCTGTTGCTGCTTGCATAATGGCTGATTGATTCATGTTATCACCAGTTAAGGTCGCTGTGATTTCTCCGTCATACATGACAAGGATTTTATCGGATATCTCGAGAAGCTCATCGATTTCACTGGAAAAATAGAGGATTCCTTTTCCTTCATCAGCGAGTTGCTTTATGAGAGCCAATACCTCAGTTTTAGCTTTAACGTCGATGCCTTTGGTAGGTTCATCAAATAGGAATACGTTTCGGTCTTCATCTAACCACTTTCCGATTGAAGCTTTTTGTTGATTTCCTCCACTCAGATGATGAATCGGTTGTTGAGTAGAAGCAGCTTTTATACCAAGCTTATTAATTTGGTCGGACGAATAATTTTCTTCTTTCTTTCGATTAAGTAAGCCATTTTTTGAGTGACGGCGTAATGAAGGGAGGGTTAAATTCTCTGATAACGAAAAATCCAGTAAAATCCCTGTTTTTCTTCTTTCTTCAGGTATTAGGCAAACACCCGCATTAATGGCGTCACTAGGAGAGCGAAAACGATACGTGCGATTATGAAGGTGAATCTTCCCTTTTTGAGGCTTTGAGGCGCCAAATAAGGCTAAGGCGGTTTCGGATTTACCAGCACCTACAAGTCCTGCGACGCCTATGATTTCTCCATGATTTAATTCCAAATTGATGTTTTTTCCAGTCTCAGGAACATGCACATTCTCAGCTCGAAATAACGTGTGGTTTAATACTTGTCTTTTTCGTTCTTTCTTCTTTCCAATCGCTGAACCAAGCATATTGGTAATAATCTCATCGGCTGATACCGCTTTTGTCTCAGCTGTGAGGTGAACTTTACCATCACGTAAAATCGTAAATCGGTCGCTAATTTCTTCTATTTCAGGCATACGGTGAGAAATATAGATAATACCGACACCTTTCTTTTTTAACTTGTTAATCAGGTAAAATAAGAGTTGTGTTTCTTCTATGCTAAGTGGCGCGGTAGGTTCATCAAGGATTAAGTATTGAACATCATGAGCCATTGCCCGAGCAATCAGTATCAGTTGTTTTTCCGAGAGTGTGCAATCGGAAGCAAGCTTATCTGGATTCAAAGGGATCCCGAGTGTCGCTAGTAATTGCTTTGTTTTTTTGCGCTCTTTTTTAGAAGAGTAAAGTTTAAAGGGAGATTGATTTAAGGAATCAGCCCAAATATTTTCTGCTACCGAAAGGGCAGGAAAAAGAGCCGTATCGACTTCTTGTACAACAATGCCAATGCCTGCTTTTTTTGCATCAGAAGGGGTTCGAATTGATAAGGGTTGCCCGTTATATGAAATTGAACCACTGTCCCGTTCATAGTCCCCACAGACAATTTTCATAAGCGTACTTTTGCCTGCTCCGTTTGTACCTAGTAAGGCGTGCACCTCACCGGCATGAATCGTGAGTGATACGTTTTTTAATACAGTCGTACTGCCAAATGATTTAGAAATATTTTTAATCGTTAATTGATTCATTTAGCGTCTGCCTCTTCAACGAGCTTTTCCATCCAAGGTGATGTGGCAGCGTCAGATGATCCCCATCCCTCAACGTATTCCCCAAGCTCATCCATGGAGATCGTTTCTTCAGGTAAATCAGACTGCTTTACAAGATGAGGATCAAGTGAAAAGATTTCAGGTGTATCTTCTTCAGCGATTTTTTGATAAGCAAACCGAACTTGAACACGTCCAACTTCAGCTGGATCAGTTGCAGCAGAAGATAGCCACGGACTATTTTCCTTCTGCATCATTTGGAGGTCTTCATCACTCATATCAATGCCATAAACCTTGATTTCGTCTCTGCCTGCTTGCTCAATCGCTCTAGTCGCGCCTTTAGCAAATTCATCCCATGGAGCAAATACAGCGTCAATGTCTCCTTTGTTTGGGTATTGCTTTAGAATCGTTTCCATTTGTGTTTGGGTATCAAGAGCTGTATTAGCGCTTGCTGTGCCGAACTTCGCGATTTCTTTTATTCCTGGATATCGCTCCTGGAATGCCTCGTAAATGGCATTTCGGCGTTCCATCGGTGCAAATCCGCCTACCCAAACGTACACAATATTGCCTTCCCCATTTAAATCTTGAGCAAGTGTTTTTAACGTATCCCAGGCGAGACTGTAGTCATCCTGGTCGATGACGGTTACGCCAGGTACGTTAATATCACTGTCAAAGACAACAACAGGAATTCCTTGCCCCACTGCTTTTTTTACTCCTGCTTCAAGAGCATCTGCTCGGCCGTGATCGATTAAAATGGCATCGACATCCTGATTGATCGCTGTATCAAGGTGTGTCGCCATTTTCGAAAGGTCATTATCGGCATTATATACCTGGACACTTCCTCCAAACTTTTCAACCTGATCTTCAACCCCTTTGACATATTGGGAAGAGAATGTTCCAAGAGAAGCTTGCATAATCGCAGCAATTTTTATCGGTTTTTGCACCTCTTCTGGAATGTCAGATGAAGTTTGCGATGTTTCTTCTTGAGTTTTTGAGGCAGTCTCACTTGTTTCATTATTGCTTGCTTCAGTTTCACTTACAGCATCTTGCTCACTTGTGCATGCTGCAAGAACGAAGAGAAGAAGGATGGATAAAATAAGTCCTAAACGTTTCATGAATGTACCTCCGTAATTTCATTGTCTGGTAAACCAAGATGAGCAAGGTTTTCCTCGTAGGGTGTTCGAATGATGCCGTGTTCGGTAATGATTCCTTTGATTAAGTGATGTGGTGTTACGTCAAATGCAGGATTGAAAATTTCAATGTTTTCAGCAGCGACGCGCTCTCCCTGATAGTGTGTGATTTCTTTTGAATCACGCTCCTCAATCGGAATGGCATCTCCATTAGGAATCGAATAGTCAATCGTTGAGATAGGTGCTGCAATATAAAAGGGAACATTGTAAGCCTGAGCGATATGAGCAAGACCGAGCGTACCGATTTTGTTAGCAGTGTCTCCATTTGCGGCGATTCGATCCGCACCGACTATAACCGCAGCGATTTTCTTTGTTTTTAAGACGTGCGCTGCCATGCTATCCGTAATAAGCGTTACGTCGATACCGGCACGTTCAAGTTCCCATGCGGTTAGTCGAGCACCCTGGAGAACGGGTCTCGTTTCCGTTGCAATCGCGGAAATCGTTAGACCGTTTTGCTTAGCCAAGTGGAGCGGAGCAAGGGCCGTTCCATATTTTGCTGTTGCAATTCCTCCTGCGTTGCAGTGGGTGAGAATGGTATCTCCGTCCTTCAATAGTTTAAGACCGTGTTCTCCGATGCGTTGACAGACAAGTTCATCTTCTTTATGGATAAGTAACGCTTCATGAAGAATCGCGTCTTTCATTTTTTCGACAGTTGATAAAGGAAGAGTAACTCGAACAATGCGATCAATCGCCCACGAGAGATTCACGGCAGTTGGGCGAGAAGATGAGAGGTATTCTCCTTGTTTAAGTAACTCTGCTTTAAAAGTTGATGGTTCGTTTGTTTCTGCGTGTTGACTCCAGAGGACAAGACCATACGCAGCCGCAATTCCAATCGCTGGTGCACCGCGGACGACGAGAGCAGATATGCTATTCCAAACATCTTCGATCGCCGTCTGTTTGAGATAGCTTTCTTGATGTGGTAACTTGCGCTGATCAAGCAGTAAGAGATGATCCCCTTTCCACTGAAGAGATGAGATGACAGTCATTTAAACGACCTCCTTAATCGTTTCAATGTAATCTTTAATCGAATTGATGTTTTTTCGATTTAAAATGAGTTTTTTTCCAAGTGTTAAAGCTCTTCTTTCTACAGCCAGTTTTACTTCTGGATCAGTAATCGTCTCAATTTCTTCTACATGAGCAAGTCCAATCGTTCTTCGGATAATTTTACAACCAGCAAAACCAATACTATCGACAAAAATAGACTGAAGATGAGTATTGAGATAACCTCTGGAATAGCGGTTATCTTCTGAAAGGTGGGTGTCCCAGAGGGAACGGAACGTAGAGTCAAATACGGTCCAAACTTCAGTGATAACACCAAAGAGATATGCCAGATATCCGTCTTTTTCTTTCTCGGTTCGATGAGCTTCCTGGGAGAGAATGCTAAGCGTAATATTGGCAATAAAAGCCCCAACATCAAATCCCGCTGGGCCATAGAAAGCAAATTCAGGATCGATTACTTTTGTTGAACCCTCCGTTACGAATAGGCTACCTGTATGCAAATCCCCGTGTATCAACGCCTCTCCTTTTGTTAGAAAGGAATGTTTAAGCGAAGCAACTTCAGTTAGGAAGTCTTGATCTTCCCACAAAATTTCAACATCTGGTCGAAGCTCTTCTGTAAATGCGTTACTTTCAGCATTGTAGAAGGGGTCTGAAAATACGAGACTTTCCGTGATTGCGCATAAATCTGGATTGCTAAACCGTTTAGCAAGCTCTTTCTTTTTTGCAGAACCAAGACCGTAGTCAGAGGTGAAAAAGAGCGTGTGAGCGAGGTAAGTCCCGACATTTCTTGCAAGCTCAGGGTAGACACGTCCTTCAATAAGTCCTTTGCGCAAAATCGTATGCGATGATAAATCTTCCATCACTGTTGCCGCTTTTTCTGAGTCGTGCAAATAAACAACTGGGGAAAATTCAGGAACAAGCGAATGAGCTTGTATGAGGGCCTCGCTTTCAATTCTCGACCGGTCAAGTGTCAGTGGCCAGGATTCACCAACAACCTTGGCATAAGGCAAAGCTTGTTTGACGATCCAGGATTCCTCTGTTGCTTTGTTTTGAACATGAAAAACATAGTTTAAATTGCCATCCCCGATTTCTTTTACGATAAGGGGGGAAGAGGGATCGATAAAATTGTGATGCACTAAAAAGTGAACAACGCTTTCTTGTGTAAATGGTGTATATCCCGACTTAACTTGAAAAGACATGTGTAAGTCCCCTTTCAAAAATGAATAGATTATGTACAGAAGCATTCTTGATTAAAAGACATAAAAAAAGCCTCTTTCCGAAGAAAGAGGCTTGAAGAGATATCCTTCACACCTCTTATCTTCCAGGATAAATATCATCCTGTTGGAAGTAGCACCGTGCCATCTAAGCCATCCTGTAAAGATGTACTTAAGAATAGGTCGGTTGCTGGGCGTCATAGGGCCAAATCCCTCAGCCTGCTCTTGATAAGAGAAAGTTTATGAAATTATTTTACAATTTTTTCGCTTGAAATGTATGTTACAGAGAAACAGATGCATTTGTCAATAATATTTTGAATTTTATTTATAAATATCTGGACGTCGATCTTCAAAGATTGGAATACGACTTCGGATAGATGATATTTCTTCTTCATCAATCAAGCCTGTTAATATCGTTTCCTCTTCGCCTGCTTCTGCGATAATCGTTCCCCACGGATCGATGATTAAAGAATGTCCTCCAAACGCATTATCTGGATCTGCTCCTACACGATTACAAGCAATAACGTAACATTGATTTTCAATAGCGCGGCTAATAAGTAATGCTCGCCAATGATCGGTGCGCTGTTTCGGCCATTCGGCTGGAACGAACAAAACTTGTGCGCCTTCAATGGCATGAAGGCGAAGCCACTCTGGAAAGCGAATATCATAACAGATGAATCCGGCACTTGGGAGTTCTTCAAGTGTGAAGTGGCTTTTCTCATTCCCTGAAACAAGGTATTTCTCTTCATTCATCAATCGAAATAGATGAGCTTTGCTATACTCATGGATAAGCTGCCCATCTCGATTGAAAACGAGCATCGTATTCGTTACGTGATCATGTTGTTGTTTTGCAATCGACCCACCTACTATACTCACCGTATTCTTTTTGGCCAGTTTTGAAAGAAAAGCGATTGATTTTTCTGCATTTGTATCTCCAATTTCATCAAGTCGCGATAAATCATAACCAGTCGACCACAATTCCGGTAAAACGATAATATCTGGTTTGTCGTGAACAGCCTTAGAAACTAGCTCTTCAACTTTAGAGAAATTTTCTTCCGGGTTTCCAAAAGCAATATCAAACTGCAACAGAGCGATCTTTTTCATTGTTTTCTCCTCCTCGCTTACAAAATAAGCTTTACATGATTGTGTATCCAAGATAACATAATTTACTAGAATTTCACGAAAATTTTAACAGGATGTGATTCTTTGAAACAATTTCAAACTTCTGATGCTCTTAAACGATTACCGGAACAATTTTTTGCAAAGCTTGCTGGAAAAGTGAACCGCTATGTAGATGCGGGTTATGACATTATTAATCTTGGACAGGGAAATCCTGATCAGCCAACACCCGATCATATTATCAAGTCCTTGCAGAAGGCAGCTGAAAACCCAACCTATCACAAATATCCGCCATTTCGAGGACAGCCTTTTTTAAAGCAGGCGGCTGCTGATTTCTATCAGCGAGAATTTGGAGTGAACCTTGATCCAGAGAAGGAAATTGCCGTTCTTTTCGGTGGAAAAGCAGGCCTTGTTGAAGTCAGTCAATGCTTACTAAATAAAGGTGATGTGGCACTCGTTCCAGACCCCGGTTATCCTGATTATTGGTCAGGCGTCGCGATGGCTGAAGCGAATATGCAAATGATGCCGTTGCTTGAGAAAAATCATTTCTTACCAGACTATGAAGCGATTCCAGAGGATTCGTTAAAAAAAGCGAAAATGATGTTTTTAAATTACCCAAACAACCCAACTGCAGCTGTTGCAACGAAGCGATTCTTTGAGGAAACGATCAATTTTGCGGAGACCAATGATATTTGTGTTGTGCATGATTTCGCTTACGGTGCTATCGGGTTTGATGGAGAGCGACCAATTAGCTTTTTGGAAACAGAGGGTGCTAAAGACAATGGAATTGAAATCTATACCCTTTCAAAAACGTATAATATGGCAGGATGGCGTGTTGGATTCGCAGTCGGAAATCAATCTGTTGTTGAAAGCATCAATCTACTTCAGGATCATTTTTACGTCAGTCTATTTAGTGCGGTGCAAGAAGCCGCGGCTGAAGCTTTGCTTGGATCACAGCAGTGTGTAGAAGACCTTCGCGAAACGTATGAGTCGAGAAGAAATGTTCTCATTCAAGGACTCCATGACATTGGCTGGGATGTCACTTCTCCAGCGGGATCATTTTTCGCCTGGCTGAAAGTACCAGAATCATTTACTTCAGAAAGTTTTGCAGATTTCTTGCTTGAAAACGTTCAAATTGTTGTCGCACCCGGAAACGGCTTTGGAGAATATGGTGAGGGATATGTGCGAGTCGGGTTATTAACTTCTGAAGATAAGCTAAGAGAAGCGGTCGAACGGATTAAGTCTCTTAATCTCTTTTGATTCAGAAAAATTAAAAAACAGTTTGACAGAATTTGCTGCGTCTGGCATAATTCAAATCAATTACTAAAACGAATAATTGCATACTCTTATCCAGAGAGGTGGAGGGACGAGCCCTTTGAAGCCCGGCAACCGATTTTTAAGTTTTCTTAAAGACACGGTGCTAATTCTCGCAGCAAAAGCTGGAAGATAAGAGGAAGAGCATGGTGATAAAGACCTCTTCCTCGTGAAGGGGTCTTTTTTGTGTGATAAGCGAAGAGTGAAAGGTAAAGACTGAAAGGAATGAACGTGATGAGCCGTCTTATAGCTACCTATCTTGTAAATAATGATCATCAATTAGCCCAGCGTGCCGAATCGATCGCTCTCGGATTAACCGTTGGCACATGGACGAATCTACCGTTATTAGAAAAAGAACAGTTACAAAAACATAAAGGAGAAGTCGTTCGGGTTGAGGAGAGAGAAGGTAAGGGGATCATCGTTATCTCATATCCAGCTATTAATTTTAGTGCTGACATTCCGGCGATTTTAACAACCGTCTTCGGCAAACTTTCTCTTGATGGAGAAATTAAACTCATTGATTTAGAGTTTTCGAATGAGTTGGTTCAAGCATTTCCAGGGCCAGCGTATGGTATTGAAGGCATACGCGAGCTTGCAAGTGGATATGATCGACCACTTGTCATGAGTATTTTTAAAGGGGTGATTGGAAAGCCATTGCATGAGTTAGAAAAACAAATGCAGGCACAAGCCCTTGGTAAAGTTGATTTCGTAAAGGATGATGAAATTCTTTTCGAAAACGAGTTATCACCTCTTGAAAAGCGTGTCCCCGCTTTAAAAAAAGTGCTGGATCAGACGTCAGAAGTGACAGGGAAACGCACACGATATGCGGTTAACTTAACCGGAAGAACGGACATTCTGAAAGATCGAGCTAAACGCGCTATTGAATTAGGTGCCGACGCCCTTTTGTTTAATGTTTTTACATATGGTTTAGATGTCCTTCAGTCTCTTGCTGAGGATAAGGATATCTCGGTTCCGATCATGGCTCATCCTTCTTTTTCAGGGGCTATGGCTGCATCGGGCACTCATGGCATAAGTTATTCCCTGTTACTTGGAAAATTACTTCGAACAGCTGGTGCTGATTTTTCCCTTTTCCCTTCCCCTTACGGAAGTGTGGCGTTAGATCGAAACGAAGCGCTCGCAACAGCCCTAGCTCTGACGGAAGAGAATCAACTGAACAAGACATTTCCGGTTCCTTCAGCGGGCATCCATCCAGGATTGGTCCCTCTTTTAATTCAGGACTTTGGAAGGGATAGTGTCATTAATGCAGGAGGAGGCGTGCACGGGCATCCAGGAGGAGCCGCTTCTGGAGGAAAAGCATTCCGAGATGCGATTGAAGCCGTTCTAACAAATCAATCTCTTGAAGATGCATCACGTAATAGTGAAGAACTCCAACAGGCTCTTACAAAGTGGGGCAGCACGGAGGTGATTCGATGAAAAAGCCGATAATATTTTGTGATTTTGATGGCACGATTACAAATAGTGATAATATCGTTTCCTTAATGAAACGTTTTGCTCCAAAAGAATGGGAGCAAATAAAAGATAATGTTTTAGCCCAGAACCTATCCATTCGGGAAGGGGTGGGGCAGATGTTTCATTTAATTCCTTCCAGCAGAAAGAAGGATTTGCTTGATTATTTATTAGCCACAACCGAGATTAGACAGGGATTTTTAGACTTTGTTAATTATACGAGGCGAGAAGGGATCCAGCTTTATATTGTAAGCGGAGGCATTGATTTCTTTGTCTATCCGCTTCTCCAACCATTTAAAATACCAGAAGAAAATATTTTCTGCAATGGGAGCGATTTTACAAACGAAACGATCACGATTACTTGGCCATACCCTTGTGGTGATGATTGTACAAATGATTGCGGATGCTGCAAGCCAGGCATCTTAAAAAAGTTTGATGGAGATACATACAGAAAAATTGTGATCGGTGACTCTATAACGGATCTAGAGGCAGCTAAACAGGCAGATCAAGTCTTTGCTAGAGATTACTTAGCAAAGAAGTGTAAAGAACTGTCCATTCCTGCAGTTCCGTTTGAGTCGTTCGATGATATCGTTCGAAAATTGGCGGAAGAAAAGGAGGGGTATGATGAGCATCTTACAGAAACGTTGGAACGAACTTGCTGATATCAAAGATGAATTGGCTGCTCGTGATTGGTTTCCAGGAACAAGCGGCAATCTCTCAATCAAAGTAAGTGATGAGCCGCTACAGTTTCTTGTCACCGCAAGTGGGAAAGATAAAAGAAAACGAACGGAAGAAGATTTCATATTGGTCGATCGTGATGGACGGGCGATCGAAAGAACTTCTTTAAAACCATCTGCGGAAACAATTGTTCACCAGGCCATCTATTCAAAAACAAATGCTGGATGTTGCTTGCACGTTCACACAGTAGATAACAATGTGATTTCTGAACTTTTTAGTACAGAGGGTGAAATTACTTTTCATGGTGTTGAATTAATAAAAGCGTTTGGGCTTTGGGGACAAAATGATTCAATAACCGTTCCAATCATTGATAACTCCAGTGACCTTTCTCTACTTGCTCAGGATGTAGTTCGTGTCATCACAAAAGAAACGAAAGCTGTATTAATGAAAAATCATGGTATTACAGTATGGGGCCGCGATGGTTTTGAAGCCAAAAAGTATCTCGAAGCATTTGAATTTTTATTTAGTTACCAACTTAAATTAAGAACCTTTCAATCAGTAGTAAGCTAAGCGAAGGAGGAAGAAAAAATGGCGGTTATTAAAGTGAGAAATACAGGTGAAGTGATTGATGGATGGGATGCTGTAAGTGCATTTCTACAACAGGAAGGTGTACTTTATGAACAGTGGCAGGTAGAAAAACTCCCTGAACAATTAAGAGGTAATTGCACTGTAACGGAAGAACAAAAAAATGAAATTTTAACTGTATTTAATGAAGAAATTCGTTCGCTAGCTGAACGCAATGGGTATGGAAACTGGGACGTGGTGGCTCTTTCAGAAGAGACGCCAGACCTAGATGCCATTCTGAAGAAATTTGAACAAGTGCACGTCCATACGGAGGATGAAGTAAGAGCGATTACCGCTGGGCATGGGATTTTTGTGATCAAAGGAAGCGTCGGATATTTTGATGTTGAATTAGATCCAGGCGATGTGATTTCTGTTCCGGTGGATACACCGCACTTCTTTACATTAATGGATGATCGTCAGGTTGTAGCTGTTCGCCTATTTATTGATCCATCAGGCTGGGTTGCCCATCCTTATGAAGAAAAAGAAAGTGTAAATTAAACGAAACGGCCGTGAATGTGCGGCCGTTTTTTTATCCGTATTTAGGTGCAAATCTTAATCAAAGCATTAAGATCTGGCCAACCAAAACCCGTTTCTAGAAGCTTTTCACCTGCAATTTCAGTCTCTTTCTCAGCAACTTCAAGTGGATAAAAGCTTTGATAAAAATGAGCAGCTGGATTTCCGTTTAGAACCCACACAAGCATCGATTGGTACGATTCGTTTCTTAGCTCCTTCGCAACAGAACATAAGAGCTTTTTTCCAGCCCCTTTTTGCTGTGCTTCTTCAAGAAGATAAATCGCGTACAGCTCTCCATCATAGTGATAAGATGTTGATCTATTTTCCCCACCGTTTGCAAACCCGATAATTTCTCCTTGATCGACGGCTACAAAAATAGTGCTGCCAGCTTGAATAAGCTTTTTCCAACGGGCTTCCCGTATTTGAATATCAAGTGCATTAAGATAATCTTCTGGAATGAGCTGCTGATATGTCGATTTCCAGCTATTCACATGAACAGTTGCTATCGCTAGAGCATCATCTACTGTCGCATTTCTAATTTTCATGGGAGCTCTCCTCATTACCTATGATTTCTTACTCCACTCACTTCTAGAAAAAGGGAATGAATCCTGCTAGTCGAATAAATGAAGTAAGCCATACATAATGGAAGGATTGAGTGCTATGAAAAAAATGAAGGTGAAAATAGAAGGTCTCGACGTCTGCATTTATGAATGGGGAAGTCAGCGTAACCCCACCGTTCTCTTACTTCATGGTTTGACGAACAATGCGCTTGGGTTTAACGAGATCGCTGATAGTTTGCAAGATCATTTTCATTTGTTTGCGATTGATTTACCTGGCCACGGTGAGACTCAGACATTTAATGAAGAAAAAAATTTTTCTTTTCAATTTCTAACCGAATGGCTCGAAAAGGTACGTTTTGAAATAAGCGATCAGCCCGTTTATTTGATTGGCCATTCTTGGGGAGCGGCTCTAGCTCTCCACTTTAGTAGTCGGTTTTCTGAAATGGTGAATGGCGTTGTGATGATTGATGGAGGTTATCTCCATTTTGAAGATGATCCTTCTGTAACGTTAGGTGAACTCCTCAAGCAAATGTCAAAGTGGGTAACAGAAAGTTATTATTCAAGTATAGAAGAATATGAGAAAAAGAAGAAAGAGGAAATTGGTAGATGGAGCCATGAATTGGAGCAAATGGTACACAGGGATATGAAGGAAGTGGTGGGCGGCGTAGCAATGAAGGTAAGCGAAAATACGGTAAGAGCGATTGTAAAGTCACTCTATCTTGAGTCATGCCGCGATATTTTCCATCAGATACATGCTCCAATCTTTCTTATAAGAGCAACGCTTCCTGAGGATGGAGAAAAGATAAGGCGTCAGGCAGCAACTAGAATGCAGAAGGAATTGGGAACTCAGTGTAAGGTAAGTGCTATTCCGGAAACGGGTCATGTCCTACACTGGCAAAGACCTGAAGAAACGATAAAAAAGATTAAACAGTGGTTAGAAGAAAAGGGTAACGAAAAGATCTATACACAAGCCTCTGAATAAAAGGGGTTATGTGCGATAGATCTTTGGGAAGTTCAATGTAATAATCGTTCCTTTGCTCTCGTTGCTTTCAATGGTAAAAGTGCCTTTATGTTTTTTGACAATTCTCTTGCAAATCGTAAGTCCAAGTCCTGTTCCGTTCTTTTTCGTTGTGAAAAAAGGAGAGCCAATTTTTTTAAGTTCTTCATCAGCGATGCCACTACCATTATCAATCACCTGAATCTGTATGTGTTCCTTTAGTTCCTTAGCTTTGATAATAATTTCTCCTTCTTCACCAATTGCTTCCATCGCATTTTTAAGCAGGTTAATAAAAACCTGTTTTAGTTGGTTACTTTCACTATAAATAGGAGGGAGAGTAGAAGCATATTCCTTTTGTAAAATAATACTTTTCATGTTAGCCTGACCGCTTAGTAATTCAATAACTTCATCTAATATAAGATCAATGCGGTTGTTTTGAAAATTGGTTTTTGTTGGTTTTGCGAGAATCAGAAATTCATCAATGATTTGCTCAATACGATGAAATTCTGAATCCATCACTTGTACGTAGCGTTCAATGTCTTTATCCGTATTTCTGAATTGAATTAATTTCAAAAAACCTTTCAATGAAGTGAGTGGATTTCGTAACTCATGTGCAATTCCTGCCGCAAGTTGACCAACAATGGATAGCTTTTCTGATTGAGCAAGGTGTTCTTCATTCATTCGTTTTTCTGTAATATCTTTTGCTACTCCGATTAATCTTCCAACTGAACCTTCTTCTACAAGGGGAACAAGTGTAATATCGAATAATTTGTAACCCTGCTTCGGAAAAGAGTACCCTTCTTCAAATTGAATCGTTTTCTTTCGAATAATAGCTTCTTGAAATCTTTTAATGGCTTGTATCCCCTGATCAACACCGAGGAAATCTTCTATTCTTCGGCCGGATATGGCTTCTTTGGAAGTTTCATAGTTGGATAGATAAGCTTCATTTACAGCTTCAATTTCATAATGATGCACATCAATGACCCGAATTTGGAAGATCAGATCTGAAATATGATGAAAGATGATATCTAAATTTACATCTTTTAGCTCGCTTCCCTTTTCCATAGAAATCCCCCATAATCAGCTTTTTGACATCGCATTAATTGGATATTTCTACAAGATATGCGAATTCCCTTCTAATTATGATCGATATTCGTAAAGGATTGACGTTTTGTAGCGATTGAACAGAGAGGTTGAATTCTAAATCCCTGTTAGAAAGGTTGCTATCCATTGGAAGAAGATTGCAATTCAAATGGTCATGCTATAGAGTAAGAAGAAGTATTTTTGGTGCAATCATTCATCTTGTGAAAGGAAGGGTTTCTAAAGAACATGGCTAAAAGGGATACAGTCTTTTTTCTAAGTTTATTTTTATTCTTTTTTCATGGTGCAAATACAATCATTATTAGCTATATGCCAGTTTATTTCCAACATAGCGGTATGTCGGAAAGTAAAATAGGAGCTATTCTTGCAATTGGACCACTAGCGGCAATTCTAGCTCAACCCTTTTGGGGATACCTAAGTGATAAATTTGGTACGATAAAAAAGGTTTTGCTTGTGACGCTAGTTGGAGTAGCTGTTGTTAGCGTTTTTCTTTTAACGAACAGTAATTATGTGTTTATTTTAATCTCAGCAGCGATTTTCTATGTGTTTATGTCTCCTACCGGAGCACTTGGCGATAGCCTGGCTGTTAAAACCGCTGCTAGCGTGAATAAAAACTTTGGAAGTATTCGAACATGGGGATCGATTGGTTTTGCTGTATCAACGCTAATCGTTGGTCAGTTTTTCTCTTTCTTTGGTATTAGTACGATTCTAATTCCATTTATGTTTATGATTGTGATCGCCTTTCTTACAGCGATGAGAGTGTCAGATGTAAAAACGCGTAACAAGCCTGTGACAGTGTTTGATGCGATGAGGATTGGGGAGAATAGTAAGTTTTTACTGTTCTTAGGCACAATCTTGTTTTTAACGATCCCACATCGGGCAAATGATAGTTTCGTTGGACTATATCTTACAGAACTTGGTGGGAATGAGTCTCAAATTGGACTTGCCTGGTTTGTTGCTGTAGCTAGTGAAGCTATTATATTCGCTACAAGCCATTACTGGTTCAGAAGATTTAATGAAATTGTCTTTATCATGATTGCGGGTGTGATCTATGCAGTTAGGTGGTTTGGGTTAGCGTACATAGGGGGTCCGGTAGCCGTTATCCTTCTTCAAATTTTTCACGGTGTAACGTTTGGTGTTTTTTACGTTGCTGCGTTTCAATATGTGACAAAGTTAGTGCCCGAGCACTTGCAAGCCACGGGACATCTTCTATTTATCTCTGTTTTCTTTGGACTATCAGGGATTCTTGGTTCATTGTTCGGAGGGCTGATCTTTGAAAGATCTTCTGGAGCAACTTTGTATGCTGTGATGGGATGTTTAACCCTAGTTGGGTGTGTTGCGTTACTTTTCTATCGCATCGTTGAAAAAAGAAAAACGAAAACAGATGAAAGTTACGCTTAGGGCAGATGAGATTCTGTCCTTTTTTATTATCCAATTATTTCATACCCGAATTATGCTGAAATAAACCAGATAGGCATATTGGTGATGGTTGTCACAGACCGGTGAAAGAAACGTGACTACAATGAAGGTGTGATAAAAATAAAGTTGTGGAGCGTGAGGAGTATGTTTGTTCATTTTTTGAGAGAGAACAAGGGAACTTCTGGCATTCTTTTCCTTATTCGATTGTTTCTAGGCTATCAATGGATCGCGGCTGGATGGACAAAAATAACGAATGGTTTTGACGCAAATGGTTTTTTGCAGGGAGCGGTTGCGAGTGCGAGTGGAGAACATCCGGCTGTTCAAGGTTGGTGGGCTACTTTTTTAGAAGGCGTAGCCATTCCAAATGTCGATTTCTTTAATGTCTTAATACCATGGGGAGAGTTTCTAGTTGGACTTGGCTTAATACTTGGTACTTTCACAACTCTTGCGGCATTCATGGGAGTAGTAATGAACTTTGCTTTCCTCTTTAGTGGGACAACTAGCACGAATCCAATGATGGTTATTCTCGGAATGCTCTTATTAATTGCGGGTTATAATGCCGCTAAAATTGGGATTGATCGATGGCTTATCCCAATTGTTAAGAAAAGCATTCATATGCGACAGGTGAAGCCAGTACTTCATCACTAAGAGAGGTTCCGTGAAAACGGAGCCTTTTTTGTTTTGATAATTAGAAAGGTTGGTGCAAGCGAAACATTACAGTTAAATAAAAAAAGAGGAGGAACTGTAATAAAAAGTAAAGAGGCAGATTGAAAGGAACAGCGAATTTGGTTTAGTGATTATTAATTTGGGAGGCTAGACCGTGATTGGGATATTTAAAGAAAATGAAGAACGCTATTTGAGGTGGCACAGTTCTAATCAAAATGGGTATGTTTTTAATCATTTCAAAGGAAAAGATGCGGCATATAATAAAATTCATGCAGCTACTTGTAGGACACTGTGGCGAGAAAAAGATGAGGGAGCAAGAACGAAAGTGGAAAAAATTTGTTCTGATAACCTTGATGAGCTTCTTAAGATAACAGAAGAGATGAGGCAGACAAAAGGTTATTCTTATTGCAAAATCTGTATGCCTGAATACATAGTGAAAGGTGAAAAGTTAGCCAAATATTCCTGGCGTTAAGTTATAAGGAAAATGGTATGATAACTTTACTTCTAGTGTTAGGAGAGGATAGAAATGCATCAAAATCAAGTTTTAGTAAAAGGAAAAACCGTAGATAACGAAACGCGATGCGAACATTATCACAGTGAACGAGATATTATTGCGATTAAATTCTATTGTTGTGATACTTACTATCCGTGTTTTTTATGCCATCAAGAAACAGCTGATCATCCCGTCCAAGTATGGCCAAAGGAAAAATATAACCAAAAAGCTATTTTATGTGGAAGGTGCTATTCTGAACTAACGATTCAGGAGTACTTAACAGCACACTCTCTGTGCCCTTACTGCCACGCTTCATATAATGAAGGTTGCAAAATTCATTACCATCTTTATTTTGACGAAAATAAAACCGTGAAATAATAGCTTTACTTCGGATGAAGATGCAGGTATTATAATTTCAATCTTTAATTGAAATTCTTTTACGGTGCATTAAGCTAACTCTAACGATAATAGACTACTCTTGCTTAAGACACAGAAGTTCTGTGTTTTTTCTTTTGTTATCTCACCTCCAAGTATTGTATAGATGTATTTTGGCAGAAGTCTTAGTTTGACTCGTTTAGTTTAATAGCACCATTAAGAAAGAAGGAAACTAATCATGAAGCTGAAAGAACTATTTCTTCATCCGCCAAGAGCTTTACTGCTTCTATTTCTCATAGTAAGTACGATTGGAACTGTTTTATTGAAATTACCACATGCAACAACTACACCTGTGAGCTGGTTAGATGCCTGGTTTACAGCTATATCAGCCATCACAGTTACAGGGCTCGTCGTTGTAGACACGGGTTCGGTTTATACCGTTTTTGGTCAGGTCGTTATTATGCTATTAATTCAAGTTGGTGGACTTGGTATTATGTCATTTGCTGTTGTTATCTTTCTTCTAATTGGAAAGAAAATCGGGATTTCACAGCGTCTTTTAATCACTCAAGCATTAAATCAAAAAGGGATGGGAGGTATTATTAAGCTTGTAAGAAGTCTATTTATTTTTTCAATAGTAATTGAAATTATTGGAGCCATTCTCCTATCTGCAAGATGGATTCCGGAATATGGTGTAGGGACCGGCATTTATGTAGCCATCTTTCACGCCATTTCAGCTTACAATAATGCTGGATTTTCAATTTGGTCTGATAGTCTTTCCTCCTATGCAGGAGATCCGATTATAAACCTTGTGATCGTAATGCTCTTTATTTTAGGAGGAATCGGCTTCACGGTTTTGATTGATTTAAAGGAGAAGAAGCATTTTAGAGAGTGGACGCTTCACACGAAGTTAATGGTGATAGGAAGTCTCTTTATTAATGCACTTGCTTTTCTCGTCATTATTACTCTTGAGTGGAATAACACTTCTACTCTTGGTCAGTTAAATGGACCTGGGAAGGGATGGGCGGCCTTTTTTCAAGCGTTAACTCCACGAACAGCAGGCTTTAATACGATTGATATCGGTAGTATGGAAGAAGCCTCCCTCTTCTTTACAATATGTCTCATGTTTATTGGTGCAGGAAGTGCCTCTACGGGTGGAGGCATTAAGCTTACGACGTTTATCGCCATGCTTCTTTCTGTTAACACCTTCTTAAAAGGAAAAAATGAAGTAACGATCTTTCATAAGACGCTAGCCTTTTCAGTTATTATCAAAGCACTTGCCATTACGGTTATCTCGACAGGCGTTGTTCTAGTAGGGGTTTTCATTCTTGAACTTACGCAAGGCTCTCCTTTTCTAGCGAATTTGTTTGAAGTTGTATCTGCATTTGGTACCGTAGGACTATCAATGGGGATAACGGGTAGTTTAGATGGTATTGGGAAGCTCACGATTATTGTGATTATGATGGTAGGGAAACTAGGGCCCCTTACACTAGCCTTTATCTTCGCTTCTAAGAAAACACCAAAAATCAGATATCCTGAAGAAGAAGTACTGACAGGTTAAAATGGTTTCTGGTTAGCTTTTTATAAATGGGCCTTAGAAGATAAAGACAATAGAGTTAGCGAGATGAACGGTTTACGTAAATACGTAAACCCGTTCATTTTAAAAGATAGGAAAATAATTCTCGAAAACTGTTGACGACATTATATCCACATGGTAAGATGTATCTTGTCACTTCGAAACATCACCAACAACTTACATGCGAAAATGTTTTAAAAAAAGACATTGACGCAATGAGAGATTGCTGGTAAGATAGAAGTTGTCACTCGGGAGAAACGAACCGAGATTAATAGAATTAAATCGATCTTTGAAAACTGAACGAAACGCCATGTAAGTAGTTGTTTCTACGGAAACAAATTGTTTTAAAAGCTAGATTAAGCTTTCTATCGGAGAGTTTGATCCTGGCTCAGGACGAACGCTGGCGGCGTGCCTAATACATGCAAGTCGAGCGAAGAGATGGGAGCTTGCTCCCTGATCTTAGCGGCGGACGGGTGAGTAACACGTGGGCAACCTGCCCTGCAGACTGGGATAACTCCGGGAAACCGGAGCTAATACCGGGTAATACATCGCACCGCATGGTGCAATGTTAAAAGTTGGCTTTCTGAGCTAACACTGCAGGATGGGCCCGCGGCGCATTAGCTAGTTGGTAAGGTAATGGCTTACCAAGGCGACGATGCGTAGCCGACCTGAGAGGGTGATCGGCCACACTGGGACTGAGACACGGCCCAGACTCCTACGGGAGGCAGCAGTAGGGAATCTTCCGCAATGGACGAAAGTCTGACGGAGCAACGCCGCGTGAGTGACGAAGGCCTTCGGGTCGTAAAGCTCTGTTGTTAGGGAAGAACAAGTACCGTTCGAATAGGGCGGTACCTTGACGGTACCTAACCAGAAAGCCACGGCTAACTACGTGCCAGCAGCCGCGGTAATACGTAGGTGGCAAGCGTTGTCCGGAATTATTGGGCGTAAAGCGCGCGCAGGCGGTCTTTTAAGTCTGATGTGAAAGCCCACGGCTCAACCGTGGAGGGTCATTGGAAACTGGAGGACTTGAGTGCAGAAGAGGAGAGTGGAATTCCACGTGTAGCGGTGAAATGCGTAGATATGTGGAGGAACACCAGTGGCGAAGGCGGCTCTCTGGTCTGTAACTGACGCTGAGGCGCGAAAGCGTGGGGAGCAAACAGGATTAGATACCCTGGTAGTCCACGCCGTAAACGATGAGTGCTAGGTGTTGGGGGGTTCCACCCTCAGTGCTGAAGTTAACACATTAAGCACTCCGCCTGGGGAGTACGACCGCAAGGTTGAAACTCAAAGGAATTGACGGGGG
Source organism: Bacillus sp. N1-1 (assembly GCF_009818105.1). Classification (NCBI taxonomy): domain Bacteria; kingdom Bacillati; phylum Bacillota; class Bacilli; order Caryophanales; family Bacillaceae; genus Bacillus; species Bacillus sp. N1-1. Next base: position 737,155 of record NZ_CP046564.1, read on the forward strand.
CCCGCACAAGCAGTGGAGCATGTGGTTTAATTCGAAGCAACGCGAAGAACCTTACCAGGTCTTGACATCCTCTGACAATCCTGGAGACAGGACGTTCCCCTTCGGGGGACAGAGTGACAGGTGGTGCATGGTTGTCGTCAGCTCGTGTCGTGAGATGTTGGGTTAAGTCCCGCAACGAGCGCAACCCTTGATCTTAGTTGCCAGCATTTAGTTGGGCACTCTAAGGTGACTGCCGGTGACAAACCGGAGGAAGGTGGGGATGACGTCAAATCATCATGCCCCTTATGACCTGGGCTACACACGTGCTACAATGGACGGTACAAAGGGCAGCGACACCGCGAGGTGAAGCAAATCCCATAAAGCCGTTCTCAGTTCGGATTGCAGGCTGCAACTCGCCTGCATGAAGCCGGAATTGCTAGTAATCGCGGATCAGCATGCCGCGGTGAATACGTTCCCGGGCCTTGTACACACCGCCCGTCACACCACGAGAGTTTGTAACACCCGAAGTCGGTGGGGTAACCTTTATGGAGCCAGCCGCCGAAGGTGGGACAAATGATTGGGGTGAAGTCGTAACAAGGTAGCCGTATCGGAAGGTGCGGCTGGATCACCTCCTTTCTATGGAGAATTACGAAGGTAACTTACGTTACCAACCTTACATGAGCGTTTCGTTTAGTTTTGAAAGAATGATTTATTCTTTCAAACAAGCTAGTCAATGAAGCCATTGTGCTGAGTTGAATGTTAGCTTTGTTCCTTGAAAACTAGATAGCATAAACAACGACATCCAATAATTATTTTTATGCAAGAACTTAGTAATAACTGATGCGTTATGGCAGCAATGCCTAACAAATCGAAGGTTAAGCTACTAAGGGCGCACGGTGGATGCCTTGGCACTAGAAGCCTAAGAAGGACGGGACGAACACCGATATGCTTCGGGGAGCTGTAAGTACGCTTTGATCCGGAGATTTCCGAATGGGGGAACCCACCATCTTTAATAGGATGGTATCCATTTCTGAATACATAGGGAATGGAAGGCAGACCCGGGGAACTGAAACATCTCATTACCCGGAGGAAGAGAAAGCAAATGCGATTTCCTGAGTAGCGGCGAGCGAAACGGAATCAGCCCAAACCAGAGGGCTTGCCCTCTGGGGTTGTAGGACGTCTCTTTGGAGTTACAAAGGCACGGATAGACGAAGCGACCTGGAAAGGTCCATCAGAGAAGGTAACAATCCTGTAGTCAAAATCCGCTGCCCTCCGAGACGGATCCTGAGTACGGCGGGACACGTGAAACCCCGTCGGAATCTGGGAGGACCATCTCCCAAGGCTAAATACTCTCTAGTGACCGATAGTGAACCAGTACCGTGAGGGAAAGGTGAAAAGCACCCCGGAAGGGGAGTGAAAGAGAACCTGAAACCGTGTGCCTACAACTAGTTGGAGCCCGTTAATGGGTGACAGCGTGCCTTTTGTAGAATGAACCGGCGAGTTACGATCCCGTGCAAGGTTAAGCTGATAAGGCGGAGCCGCAGCGAAAGCGAGTCTGAATAGGGCGAAATAGTACGTGGTCGTAGACCCGAAACCAGGTGATCTACCCATGTCCAGGGTGAAGTTCAGGTAACACTGAATGGAGGCCCGAACCCACGCATGTTGAAAAATGCGGGGATGAGGTGTGGGTAGCGGTGAAATGCCAATCGAACCTGGAGATAGCTGGTTCTCTCCGAAATAGCTTTAGGGCTAGCCTCGCGGCAAGAATCTTGGAGGTAGAGCACTGATTGGACTAGGGGTCCTTACCGGATTACCGAATCCAGTCAAACTCCGAATGCCAACGATTTATCCGCGGGAGTCAGACTGCGAGTGATAAGATCCGTAGTCGAGAGGGAAACAGCCCAGACCACCAGCTAAGGTCCCAAAGTATACGTTAAGTGGAAAAGGATGTGGCGTTGCTTAGACAACCAGGATGTTGGCTTAGAAGCAGCCATCATTTAAAGAGTGCGTAATAGCTCACTGGTCGAGTGACGCTGCGCCGAAAATGTACCGGGGCTAAACGTATCACCGAAGCTGTGGATTGTCTTACGACAATGGTAGGAGAGCGTTCTAAGGGCTGTGAAGTCAGACCGAAAGGACTGGTGGAGCGCTTAGAAGTGAGAATGCCGGTATGAGTAGCGAAAGACAAGTGAGAATCTTGTCCGTCGAAAGCCCAAGGTTTCCTGAGGAAGGCTCGTCCGCTCAGGGTTAGTCGGGACCTAAGCCGAGGCCGAAAGGCGTAGGCGATGGATAACAGGTTGATATTCCTGTACCACCTCCTTTCCGTTTGAACGACGGGGGGACGCAGAAAGATAGGGAGAGCGCGCTGCTGGAAATGCGCGTCCAAGCGATTAGGCTGGTGAATAGGTAAATCCGTTCACCGTGAAGGCTGAGTCGTGATGGCGAGGGAAATTTAGTACCGAAGTCCTTGATTCTACGCTGCCAAGAAAAGCCTCTAGTGAGGAAAGAGGTGCCCGTACCGCAAACCGACACAGGTAGGCGAGGAGAGAATCCTAAGACGATCGGGAGAACTCTCGTTAAGGAACTCGGCAAAATGACCCCGTAACTTCGGGAGAAGGGGTGCTTCCTCGGGTTTATAGCCCAGGGGAGCCGCAGTGAAAAGATCCAAGCGACTGTTTAGCAAAAACACAGGTCTCTGCAAAGCCGTAAGGCGAAGTATAGGGGCTGACACCTGCCCGGTGCTGGAAGGTTAAGAGGAGGGGTTATCCCTTACGGGAGAAGCTCTGAATCGAAGCCCCAGTAAACGGCGGCCGTAACTATAACGGTCCTAAGGTAGCGAAATTCCTTGTCGGGTAAGTTCCGACCCGCACGAAAGGTGCAACGACTTGGATACTGTCTCAACGAGAGACCCGGTGAAATTATAGTACCTGTGAAGATGCAGGTTACCCGCGACAGGACGGAAAGACCCCATGGAGCTTTACTGTAGCCTGATATTGGATTTTGGTACAGCTTGTACAGGATAGGTAGGAGCCATAGAAGTCGGACCGCCAGGTTCGATGGAGGCGTCGGTGGGATACTACCCTGGCTGTACTGACATTCTAACCCAGCACCGTGATCCGGTGCGGAGACAGTGTCAGGTGGGCAGTTTGACTGGGGCGGTCGCCTCCTAAAGTGTAACGGAGGCGCCCAAAGGTTCCCTCAGAATGGTTGGAAATCATTCGCAGAGTGTAAAGGCACAAGGGAGCTTGACTGCGAGACCTACAAGTCGAGCAGGGACGAAAGTCGGGCTTAGTGATCCGGTGGTTCCGCATGGAAGGGCCATCGCTCAACGGATAAAAGCTACCCTGGGGATAACAGGCTTATCTCCCCCAAGAGTCCACATCGACGGGGAGGTTTGGCACCTCGATGTCGGCTCATCGCATCCTGGGGCTGAAGTAGGTCCCAAGGGTTGGGCTGTTCGCCCATTAAAGCGGTACGCGAGCTGGGTTCAGAACGTCGTGAGACAGTTCGGTCCCTATCCGTCGCGGGCGCAGGAAATTTGAGAGGAGCTGTCCTTAGTACGAGAGGACCGGGATGGACACACCGCTGGTGTACCAGTTGTTCCGCCAGGAGCATAGCTGGGTAGCTACGTGTGGAAGGGATAAGTGCTGAAAGCATCTAAGCATGAAGCCCCCCTCGAGATGAGATTTCCCACAGCATTAAGCTGGTAAGATCCCTTAGAGATGATGAGGTAGATAGGTTCGGGGTGGAAGCGTGGCAACACGTGGAGCTGACGAATACTAATCGATCGAGGGCTTAACCTAAAACGAAAAGCGAAGTAAGCCGTTTAAATCCGACAAGCGTTGGAAGCTTTTGAATCAGACGCGCTTTTTGCGTCAGAATCAAAAGGTGAAACGATCGAGGATTTGGCTTACGTAGCTGGACATATTATTGGAATACGTTGTGCGTGCTATCTAGTTTTCAGGGAACACCCTGTAAAGTCTAGTGACGATGGCGAAGAGGTCACACCCGTTCCCATGCCGAACACGGAAGTTAAGCTCTTCAGCGCCGATGGTAGTTGGGGGATCTCCCCCTGCAAGAGTAGGACGTCGCTGGGCAATTGAAGAAAGGCGAGAGACCTTGAGGGTTTCTCGCTTTTTTGTATGGTTTTATAGATGAGTTTTCACTAGCTCCAAGCCCTCATTCATTACGTTCGCGGAATTAATCTCAAATTCGCGGAAATATCATATAAAATCGCGGAATAAATTCAACTATCGCGGAATTATCTGGAATATCGCGGAATTATTAACGACTTTCCACTTATTGCCCTCATATATCACGCTCAAAGAATTAACCTTAACCCTAATCATCCTTTTAACACATTAAAACTATCAACAACTCTTCACTCGACTTAAAATAATAGAAGAGGTGAAGGAATATGAGTAAAACGGTTATCGTCTGGTTTCGGCGGGACTTTCGTTTAAATGATCATACTGCCCTTGAAAAGGCAATTGCTTATTGTGAAGAAAACGATGCTACCTGGGTGGGCCTTTTTCAATTAGATCCCCATTTTACAGAAAACATTGATCTTCATCATGATTATTTTTTTCAAACGGTCGCGCAATTTCAAGAGCGATGTATAGAGGGAAATTTACCTTTCCAAATTGTATATGGAGATCCCATTCACGTATTTGAAAAAGTAACGGATACTTTAAATGTGAAAGCTGTATTCTTTAATGAAGATGAGGCAGGTTACGGTGCAAGGAGAGATAAAGAAGTATGTAATTGGTTAACAGAAAAAGAAATCGAATCATATAGTTATCAAGATTATTACCTACATGGTTCCCAAGCAGTTAGGAAACAGGATGATATGATGTATAAAGTATTTACGCCATATTATAAGCAGTGGCGAACTTTGAAGAAACCGCAAGTGCTTCATATTGATCAAAAGAGAGCTAAAAAGTATGCCCGTGAATTTAATGATTATCTAGATGACAGAACAGAATTCACAAGCGTTTTAAAACGGTGTGGGCGTCATTGGAAAGCAATAGGGGAAAAGAGTGCACAGCAGCGTGCAAGGCGTTTTGCGATAGAAAGATTAAAGGACTATGATGATCATCGTGATGTGCCTTCACTCATTGGGACAAGCAAATTATCTCCCTATTTAAAAACAGGCACACTTTCGATTCGAACTCTTTTTCATATGGTAGCAGAAAATGACAATAAGGGTGCAGAAACATTCATACAGGAGCTTGCCTGGCGAGATTTTTATGGAATGGTTCATGCAGAGTTTCCTGAATTCAGGAATAGTGAGTTTCAAACGAAATACCGAGGAATTCCTTGGAATGATGATAATGAAAAATTGAACAAGTGGAAAAAAGGTGAAACAGGTTTTCCGATTGTTGATGCGGGGATGAGACAACTAAATCAAGAAGGGTGGATGCATAATCGACTACGTATGATTACCGCCTCGTTTCTTACCAAAGATTATCTTATTGATTGGAGACTTGGTGAACGTTACTTTGAAGCAAAGCTGATTGATTATGATGAGTCTTCTAATACTGGAGGCTGGCAGTGGGCATCTTCTACCGGAACGGATGCAGTTCCTTATTTTCGAATTTTTAATCCTACGACACAAGCAGAGCGTTTTGACCCGGATGGCACTTATATTAGAAAGTACGTTCCAGAGTTAAAGAATGTCGCGAATAAGTATATTCATCAACCATCAAAAATGAGTGAGGAAGAGCAAAAGGAAAGTAGTTGTGTCATTGGACAAGATTATCCTCATCCAACCGTCGATCATAGAGAACAGCGTCAAAAGGTACTTAGTGTTTATAAAGAAAGAACATAGCGAGATCAGGTGCTTCTTAGCATCTGATCTTTTTTGTGGGATAAGAGAATGAGAACGGTGCATGCTAATTGGAAGAGACTGTAACGTACGGAGATGATTACTTTTGAAATGGTTTAAGAGAGGTGCATCTGAAAAACCGAGTACATTAGAAGAAATGGTCAAGGACCTGAAGCAATCAATCGATTTTGTTGCGTATGAGAACAAAGAAAGTGATCAGCCTTATCGTTTAATCTACTTTGCCTCTCTTATTGATCCTGAACAGTTACATCGTGATATTTTACCTGTAATAAAGGAGTGCGAATCGAAATCGCTCGAAGATTTAAAAGGCATCCTTCCAATTGAGAATATTGAAATCTCATCAAAACTGTCACTCATCCAAGAACGTTTATTGGAAGGGCATGTCGCTGTTCAGCTTTCAAGGGGTCAAAAAGTACTGCTCGTTAACATTAGTCTACGTAAATCAAGGGATCTCTCTGCTCCAGAAATTGAATTTAGCGTAATGGGACCGAAAGAAGGTTTAGTTGAGGACCTTCATACAAATATGAATTTACTTAGGCGCAGAATTCCCCATCCCAGGTTAAGGATGAAGGAAATTACAGTAGGAACGGTTAGTAAAACAAAGGTGGTAGTCGCTTTTATAGAAGGTGTTGCAAGTGAGCAGAATATCAACACAGTTATGCAGCGTCTGGAAGATCTTGATTTTGATATTATCTCTGATTCTTCATTTATTGGTCAGATGTTAGAAGATAACTCATTCTCCGTTTTTCCACAAATGATTGATACTGAAAGAACCGATCGGATTACGGGGCATATGAATTTTGGTGCTTTTGCAATCTTAACAGAAGGGTCTTCTAATGCTTTAATTGGTCCGATAAACTTTGGGCAATTGTTAGTTTCGTTTGAAGATTATTATCTAGGTTGGAATATTGCTTCTTTTTTCCGTATTGTACGAATGATTGCGATCTTGGCATCTATTATTGCAACCCCATTGTACGTTGCCGTATTAACGTATCATTATGAATTATTTCCATCTAAGCTATTAGCGACGTTAATTTCTTCAAGAAGTGACATTCCTTTTTCACCAGTCATTGAAGTGTTTTTTCTTGAAGTCACGATTGATTTATTACGTGAGGCTGGGGCAAGAATGCCGACGAAAGTTGGTCAAACACTTGGTATCGTTGGTGGTATTGTCATAGGAACGGCTGCAGTAGAAGCTTCCCTTACGAGTAATATCCTTCTAATATTAGTTGCGTTGTCAGCGCTAGCGTCTTTTACAACGCCAGTTTACCGTATGACAAACACCATTCGATTTTTGCGCTATCCTTTGATTGTGTTCGCTCAATTTCTAGGTTTGATCGGTGTAGCGCTGTTTGGCTTATTTATATTGACACATATGATTCGGTTAACCTCATTTGGAAATCCGTATCTGGCGCCATTATATCCGCCAAGAATAAAAGATTGGTATGACTCTTTTTTTCGTTTGCCTTATGTGATGCAAAAAAACAGGTTTCAATTTTTTCGAGGAAACCAATCAACACGCTTTGAGGATAAGAAAAAAAAGTCAAAGCATTCGTTGGACTTTGATGAGCAGTAGAGGGTGAGTTGTATGGAGCAGAATCGAAAAGATCTTCTAATTTCACCATTCCTAATCATGTTTATTATTCATAGTAATCAAGTGGGAGTCGGAATATTAGGATTTCCGAGGTATATTGCGGCTTACACAGGGAATGATGCCTGGATTGTCGTGATTATAACTGGGGTAATTTTTCATGTTTTTATATGGATGATGTACCGTGTTCTTAGTGATGGCTCGTTCGATATTATCGACCTTCATAATAAATGGTTTGGGAAATGGATTGGCTCCGTATTTAACATTGCTCTCATGATGTACTTACTATTAGGTACGATTGTCATACTACGCACGTTTATAGAAGTGATTCAGGCTTGGATGTTTCCTGAGTTAGCGACATGGATCCCAGTGGCGATGTATCTTTTGTTAACGTATTACGTCCTAGCAGGAGGGTTTCGTACTGTCGCAGGTATTTGTTTTTTTGGAGTTTTAATTCCGATGTGGTTAGTATTTACGGCAACGGCTCCAATCAAGTTTTCGACATTTAGTAATTTACTGCCAATCATGGATCATTCGTTAAAAGAAATTGCTCTTGGAACAAGGCAAATGACGCTTAGTTTTGTAGGCATTGATATTTTATTACTCGCATACCCCTTTTTAAAAAATCCGAAAAGCTCTCGGATATGGGCTCACATGGGTGTGCTATTAACGACTTTGGTTTATACGATGGTGATGGTCATTTCGTTAGCTTTTTATAGTGAGGGTCAACTTCAGCAGTCAATCTGGTCTACATTAATTGCGTGGAAAGTGGTAGAGCTTCCTTTCGTTGAGCGCTTTGAGTACATAGGAATTACCTTCTGGTGTTTTGTTGTTTTTCCAAACATTTGTCTCACGATGTGGGGGGCCAGTCGTGTTGGTAAAAAAGTGCTTCATATAAAGCAGAAGTACTTTATTTTTATTCTTATCACATTTGTATTTATCGCATGTGTAATGGTTGTCAATCGCGATCAAGTTGACTATCTAAATACGCTAACCTCTATAATAGGGACTTATGTGTATTACTTTTATATCCCATTTATTTTTCTATACAGTACGATTTGGAGAAGGGTGACAAGGCGAATATGAAATATGTGTTTAGCTTACTCCTATTTTGTTTTCTACTTACAGGGTGCGTAGCGGAAGAAATTATTGATGAAGTTCCCATTCTGTTTATTGTAGGATATGACCAGGGAGAAGAAGGAAAGATAAAAGGAACGATCTCCCTACAAACGTTTGACCCCAATCAAGAGGTAGAAACGAGAGCTTTTGAAGCGGAAGCTTATACGAGTAAAGGTCTTCGGAATCAACTAAGCGGTCTACCTAAGCCCATATCGATTGGAAAAATGGCTGTATTGCTATTTAGTGAAGACATGGCCGAAGAAGGAATTATTGATATTCTAGATAGTTTCTTGAGAGACCCTGCAGCAGGCCGATTGATTTATATTGGCGTTGTAGAGGGAAGTGCAAGTGAATTAATAAAAAATGAATTTCAATATTTGCAAGGAATCGGCCCATTTTTACAGAATCTTATTAAGCAATCAGTTGAGTATGGGAATATGCCACAAAACAATATTCATTTATTCGATTACAAATATTATGGTGATGGAATGGATCCGGTTACTCCTATTCTGAGGATGGAAGAAACTGAGGTTAAAGTTAAAGGTCTTGCTTTGTTTGACGATGATATAATGGTTGGGAAGCTCAACCTGGATGAAATGTTCATATTTGCTTTGATTAATAAGAGTTTCAGCGCAGGATTATATGAGTTAGAGCTTCCTGATGGCGAGTACGCAAACTTACAAAAAATCAAATCAAAAGTAACATATAAGGTGAAAAATGGGAATACCAATCCTTCACTAAACATATCAGTTAAGTTAAATGGCAATATCGTAGAATATACGGGTGAAAAGTTGACGAAAGCAAAGAAGACAGAAATCGCGCAAACCTTCGAAAGAAAGGTGGAAGCGCAGGGAATTGAGATGATAAAGGAATTTCAAAAGTTAGGCATTGATCCTTTCTCCATCGGTGACCATGCTCGAAGTCAAACAAGAAACTTTGATTTTAAAAAATGGGATGAACGTTATCCGGATCTCCCTGTTACGATTGATGTAAAAGTGAATATTGGAGAATCAGGTATCATTGACTAAGGAAAGGCGTGGAAGGCTCATGAGCAATTACACCAATTTGAGTGATATCAAAAACCGTTTTAAAAATCGATTCGATTTTTAAAACGGTTTTTTCATGGACCTTTACTTAGATAATAAGGTAGAGGAGTGGGCGAATATGATTCTTCTTGATGGCAATCGTTTATCACTTGCGCAGTTAAGAGAACTATTGTATAACGGTGAACGAGCTGGTTGTTCAAATGAAAGTTTACAGAGGGTAGATGAGAGTAGAGAAGCAGTGGAAACGATTGTGGCGAACGGCAAAACGGTGTATGGCATTACGACTGGATTTGGTAAGTTAAGCGATGTTCATATTCCTTCTGCGGATGTTGATCAGCTGCAGTTAAATCTTATTTATTCTCATGCGTGCGGAGTAGGAGACCCGTTTCCCCCGATTGTCTCAAAAGCGATGCTATTGCTTCGTGCAAATGCTTTGCTAAAAGGCTTTTCTGGTATTAGACGTGAAGTCATTGAACGCCTGATCTTGTATGCGAATGAGGATATTCTTCCCGTCGTTCCCCAACAGGGTTCGCTTGGAGCTAGTGGTGACCTTGCTCCGTTAGCTCATCTCGCCTTGCCGTTACTAGGAGAAGGAGAAGTATTTTACCTGGGAAAACGCGAGAAAGCGATCGTCCCGTTAAAGGTGAAAGGAATTCAACCAATACAGTTAACAGCAAAAGAAGGTCTCGCCTTAATTAATGGCACTCAGGCGATGACGGCTATGGGAGCTGTTACTTATCTAGAAGCCGAGAAACTTGCCTATGAAGCCGATGGTATTTCAGCGCTAACATTAGAAGGATTACGAGCAATTACAGATGCTTTTGATGAAAAAATCCACTTGGCGCGTGGATATTCTGAGCAAATGGATGTAGCAAGAAGGTTAAGAAAACTTTTAAAAGGCAGTCTACTAACGACTAAACAGGGTGAAGTTAGGGTGCAAGACGCTTACTCTATTCGCTGTATCCCTCAAGTTCACGGTGCGTCCTGGCAGGCGCTGGGTTATGTGAAAGAAAAGCTCGAAATCGAGATGAATGCGGCAACAGATAACCCACTTATTTTTGATGGTGGGGCGAAAGTTCTATCTGGAGGTAACTTTCATGGTCAGCCAATCGCACTGGCGATGGACTTTCTTTCCATTGCCATGGCTGAGTTTGGGAGTATCTCAGAACGACGCATCGAGCGACTTGTTAATCCGCAATTAAATGATTTACCTGCATTTCTAAGCCCAGAGCCGGGGCTCCAATCAGGTGCTATGATCATGCAGTATGCGGCTGCTTCACTCGTCTCTGAGAATAAAACGTTAGCACATCCTGCTTCAGTCGATTCGATACCCTCTTCAGCTAATCAGGAGGATCATGTTAGTATGGGAACGATTGGAGCTCGCCATGCGTCGCAAATTACGACAAACGTTAGACGGATTCTCGCCATTGAAGCCATTTGCGCCATGCAGGGGATTGCATACCGAGGTGAAGAGCAACTCTCACCTGAAACGAAACGAATTTACCAGGCGGGTAGACAGATTGTTAAATTAATTGATTGTGATCGCATTTTTTCATATGATATTGAGCGTTTCACAGACTGGTTGAAAAACGAGAATGAGATTACGAAAATTGTGCTAGGATTAAAGTAGGTATGAGTGAAATGAAATAAAGCAATAAGAATGATATAGTAGATGAAATAGATACAATCAGGGGGCCTTTCCATGAATGAAAAAGAAATTGAAATTCTTGAGATTTTAGAAGAAAATGCGCGTATTCCAATGGATGTGCTAGCCGATATGGTTGAATTGTCGGTTGAAGAAGTAGAGAAAACAATCAAGAGACTTGAAGAGCAAAACATTATTTTGAATTATTCGTCTGTCATCAACTGGGATAAGACATCTGGAGTAGATGGAGTTGCAGCCATGATTGATGTGAAAGTAACACCAAAACGAGACGTTGGCTTTGATGAAATCGCTGAACGTATTTATCGTTTTCCAGAAGTGAAAGCTGTTTATTTGATGTCAGGTGCGTTCGATTTATCTGTACAGATAGAAGGTAAAACAATGAAAGAAGTTGCCTTTTTTGTCTCAAATAAGCTATCGACGCTAGATTCAGTTCTTTCGACAACAACGCATTTTCTGCTAAAGAAATATAAACATGACGGTGTCATCTTTGAGCCCGAAAAGAAAGATAAGCGGATTGTGGTGTCACCATGAAGCATGTTCAACAGCAATATGTGTCTAAAACCGCTTCGCAATTAAAACCATCAGGCATTCGAAAGTTCTTTGACCTTGCATCACAAATGGATAACGTTATTTCACTTGGTGTGGGTGAGCCTGATTTTGTGACACCGTGGAATGTATGTGAAGCCGGCTACGCTTCACTTGAAAGCGGTTATACAGCTTATACGGCAAATGCAGGGTTACTTGAGTTAAGAGAAGAAATTTCTTCGTATCTGTCAGAGCAATTTTCACTCAATTATTCAGCTGAATCTCAAATCATTTTAACGGTAGGAGCAAGTCAGGCGATTGATTTGGCTTTTCGAGCGGTGATAGATCCAGGCGACGAAGTTATCATTGTTGAACCTGGTTTTGTCGCATATGCTCCAGCTGTCACGCTCGCAGGAGGTACGCCTGTTTCCTTAGAGACAAAGGCAGAAGATGAGTTTAAAATCACTCGTGAATCGCTTGAAAAGGTGATAACGAAGCGGACAAAAGCCATTCTTCTTTGTTTTCCTAGCAACCCAACAGGTGCAACCATGTCTGAAGCAGAACTGAAGAGCGTAACGGACGTAATTGAAGAACATGATCTTCTCGTATTATCGGATGAGATTTATGCGGAATTAACGTATGATGAGACGCACTACAGCATTGCACGTGTAAATGGAATGAGAGAGCGTACAATTCTAATCTCTGGTTTCTCAAAAGCATTTGCGATGACTGGTTGGAGACTAGGTTATGTGACCGGTCCTGAAGAGATCATCTCGGCCATGTTGAAGATTCATCAATACACGATGATGTGTGCGCCAACAATTGCACAGCATGGGGCACTCGAAGCGTTGAAAAGTGGGAGAGAAGATCTCGAGCGAATGAAAAAGAGCTACCGTCAGCGAAGGAATTTCCTCGTGAAATCATTTAATAATATCGGTCTTTCTTGTCATATGCCAGGTGGTGCATTCTATGCGTTCCCATCTATACAGGCAACTGGAATGACGTCTGATGAATTTGCTGAAAAGCTATTAGAAGAAGAGCGGGTTGCCGTTGTTCCGGGGCACGTCTTTGGTGCCGGTGGCGAAGGATATGTTCGCTGTTCATACGCAACATCCATTGATTCTTTGCAGGAAGCGGTTAAGCGAATTGAACGATTTGTCAGTCGTCATCAATCACAGGCATAATTGAGAACGCCGTCCATCACAGTGGACGGCGTTATGTATTAATAAGACGTTGGATCATCTTTACTTATTGTGATACCAGAAGAAGATTGTTTTGCCACTAGCTGTCGTAGCAATTCATTTTGCTCCTGATCTGATGCGTTTTTTCGCTTCATAAAGCTCATGGTCTTAAATAGAAAGACGATGGTTAAAACAATGATAAATAAAAGAATGGCGACATAAAGAAAACCAAAAAGACCAAAAAGCACACCAAAACCTTCCATTCCACTCTCAGACATACTCTCTCACCTCCATTTTATTTGTATATTTTACCACTTCTTCATACGAATGAAACCTCTTTAAAAGGAGAGGCGCATCACTCTCCTTTTCTAAACGGCCGTGGTGTGATATTATTATCAAGTTGGAGAGTTCGTAATTCCCTCCTCTCGTAAAACAAAACTAGGGACCGTGAAAATGATAGCCCAAATCTCTGAATGGAGTTGGGGTTTTTCATGCGTCTCCCTTACTGAATAATGAAGGGGGCTTTTTTATGTCTTTTATGATTCCAAAGAAGGTTGAAGTACTTGGAGAAGATATTCAGAAAAGCGAATTAAAGTATCATCATAAACGGGTAGCCGTTACGAAAGAATTCACATTTGATGCCGCTCATCATCTACATTGCTATGATGGCAAGTGCAAAAGCATGCATGGGCATACGTATAAATTAGTGATCACGATCAGCGGATTTGTTAATGACATTGGAATATCAGTTGATTTTGGTGAGATTAAAACATTGTTTAAAGAAGTGATTGATTCGAAGCTTGATCATCGTTATTTGAATGACGCTCTTCCAAATATGAACACAACAGCTGAAAATATGATTGTTTGGATGTGGGAACAGTTGGATCAGGCCCTGACAGAACGCAAGATGAAAGATCTTGGTCAGCGCATCGAGGAACTGGTTTTATACGAGACACCAACAAGCTACGCAACGCTGAAGCGGGAATGGATGGAAGACAATGAATAAATGGGATCTGCCAGAACAATCAAAATACATGCAGTGGGAATTACCGATGGTTGAAGTGTTTGAGACAGTAGAAGGAGAGGGAACGCGAGCGGGATTTCCAACCGTTTTTGTACGCGTCTTCCACTGTAACCTACGCTGTAGCTGGTGTGATACGCCTTACAGCTATGCACCGGATAAAGCAGAATACACAGGATCAATTGCCTCCATCATTGATCAAATTAAACAATATAAGAGCCGTCATATTTGCTTTACAGGTGGAGAACCGCTGATTCATCGTGAAAAATCAATGGCACTTCTTCAAGCCATGGTCGATCTACCGCATATTGAAGATATACACATTGAAACGAACGGGGCGATTGATCTCACTCCGTATGAAGCCGTTCGAAAAGACGATAAAGCATGGCAGGAAAAAGTTCGATTTGTGATGGACTATAAGCTTCCTGATTCTGGTGAGCAGCATCGTATGCTTCACGATAACTTTACACTGCTCGATACGCAGGATGAAATCAAATTTGTTATTGGGTCAGATGAAGATTTCACTGTCGCTAGTGAGGTTGTTGCAGAAAATCATCAAAAAGGCCAGGTCCTTTATAGCCCAGTGTGGGAAACGATGCCGCCACATAAGCTCGTTGATAAAATTCTAGAAGCCGGATTGAGTCAAGTGAAGCTAAGTATGCAGCTTCATAAGATTATTTGGGATCCGAATCGAAGAGGTGTGTAAGATGAGTAAAAAAGCAGTGATCGTTTTAAGCGGTGGCTTAGATAGCACAACATGTATGGGAATGGCGAAGGAAAAAGGATATGAGCTTTACCCGATTACGTTTCACTATGGTCAAAAGCATAACCGCGAAGTTGAGCAGGCGAAAAAAGTAGCGAACTATTACAATGCACCTGATCACCGCATTGTGAACATTAGTTTTCTAAATCAAATTGGTGGTAGTGCCCTCACGGATGATTCAATTGATGTACCGACAGATATGGATGAAGATGAGATCCCCGTAACTTACGTGCCCGCACGTAACATGATCTTTCTTTCCCTTGCATCTGCTTACGCAGAAGTAATTGGTGCAGAAGCGATCTATATCGGGGTATCGGCCGTTGACTACAGTGGTTATCCCGATTGTCGACCTGAGTTCATTGAAAGCATGAATGAAACCGTTAATTTAGCTACAAAAGCAGGCGCAACAGGTAGTGAGATGAAGATTGAGACACCGCTTATTAACTTGACGAAAGCTGATACGGTTGGCGAAGGGCTAAGATTGAACGTTCCTTATGAACTAACAACATCTTGCTACAATGGTGAAGAAGAAGCGTGCGGCGAGTGCGATAGCTGCCGTTTGCGTTTGAAAGGTTTTGAAGAGGCTGGAGCGGTTGATCCGATTCCATATAAAGCTTAATTCATAGTAGAAAAGCTGCCTGACGGGTGATCTCGGCAGGCAGCTTTTTTGGGAATTGCCCAAAATAGTTGAGATTTGGACAATAAAAATGAAATTTAGCCAATATATTCACCTTTTGGCCAATAAACTTCTTATGGAAGGCATGTTTCGACAAATAGCGCAGGTGACAGGCACTGCAACCCTGCACCCCGCACTTACTCTGGCATTTCACCACTATAAACAGAGGATGGACGGATAATTCGGTTATTTTCATTTTGCTCATAGACGTGAGCGATCCAACCGGCAGTTCTTGCTGCTGTAAATGTCGGCGTAAATAGTTCTGTAGGAAGTTCAATGGATCTTAAGATGGCTGCGGCATAGTATTCGACATTCGCATAAAGTTTTCGATCAGGTTTGTACTCCTGTAAAAGACGTACAGCAGTTTCTTCTACTTCGTGTGCTAATTGAAACTCTTCATCATCATAAAAGTCTGATGTGATTTCGCTTAAAGCGGCAGCACGGGGGTCCCGGGTTTTATAGACGCGATGACCAAAGCCCATAAGCTTCTCACGATTTTCAAGCTTATGTCGTAATACTTTCTCAACATCTCCATCTCGCTTAATTTCGTCTAACAAATCAATTACACCAGTTGGAGCGCCACCGTGAAGTGGCCCTTTCATAGCACCAATCGCTCCTGTAATAGCTGATGCCAGGTCACTTTCAGTTGAAGCAATCACGCGTGCTGTAAATGTAGACGCATTTAGACCATGCTCCATTGTTAAAATAAAATACGCCGTTAATGCTTTCACGTGATTGTCCTGAGGTTGCTTACCTGTCAGCATGTATAAATAATTCCCTACATGAGAGAGTGATAAGTCTGGTTCGATGATCGGTAATCCTTTTTGAGTTCGATAGCGATAAGCAATGATTGTCGGAACAATACTCAGTAGTTGAATGCCCTGTTCTTGCGTCGCAGGAAACTGAAACGATTGATTACCGATGGAAGATAATATGGTTCGAACAACGCTCATCATTTCCGTGTTGTCTGGCAAACGATTGATAATTTCTTTATGACTCGTCGATAAAACTCTTGCTTCACCAAGTGATGAAGTAAAAGCAGTTAGTTGTTTAGCATCAGGAAACTCGCCATTCCATAGAAAATAGGCGGCTTCTTCAAATGACTTTTCTTTTGCGATGCGTTTGGCCCATTCTCCTCGATAGACGAGCCATCCATTCTCTCCGTCCACAAGGCTGATCTTGGAATCAGCTGCAACGATTCCTTCTAAACCTGCATGAATCATATGCTCAACTCCATTCTGTTCGTCTTGTTTTTAGTCTATCGTTTCGTTATGATTATGACTAATAAATTATTAGCTTATAATTAATAGAGATTCGTAATCAATAGGAGTGCAATAAGATGAACATCAATTGGATTAAAACGTTTGTTGCGGCAGCAAGTTACGAAAATTTTAGAGAGACCGCTGAGAAACTATATCTTGCGCAACCAACTGTAACAGTTCATATTCAGCAGCTCGAGAAGCAGGTTGGTAGTAAGTTGTTTATGAAAAGTGGACGTCGTGTTGTTCTTTCTGAAGCAGGAAGGCAGTTTTTACCTCATGCGAAGGAAATGATGGAGCAATATGAGCAAAGCTTACGTCATATGAATGGCTGGCGACAGGGGTACCATCACAAATTAACGCTCGCTGTATCTCCATTGATTGCAGCAACCGTTCTTCCAAGTGTGCTACAGCAATTTATGAAAGCTTATCCATCGATTGAAGTTGTTGTAAAAGTAAGTGAGTCGAATGAGATTGGAGGGATGGTAGCTAGAAATGTTGCAGATTTCGGGCTTTCTCGCATGCAATCGGTAGAGACCCATCTAAAGTGCGAGCAAATCGGAGCTGATCCGATTGTGCTTGTAGTTCCACATGATGGTGGTGATGCTGAAACCAGTCTGCCGCTTTCACTAAATGATTTTTGTACACAGTTAACGCTATTAACATATAATCACCCTGATTACTGGGATGATTTGTTAGTTGAGTTAAGATCGAAATACGAAGGCATTCGGACGATGGTTGTTTCACAAGTTCATATTACAAAAAGGTTTATTGAGGAAGGACTGGGGTATTCCTTTCTACCACGTTCATCTGTCCAACGAGAACTATTTGAAGGGAGGATGCTACAAGTAGATACGAGAGAAATTAGACTACCTGAAGTTCACACGTATCTGGTATACCACCATTTATCGAAAGAAGCTGTGAAATTCAAAGAATTTATCGAACGAAATCTCCAATGAAAAAGCCCGATCAGCGTCCTGATCGGGCTTGCCTCTTATTTTCCGAGTGTGAAATAAGAGTGTGTGGGATAGGTGCGTGAGTGTAGATCCTAAAGGCTAGCTTACACGCTTTCCTAGTATGTGTTAATTGAAAAAAACTATGCGTGATTAGTAAGAAGTAAGTCCCCAAATTTTCCACTCTTTATCTTCTTTTGTAGCAAAAAAATGCATCCTTACAGGGAGTTGCGCTGATTTTTTTGTGATAAGCACGTCAATTAAATAGGTATGATCTGCCACTTTTTTCTTACAGGCTTTCAAAGCAGGTTTGTAATAGTGAGACGTTTTCTTTAAAGGAGAAATGCTTACAATTTGCCAGGTTTTCGTGTCCTGGTTTGTAGCCATAAGTCCTGATAGGAGTGAGTTCGCTTTAGAAGGAAGTCCTTGCTTGGAATTCACCTCACTTAAATTCGGGGTTGGACACTTTCCTTGAAGAAGCTGTACCGGACTGGCTGCGTTCGAAGACATTGGTAAGAGAAAGAAAATAACAAGTGTTGCGCTAATGTATCGTTTCACGATGCATTCCACCTTTCTCTGCTTACAGTGTCCAGAATGAATAAATGTATGCAGTGTGATCGAATGTACGTTCGGTTTGTGGTATACTTTATGTAAGGGGAGGGAGCAGAATTGAAACCTTCAATTGAAACGAAAACAGCTCGATCAATCTTAACAAAAGGAACTGGATTTCTTCATGGGTATAGTCATACACTTAATCCTTATGCTGGATGTGCGTTTGGGTGTTCGTATTGCTATGTTAGAAGAATGCCGATATCCCTTTTTAGAGAAGAAGATTGGGGAGCCTGGGTAGATATAAAAGAAAACGCAACTGATCTTGTGATGAAAGAAATCCCGAAAGCACGTAAAAAGGGACGGGTATCGATATTTATGTCTTCTTCCACAGATCCGTATCAACCAGTGGAACATAAAACACATTTAACGAGAGGGTTGTTAGAGGCGATGATCGAAGAGAGCCCTGACTTTTTGTTTCTTCAAACCCGTTCTCCACTCGTTACGAGAGATATCGACCTTCTAAAGCAATTCAAGAATAAAATTCTTGTAAGTATGACAGTAGAAACAGATCTTGAGTCAGTTCGCAAAACCTTTGCTCCGTCAGCACCACCGATTAATGCAAGGTTAAAAGCGATTCAAGAGTTACGGTCTGAAGGCATACCAGTACAAGCTGCTGTCGCACCACTGCTACCATGCTCAGAGCAATTTCCATTAAAGTTAGCTGAAGTAACGGATCGGCTTACACTAGATGACTTTTTTATGGGAGATGGAAGTGGGGGCAAACGAACGGAGCAGCTTGGGATTCGAAAAATATTTGAGGAAAATGGTTTGAATGATTGGTATGATCGGCAGGCGTATTTGAAAATAAAACGTCGACTACAAGAGGTTTTTCCTGAGAACGCGATTTATATTTCCCAAGAAGGTTTTTATCCACCAAAAGGAAGCGACTGTTAAATCGCTTTGAACAGAAATTACACCAAAAGGTTAGAAGTGATTCTTCTAACCTTTTGTGTGGCGACGCTATTTTAATTTTTATTTTAATTTCTGAGCATTTCCATTAAGAATTTTTAACTGGTCATTCTCATAACCGACTTGATACGTAACGTTATAGAGTGACGTTGTTGTTTTTTTATCCTCAGTTCGTTCATTTGCTTTAATTGTTGCCGTTACTTTTACTTCGTCATTGGTTTGATTTAAGCTTCCGGTCATATTCGAAACTTCAACATTGAGAGTATGGATGTAACCCTTCCGAAAATCTTCATAAACCATCTCGCTTTGCCAGCGGCTGCCAAGCAGTGAGTAGGCTGTTACATAGTCTTGAGTGGAAAGACTTTCATAAAAGTAACCAATGAGGTAAGTAGCGTTATTTTTAAAGTCTTCTCCCGTTAATCCTTGAGGCGTAGCTACTTCTTCTTTACTTTCATCATCGACTGTTAGCTTAATCGGTTCATCAGACCAGCCCTTGATTTGGTCGATGACGTTAGGAAGCGGAATGCTAAACCCAATGGCGCCTGAATCTGTACCAGCAGAATTGATTGCAATGGCTTCACCTGTAGTAGCATCGATAAGAGGGCCACCACTGTTTCCTTTTGTAATAGGTGCGGATATTTGGTAAATATGTTCATAGCGATAAGGTTCTAAAATAAACTCTCGATCCAAACCGCTAATAATCCCGGTTGTTACAGTGTTTTGTAGCCCGAGAGGACTTCCAAGAGCGATGATGTTATCGCCAACTTCTGCCATGCGTTCCTCAGTAACTGAAAGCGGGGGATTCTCTTTTAGCCCAGGTACGCGTATGACCGCTACATCAGTTGTATCTCCCATACCAATAATTTGGGCTTCGAATTGTTTAGCGTCGGACGTTTTAACTGTGATCTTTTGTGCTCCTTCAACTACATGAGCATTCGTAATGACGTCACCCTCCGAATTGTAGAGGAAGCCAGAGCCTGAAGATGACCCGTCTTTTAAATTAACCTCAATTTGTACGACGCTTTTTTGTGTTTCATGAATCACGGATTTTAAATTTGGTTCTTCTGCTGTCTTTTCTGATGTATCTGTTTTCTTACCGAGAGAAGAAGTTGCTTTAACGGCCGTACTAGAGTAGGATTCATGTAAAAAATAAAAACCTATGCCTCCCATAACTAGAATGAAGAGAGAACTAGTCAGGGATAGTAGTAAAGCTAGTTTCTTAGACATCCGTTCTTACATACTCCTTTCAGTTAATTCAAATACCATGTAAAGTGATCAACTTGGACGGTGAACTCATCAAGATTCTCCACCTCATCACCAACATCATAGATCATAAAATCAAATTTTCCTGTATCGTCAGGATATAGTTTGTCGGGATTAATATACACTTCACCTTCATCAAATTCGTTTCCATCTCCGTCTATTACTTTATAGGAGGCTCCAATCGAGTTTACCGGAACAGTAGCTTTGCTTGTCACTTGACCGGTTACCTTTAATTCGTCGTAATCGGTTATTTCCGTTTTTAAATCGGTTAGTTCGATTGCACTCGTTCGGTTCATTTCTTCTTCTTTTGCAGCAACCACCATCGCATGTTCAATGCGCTTCTGTTGTTCCTCTTCAAAAGAATTTCGTCTTTTTTCAATGACGGTTTTGAGATTTGATAATTTTTCATGGTCTTTATTAATCTTTAAACCTTCGTCAACGGCGTTGAGTGCTTCTGTAAAGTGATTCTCTTCTAAAAATTGATTCGCTTCATTAATTGTGAAGTCTATTAATTGACTGCGGATTTGGCTAGCAATTTCCTGCGCCTCATCAACCTGTAATGTTTCTGCTCTCGTCAAAACAGGTTTCAATTCATCAATCGATTTTTTTCCTTTCATATCATACTTTAACTCAGCAACCATGACGGTTGTTCGAGCAGAGGCGATATCATTCTGTAAATGAGAGGAAAGCTCTCCCTTATAAGCAGCTGTTATATCTTCAGCTTGTCGAATTAATTCAAGTGCTTCATCATAGTGGTCCTGCTGTCTTTCTTTTTCCGCCTGATTAAGCGTATCTTCGACGTTAAGTGCAGTGACTACCATATTTATATTCATTTCCGCTGCTGGGAAATGAGCTCTTCTTTTTTTAGCTTCATTAAATTCTTTTTGAGCTGCTTCAAAATCGCCTTTCTTCGCCAACTCTTCTCCTTTTTCAAATGAGCGAATCGCCGATTTTGTTACCGATTCTTCATATAGATAATAGCCTGAAAGGCAGCTAACGAGGAAAAGGAACATCATCAATGGTAACCAACGCCACAAAATGGAAAGACTTCGGTTGGATCTTGTCTGCGGAATCAGTTCTTTTCCGCAGGAGAAGCAGAATTGTTCATTTTCGCCTCTCTTTTTTCCACAATGTGGACAATACATTCTTATTCCACCTGCTTTCAATCTCAATCACTAGTTATATTTTGACACATTTTATTGATGAGGGAAATATCTTTTAAAGGGTTGTTGGTGAATTGAAATATAAAGCAATTTTCACGCAAATATTGTCCTTTCTACTTTGACAAAACCTTATATGAGGGAGTGATTGATTCAAAAGACGTAATTATAATAAATGTGAATTAAAGTAAGTGAATAGTCGTAGGGCCAAGATCCTGATATCTTGTAAAATTAGTGGTTTCATACGTTTGTCCCGTGTTTTAGGGTCCTGTTCACACTATATTTCCTTTGATAAGATGATCTCAAGACCCCCTTTCAAATATTCCGTTACCAGGAAGACCGGCATTCGCCGGTCCTTTTTTTGTGATTGCTAGTGAAATCAAACATGCTCAGGGGCTATTATGAGTGAGAGAAACAACATTTATTTTAAAGAAATTCATTCTTTTTTGAAACCTCAATCCATGCAGTGTCGTCTAATAGTTGAAAACCCTTATTCCCTTAGATGTAGCTACCTAGGTCTCTTTCTGGTAGCTGCTTTTTTTATGTTCATTGCAATAATGAGAAAGAATTGGTATAATGACTAACGAACGGTAGGTAGTATCCTGCGTTTTTATTTTTCTTGTAAACTAACGAACGGTAGGTAATGTGTAATGAAAAAAGATTCAACTCAAGATCGCATTAAAGAGGTCGCACTCATTTTATTTGCGCGTAAAGGGTTTGAAGGAACTTCCCTATCAGACATCGCTTCAGGTGTGGGAATAAAAAAGCCTTCTCTCTATGCTCATTATAAAAGTAAGGAAGATCTCTTTTTAGGTGTCATCCATAAAGTATCCGTTGATTACAATGCGTTTTTCATAAAGACGGCAGAAGAATTAAGCGATCGGAAGCCAGAAGATCAGCTTTATAATTTGCTTCACAAAAACACAAATTATTTAAGAAATGATGAGTTGGGGCTGATCTTTAAACGAATGATGCTGTTTCCACCAGAATCGTTAAGAACAGACATATACGCTATGTTTGAAAAAACAGAGGATGTGATGAGACAGATTATTAAGTCAATCCTTGTTAAGATGGTCCGCGAAGAGGAGTGGGAACAGGTTTTTGACGCTTATTTATGCCTACTTGATGGGGTGTTTGAACAAGTTTTCTATTATTCACCTGAAGAGCATAAAAAACGTCTGGAAAATTCGTGGTCGGTATTTATTAGAGGGATTTATAGTGGGGAGGAGAAGTAGCATGGCATGGATTTATCTTGTAATAGGTGGTCTGATGGAAGTTTTGTGGGCAATTGGTTTAAAATATTCCGATGGATTTACGAATCCAATTATTAGTTTGTTAACGATTTTAGGAATTGTAACGAGTTTTTACTTTTTTGCGAGAGCATTAAAGTATTTACCCGTGGGAACTGCCTATGCCATTTTTACTGGACTTGGAGCCGCAGGAACAGCGGTCATTGGCATGGTGTTTTTAAATGAATCAATTAGTTTAATGAAAATCTTTTTTATCATATTGCTCATTTCTTCCATTATTGGCTTAAAGCTAAATGCGAAGGAAGCATAGGAGGAGTTAACAATGGCATGGATTGCATTATTAATCGCAGGGCTTGGTGAAGTTGGCGGTGTGATTAGTTTAAAGTTATCTGAAGGGTTTACTAAATTAAAGCCGTCTATTTTTACAATCTTATTTGGGTCGATGAGCTTTTTTATGTTGTCATTATCTTTAAAGGCATTGCCAGTAGGTACGGCTTATGCTATTTGGACGGGAATCGGTTCAGCGGGAAGTGTTTTAATTGGGATGTACTGGTTTAAGGAACCAAGGAATCGAATGCAACTAGTGTTAATATCCTGTGTCGTCATTTCAGTTGTAGGGCTTCGTGTAGCAGAGGGTTGATTTTGTCAGATCATTCAGATAGAATAGAATTATTAATTATAGGAGGTGAGGAAGAGATGTCTAACGCTTTTGTTCGTACGGAATTTATGGATTATGTATCGATTTGCCGTGCGATTTTTCATGAAGTTGCTATTGAAGGGACAGGTGTGTCCAAAATCAGCAACTTCATAAGAAAAAAAGCGTAAGGCTCTCTTACCCTGCTTCAGGCGGAATGGATAAATTAACAGATAAGGGAGCGGCAATTTGCCGTTCTCTTTTTTCTTTAAGTACAAGGCTTCATATTGGCTTAAAGATGATAAATTCCAGATTAAACCACAGGTAAGGTGTAACCTTATTTGTGGTTTTTTTGTTTGTAGAAAGGATGATAAACATGATATGTACTGCACAAGGAATTAGTAAAATGCTTGGTGGAAATAGCTTATTTGAAGATCTTTCATTTGAAGTGATGGAGAATGACAGAGTTGGAATCGTAGGTAGGAACGGAAGTGGAAAAACGACTCTTTTAAAGCTGATAGCGGGAATTGAATCAATTGATCATAGGGTGATTCATTATAAAAAGGGGATAAAAGTTGGTTACTTAGCGCAAATCGCGAGTGATTCCGAGTTAACAGTCAAGGGTGTTCTTAGAAAAGCTTTCACTAACCTTATTACAATGCAAGAGCGAATGAGCGACCTCGAATCGGAAATGGGGAGAGGAGATGAGAATGATCGTACGTTAAAAGAATATGGACAATTGCTTGATGTTTTTACAAGAAAAGGGGGATATGAAATTGATTCGTCTATCCACCATGTCGCAAATGGACTTGGGATCAAGGACCTTCTTTCAACATCTTTTGATCGACTGAGCGGTGGGGAGAAGACGAAAGTAAGTCTTGGTATGTTATTGCTTCAAGAACCTGAATTGTTGTTACTGGATGAGCCAACCAATCATTTGGACGTGGAAGCAGTAGAATGGCTTGAGACGTTTATAAAGCAATACAAGGGAACGATTGTTATTGTTTCGCATGATCGCTATTTTCTTGATGAAGTTGTAACGAAAATAATGGATGTTGAAGATGGTGAATTACATGTTTATCAGGGGAACTACAGTGATTTTGTAGAGAAGAAAGAAAAATTGTTGCTGGCTGAATTTGCTGCTTATCAAGAGCAACAAAAGAAAATGAAAAAAATGAGAGAAGCCATTAAACGATTAAAAGAATGGGCAAATCAGGCGAATCCACCAAATGCTGCGCTTCATAAGCGTGCGAGGAATATGGAAAGAGCGCTTGAGCGCATGGATAAAAAAAAGCGACCTCTTCTAGAACGAAGAACAATGGGGTTGGAATTCGATTTGAATGAGAGAAGTGGAAAAGATGTCGTTCGTTTTGAATATGTTTCAATTGGTTATCAAGGACGATCATTAGTAAAGAGTATTAACTTGCACATTCGTTACGGGGAACGGGTGGCGATAGTAGGGAAAAATGGAAGTGGGAAAACAACGCTACTGAAAGCGCTACTTGGCTCTATTCCGCCTCATTATGGAAAGGTAAGCATAAGTGGAAGCGTAAAAGTTGGTTATCTGTCTCAACATGTTCTGAAAGAAAGTGGAGAGAAGAGAGTTATAGATGTGTATCGGGATACTGCAAAGGTTTCTGAATCGGATGCAAGGCATGAGTTAGCCAGTTTTCTCTTCTATGGTTACAGCGTTTTTTCGAAAGTATCATCATTAAGCGGTGGTGAGAAAATGCGACTGCGATTGGCCCAGTTAATGAGTCAGAAACTGAACTTGTTAGTACTTGATGAGCCAACAAATCATCTCGATATTGACTCGAGAGAAATATTAGAAGATGCACTCGACAAATTTACAGGAACCATTATTTGTGTCTCTCATGATCGGTATTTTTTAAATAAGTGTTTTCCGGTAACGTACTGGATAGAAAATAATCATCTCCACCACTATATTTATACTTACAGTGAAGCGAAACAGAAGCACCTTCAAACCTTGGAGCAAGAAAAAGAATCTCCGGTTAAAAAGAAGAAGACTAAAACGGATCCGGTGGAAGCGGAGGTAGGACTTGATGCAGAAGCAGAAGTAGAAAAACTCGAGGCACGTCTCTTTGAAATTGATCAGAAAATTAGCGTGACGAATTGCAGAAGAGAATATCAGGATTTATCTGTTGAGAAAGAAAAACTTAGTTTTAAACGAGAACAATTATATGAAATGTTAATGGGGGAAGAGAGATGACAGAGAAAAAAGTGATTCATACGGTTTGTATGCCACACACAGTCAGTAGTCTAGTCGTAGACTTTCGGGAGTTAGGGGTAAAGGAAGGAATGACTTTAATTGTGCATACCTCACTTAGTTCACTTGGGTGGGTGTGCGGAGGAGCAGAAGCCGTTATTCAAGCGCTTATGGAAGCGGTTGGAGAAGAGGGCACGCTTATCATGCCTGCTCAATCGGCCGGTAATTCGGATCCGGCAGAATGGATGGCACCCCCTGTACCCGAATCATGGTGGCCAGTAATTCGTGAAAATATGCCGGCCTTCTCACGCGAAACGACAGCAACAAGAGGTATGGGGGCGATTGCTGAGCTTTTTAGACGATTTCCAGGGGTAGTTAGAAGTAATCACCCAATGTACTCTTTTACAGCTTGGGGGAAGAATAGAGACTACGTAACGGAGAATCAACCGCTACAAGCAGGATTTGGAGAAACATCTCCGTTAGCTAAAATATACGAGCTAGATGGAAAAATTCTTCTCATCGGTGTTGGACATGATAGCAATACCTCTCTTCACTTATCCGAGCATGCGAAAAAAGATCAAGTGTATGTTACAAAATCAGCGGCGTTATTGGAGAATGGTGAGAGAGTTTGGAAAACCTACAACGAAATCGACTATGATTCAGATTGTTTTGAGAAGATAGGAAATGAATTTGAGAGAATTGAAAACTATCAAAGAATGAAAATCGGTGGTGCTGTATGCAAATTGCTTGATCAGAGGAAGGTGGTGGACTTTGGACGGAAATGGTATGCAGAACTTTTTTAGTAGCAGTTTTGATATGATCACTGTTTAGCCATAGGACTTTCTCTATACGTACAATTGCATCGTTAAGTAAATAGTACTTTAGGAGTGTACGAACTATAATGATAAAAGTACCTTAACAAATTTAACGAAAGAACTTCTTTAGAGAGGTTCTTTTTTATTATCACGTAACTATGCAGGAAAATACGTCTCTTTACAAGAAGATATGATTTGAAACATTTTTCTCCCTCCAAAGACCTATTTAATTAACTATCAATTTTTAGAAGGAGTAGCTATGACTTATAACAAAGATAATATTACCTATAAAAGCTCGAGTTCTCCTCCTGACAATATATTACAAGAAGAAAGGGATAAGGTAACGAATTTAGTGAAGTATTATGAAGGCTCTACAACAGCTCTTGTCGTTCAAAAAAATGAGAAATGGCTGTATTTAAACGCTGCAGCTGTTCATCTTCTTGGCTATAACGATTCTAGTGAATTAGAAGGAAAGTCGATTTGGGAGACGATTCATGCATCAGAGAGAGAAACTGTTTTAAAGCGAATAGAGGCTTCGATCAACGGAGTGAATCCTGGCGCTTTCATTCAACGATGGATAAAGAAAGATGGATCCAGCGTTTCTGTAGAGGTTTTGGCGATTCCAGTGGAGAATTTTCTTGGTCAAACGTCAGCAATTATAAAAGAGGTTGATCATGAGAGCAAAAATATACAGGAAATGTACGCAAACTATGAGCTCATTACTGAGAACATGAATGAGATTATTAGTTTACTTGATGCTAACGGAAGACTACTTTATGTCTCGCCTTCCTATCGAGATTATGCTCGAGCAAGCATAGACGAGGAAATTGGGCGCAGTTCAATTCGATATATTCATAAGGAAGACAGGGAGCATGTGAGAACAGAGTTTTTTAAACTGGTTAAATTCCGCAACCCTTTAATGATTAAGTATCGTATGCAGCGAAAGGATGGGGTTTTTCGTTATATTGAATCCCAGGGGACCTGCATCTTAAACGAAGAAGAATGTTCTTATGTTGTCGTTTCAAGAGATGTGACCGAAAAACACCAGGCTGAGATGAGACTGCAATTAAATGAGAAAAAGCATCGCATGATCCTAGAACACAGCAATGACTTAATATGTATGATGAATCATGAGGGGATTTCTGTCTACGCCTCACCTTCCTATAAGGAAGTATTAGGTTATGAGCAAAGTGAAGTTATCGGGAAGGATATACTAACTTTTATCCATCCTGAAGATTATGAGAAATGTCAGAAAGCCATTCAAACCTTAACGGAAACGAAAGAATCGATTACAACCGTTTATCGAAAACTGCATGCTTCTGGGCACAGCGTTATTTTCGAAGCTAAAGGGATGGCTGTTAGCGAGGGGGATGGGCAAGTAAATCATTTTGTATTTATATCTAGAGATATCACTGAAAAAATACAGCTAGAGCAATATCGAGAAAATATTGAGAAGTTAGCAATCATTGGGGACGTGGCAGCTGGTTTTGCACATGAAATACGGAATCCGCTTACGTCAATCAAGGGCTTCTTAAAGCTTTTAGCGAAGAAGGAAGCAGAACACGATATTATGTATCATCAGATCATTGAAGGAGAGCTTGCCAAAATAGAAGAGGTGATAAATGACTTTATTTCCCTTGCAAAACCGGAGGCAGGTGAAGTTGCTGAGGTAAGTTTATT
This sequence comes from Bacillus sp. N1-1, assembly GCF_009818105.1. NCBI lineage: Bacteria > Bacillati > Bacillota > Bacilli > Caryophanales > Bacillaceae > Bacillus > Bacillus sp. N1-1. Next base: position 765,332 of record NZ_CP046564.1, read on the forward strand.
AAAACTAATCAAAAATGCAATTAACGTTTTAACACCGCAGGCTGCTTCTAAAAACATTAGAATTAATATTAGCAGTCAGTTAAAATCAATCGTCATTTGTTGTCAAAAAAACCAGATGAAGCAGGTATTTATTAATATTCTAAAAAATGCAGTTGAAGCGATTGAGGAAGATGGCAAGATCGATGTAATTCTTGAAGAAAATCAAAACAACGTTTCCATTGAGATCCATGACAATGGAGTTGGAATTGAAGAAGAAAGGCTTGAGCGAATCGGTGTGCCGTTTTATACAAACAAAGAAAAAGGCATAGGGCTTGGTATGACCGTTAGTAATAAAATCATTACCGAGCATAAAGGTAGTCTTCGAGTTGAGAGTAAACCTGGTGAAGGTACAACAGTCTATATTCGCCTTCCGAAAAACTAACCTTTATTTACCACAAACCTCTCTATTTCTAAGAGGATAGAGAGGTTTATGTAAAACAGATTACATATGGTTAACCACGGTGTTACCGACATAACGAACAGTGAATAAATGATATATGAAAGAAGGGATGAGATGACCGATCTCGTTGGGATTGATGCTGGTGGAACGCTGATTAAAACGGTTCACATTAAGCAAGGAGAATATGACTTTAATACATTTCCATTGAAGGACATCAATGAGGTCGTTACCTGGCTTAAAGATCAACATCCTAAAGCAAAGTTGATGATCACTGGAGGCAAACAATCCGTACTGGCTAAATTAGTTGAAAATGAAGTTGAATTGGTCCCGGAATTCGAGGCCACAACAAGAGGCGTTCGAGCGATTTTAGAGCGATCAAATCTTACGCTGCCCGATGATTACTTAGTCGTAAATGTTGGCACGGGAACTTCGATTCACTCAGTTAATCACAAAAGTGCTGAACGACTTGGGGGATCTGGTGTAGGGGGTGGGATGCTCATGGGACTTGCTTACTTATTGACAGGTCGAACAGACTTTAATGAGCTTACTCAACTAGCTGCAAGAGGCGATCGTGGCGGCATTGATTTAAAAGTAAAGGATATTTATGAAGGTACCTCCCCAATTGGTGGAGAGTTAACTGCAAGTAACTTTGGCTTTATTGCACGGATTCAACAACACCAAGTACGTGATGAAGATGTGTTGGCATGCTTAATCGGAATGATTGCAGAATCAATTTTAATGATGGCAATACCATTTGCTAAAACTATTCCTACTTCTACCATTGTATTTATCGGTTCCACATTTCAATCGAATCCATTGATTAGAAAGCAACTTGACCATTTTGAAGAACTATTTGAAATCAGCACTTTCTTTCCGCAAAAGGGGCAATATAGTGGAGCGGTTGGCGGTTTATTATATCGTTAAAAATATCATCTAAAAGACCGTTTTGTTATGATATGGTTAGATAAAGAAAGGATGACTGTAAATGCCGTGGATTAAACCTGCCAAACAATCAGATATAAAGGAGCTTGAAATCTACAAAAATCTGGAACACCCCGTTCCTGTATTTAATCGACTGATTGCGAAAAGTCCTGATATTTTTTCAACGTTTATGCCTTTAGCAGCAGCTGTTAAAGCGGGTGTTTTAAATGAATTTGAAACAGAAGCAGTTGTCGTTTTTGTTTCTCAAATGGTTGTGAATTTTGTTATACCGGACATGGAAACTTGTTAAAAGAAATTAGTGGAGATGAGTCTATTCTTGAGGAGCTTGAAAAATATAAAAGCTCCAATGCTTTTGAGAGTCATTTGAAAAGTATTCTAAGCTATGCCGAGAAACTTGTTACGAATCCAAAGAGCCTGGAGAAAGCGGATCTAGAGAAACTAAAAGAACATGGTTATAGTGAAAAAGAAATCGTTGAAATTAATCAATTGATTGCATATACATCGTATACAAATCAAACGTCGATTGGTCTTGGGTTATAAAGAGAGTTTTACTGACGGGTTAATCCAGATGTTATTTGTTAAGAAAACGAAAAAGGACCTTCCTAAATAATTGGAGGGTCCTTTTCAAACATTTACTTCGTTTTATAGTAATCTAATACACCTTGATAAATGCCTTCTGCAAGTTCTTCTCTATACTCTTGTGTAAGAAGAAGCTTGTATTCTTCATTATTCGTTAAGAAGCCAACTTCGACAAGAACACTTGCCATCTTTGATTCTCGAATAACTGAGAAGCTCTGGTTCTTTACTCCACGATTATTTGCTTCCGTTACTTCAATTAATCGTTTTTGAATACTTTCTGCAAGAGCTTTACTTTCCGCTGAGCTATATTTATCGTACCAATAAGTTTCAATTCCGTGAGCTGCTTCACTGGCTGCATTTGTATGCACGCTAATAAACGCATCGGCATTTAAGTTATTGGCGATAGTTGAACGCTCTCTTAGCTCTAAGAACGAATCATCTCTTCTCGTCATGACAACGTTCGCTCCAGCTGACTTAAGCTTTTTCTCGAGATAAAGTGCAACATCAAGGTTGATGTCTTTTTCTAATAGTTTACCATTGCTTGCACCAGGATCATGATCTCCATGGCCGGCGTCGACAACAATGGTTAAGTTGTTTAATGAGTCACTGCTTTGAAGGAGTAGGTAACCACTGTGAACGTAAGCTACTTGACCTTGATATTTAATTTTTGCCCAATCTCCAGCGTAACCGTAGATTGCAACTTCAGCATTACGTGGCAATGCTCCGATTTTTGTGCCGCTCATTTCAGGAGAGGTTCGAACGTTTAAGCTTGAAGCTGTGACAATGCCCGTTTCCAACACTACTTCTTCTGCCTGTTCTTTCATTTTATATGCGTTTACGATACTAGAAGAAAGCGCTCCTTCCCCACCTAGTACCATTAAAGAAGTCGCATGTTGATGAACATATGTTTGAACGACTGAAATTGGTTTCAAATCATGAGCTAAAACGACTGGTGCATCGAATTTCTCCGCTAGTGAAGCGGCTGCTACAGCATCAGGATAGTCTTCTTTATCTGCTTGAACAGTAGTTCCTCTAGCTAAAATGTAAGAAGAGCTAGATGTGAAAAAGGCTTTGTTTACAGCAATGTTCGTTTTAAAGCGGTCTTGACCAGAGAGACGAACAACTTTCTTTCCTTGCTCCTCTAATTGGCTGCGTACGTCCTCTGTTAAAACAGTCGTCCCACCAATTAAATAGACTGTTTTAATATTAGATGGAAGCTGAGGTGCTTTTGAAACAGTTGATAAATAAATAGGATAATTCTTTATTGATGCTACGCTGGAGGCTGAAAGAGAGTCTGCTACTTTCATTCCGTTAACAATTATTGCGGTAGATGCTCTATCTAGCCCAGCAGCCTGATTGACGGCATTGGCTGTTTCAAAACGATCTGATCCATTCAATCGTGAAACGGTAAACTTTTTCTTTAATTCATTCTCGATACCCTGACTAATTGCAGTCGTTCCACCAAGAATATAAATCTTTTTCGTTCCAAGACGGTCAAGCTCTTTTGCAACGTTAGGATCAAGCACTGTTGATCCAGTTAATAGAATAGGAGCTTGTTTCACTCCTGCTAGACCAGAGCTTGCCAGTGCATCGAAAGGCTTATCTGCACGAGTTAGGATAACGGCTTTTTCGGCTGTTGTTAGCGTTCCTGGCGAGACTTTCTTAGAAATTTCAATAGCTGTTTCAATTCGATTTGCTCCACTAATACGTTCAACATCATTACTAGCTGATGTTTTTTCCGGAAAACTTATTCCTGTAAAAATTAAAATAATGGCCATAATCAACGTAAAAAGCTTTTTCCGCACGATGTGTATTCCCCCATATTGTGTTTGTCTGTTTTTCTTATGTACTTAGTGGCCTAACATCAACAGCCTCCCTTCAAAATTAGTATCAAATGGAAAGTATTTCTTAACTATTTTTAATATCGGCCTCGAATACGAAAGATTATAGGGTCCTTTTGTACTAAAAACAGATAAAAATCGACGGGATTTGAGGAAACTTCTCTTACAAAATTCGAGTTGTTGGAATTTAACAGCATTTCTATAAAGATTGACATTATTTAGACTTTTCTTTAAACTAATAACAACGAAAAACGAAGGGAATGGTTAAGAAGCGATGAAGAACTAATCTTATTTATTCAGATCAACTTTCAATAAATGAAATTGAGATTCTGGAGAATAGGATTAGTCTGTCTTTTTAACCTTCCATGCTTGCTGAAACGTGCTTCTTTAAGATGCGTTCTTTTTAGCGTGCGTAGGTATATGGATTGACAGACCTCTCCAGAAAATGGGGAGGTTTTTTACTCCCCCGAAAAATTGAATGGAGAATGGGGAGATTCGATGAACGTTATGTCGATCAAAGGATTGAAGAAAACTTTTAATGAAAACATATTGTTTCATCATGTAAATATCGATATCCATCAAGGTGAGCGCATTGGTATTGTTGGGCCAAACGGTGCTGGCAAAACAACTCTGGCAAGAATGATCGTAAAAGAGATTGATCCAGATGAAGGGACAATTTCATGTAAAGGAAAAATTGGTTACTTAAAGCAATCGATTGATCAGGAGGGGATGATTGAGAATCATAGAGTGGATGGCGATTCTTTCGATTTCAAAAGAGAAAAGGAATTAGGGATTCGTCTACTTAATCTAGAGGCGGAAAATTTAAGCGGTGGCGAAAAGTTAAAACTTGCGCTCACAAACGTTTGGTCTACGAATCCAGATTTATTGATTCTCGATGAACCGACGAACCATTTAGATGAAAAAGGTGTTAATTGGTTGATTCGGGAGCTTCATTCTTTTCAAGGAGCGGTTCTTGTTATTTCTCACGATCGTTATTTTCTCGACCAAACCATTAATCGAATCCTTGAAGTTGAAGCGGGTATGATCAATGATTATCAAGGGAACTATTCTGCGTATCGAGTTGAAAAGCAAAATAGATATGAAGAACAGCTTCATCACTATTCGGTACAACAAAAAGAAGTTAAGCGAATAGAAGGGCAGCTTGCTGGATTAACGAACTGGTCAGAAAAAGCACATCGTGACTCAACGAAGCAAGATGGAGCTAAGGAATATTACCGAATGAAGGCGAAGAAAATGGATCGCCAGGTAAAGTCAAAGCAAAAACGACTTGAGAAGGAGCTACAGAAAAATAAATTAGAACAACCTGATCAGGAGAAAGCGGTTCGATTTCAATTCCAGGGAAACAATTCACGTGGAAAACGCGTATTAGAAGCGATGAATGCAGGCAAATGCTATGAGGAACGATGGTTATTTCGTAGAAGTTCTTTCTATATGAAGTATGGGGAACGAATTGGGGTTATTGGGGAAAATGGATGTGGGAAAACGACATTGCTACGTACGTTGCTTGGATTGGAACGACCGAGCGAAGGAGAGGTGTGGAAAAGTCCATCACTTAAGATTGGCTATCTTTCGCAAGATGTCCATGACCTTCCGGAAGACAAGACTGCTCTTGAAGTTTTAAATGTGGTAACCAAGGAAGAAATCTTTCAGGCAAAATCGATTTTGGCTTCAATGGGAATGGAAAGAGTGAACGCCACAATTAACCAGCTTAGTCTTGGAGAACGGACAAAACTTAAGCTAACACGTATGCTGATGAACAAATATGATCTATTAATCCTTGATGAGCCGACAAATCATTTGGATTTGCCTTCACGAGAGCAGTTGGAATCTACCCTTCAATCCTTTACAGGCAGTTTACTTATTGTGTCACATGATGTGTATTTTTTGGAAAAGATGTGTGATCGGTTGTTAGTGTTTGAAGATCAAAGAGTGAAAAGGGTTGAAATGAACTTATCTGACTTTCGGAGTCGAACGAAAGAAAAAAGCTCTTTTGTTTCTTCAAAAAAAGATGAAGAACAAAAGATGCTTTTAGATAACGAAATTTCTGCGCTAATAAGTGAGATTAGTTTACTACTTCCTGGTGATGAGAAATTAGCTGAGCTCGATAGTAGACTTAAGGTGTTAGTTGAGAAGAAGAGATTACTTTAGACGTCTTCTACTGCAAAGAAGCGTTCCACTGAATACAAATCTGCTTTCGGATGATTACGAAGTAAGACATAGCCTTCACGCTGTGCTTCTTCAAAATTATCGTACTCATCTTCTGAATGAAAGATGGCTCTCCGTCTTTCGTTATAGAGGGTAATGGAGTAGTATTCTTTAATTTCCATTTATCTCTCTCCTTTTTCCTTTGTTTCTACTAGTTTTATGCAAATCTCTTATTGTTTATACTAGACTTATAGAAAAAGTGCGTTTTATTCTCTTTGGTTATACTAAGGAGAGATAGGAGCTGATGACAATTCAAATTGGCACACTAAGTGAAATCATGCGTCACCCTGTGAAATCAATGACAGGTGAAGCCGTTACAGAGACCATGGTCATGAACTACGGACTTTATGGTGATCGAAGTCATGTCATTTTAGATGAGAAGCAATCGTTTTTAACGATTACACAGTTTCCATCACTAGTGCTCTATCAAGCATCGTTCAGTGCACATGAATCACTAGACGCTTATCCTGAGCCTGCGATTGTGACACCAGAGGGAGAAACATTTAAATGGTCGAACTCAACCTGGCTAACAGAACTTGAAGAGAAAACTTCGAAGCAGTTAACAAAAAAAGTTTACCATCCTGAACATGTTCCCATCGGACCGATTGAGGAGGAACATCTTTTAATCATAACGGACGCTTCTCTTCAGGCATTATCAGAATCATGGGGAAAACAAACCGACGAACGGCGATTTCGACCAAACTTGAAACTTGATTTAATGGAGAAAATCCCATTTGTCGAACAAACGTGGAAAGGGAAGGTTTTAAGAATAGGGGAAGAGGTACTTATTGAGTTCGTAAAGCCCTGTGAACGGTGTATGATTATCACGGTTGATCCTAAAACAGGAGTGAAACAGCCTGACTTATTGAAAAAGGTTGCAAAAGAACACGAGAATTTTTTTGGAATGTATGCCCGGGTGATTCGAACAGGAAAAATAAGTACGAGTGATGAAGTGTGGCTCCTAGATAAAGGAGAAAAGGGATAAGGGAAATATTCCCACAAACAATTTTTGGTTTTTACGTTAGAGATAATGCTGAGCAGGGTACAAGCAAGGATGGAGCCCCGTCTTTGGATGGGATGCTTCGATTTCCACACAGGAGGGGTCCCATCCACGGGGTGGGGTCCCATTTTTGTGTTTTGATTTTATACTTATCAAAAATCGGTCGTCCTTTGTGAATGATCACGAGGCATGGGCTGTCTGAAATTCTGTGGTAAACTATGGAATGGTACATAAAGCATCTTAAGGGGGAAGCTGATGAGTACGTTTTACGTTGAAAAGTATGATTTTACACATCCATCTAAACTTGAAGAGGAGTTTAAATCTCTTCTCGATCAGCCACTTCATTCTGCTGATGAATTAGAGAAGTGGGTCTTGCGTATTTCTGAATTAATGGATGGCGTGGCAGAAGGGCTTGCTGGCCATTATATTGATTTCCAGTGCCACAGTAACAGTGAAGAAGCAAAAAAAGCGATTGAACACGATCAAGAATACATTGAACCGATGATAAAGCGATATGAAGGTGAATTTGATAAGAAGTTTCAGAGCTCACCCCATAGACTGGAGTTAAACCAGGACTATTACAAGCAATTTCTGCTTCGAAAAGAAAATGCGATGTCACTTTTCAATGAAGATAATATTGATTTAGAAGTTGAAGAAGATCGAATCGTAAACCGTTATTTTGAACAGACAGGTTCTCTTTCGTTTAACTGGAACGGGGAAGAGAAAACGTTAAGCGAAATGTTTCTTATGATGCAAGATGGAGATCGCTCCATTCGAAAAAGCGCAATGGAAAAAATCTTTCAAACGTTATTAACGAAAAAGGAAGATTTACAAGGAATTATGGATGAGCTGATTCAGCTTCGCCAGAAAAAAGCAGAAAATGTGAACCTCGATAATTACAGAGATTATATGTTTAAGAAATACGAGCGTTTTGATTATACACCAGAAGATTGTAAGGCTCTTGCAGAAGCTGTGCGAAAGCATGTTGTGCCTTTAAAGGAAAAGTTGCAGAAAAAACACCAGGTAGAGCTTGGTATTGAGACATATAAACCGTGGGATACGAGAGCTGTTCCAAAAGATAAGCTGCCGCTTCGTCCTTTTAATAAAATCGACGAGCTGATTAAGGGAACTTCTGCTATTTTTGATCAGCTATCTCCACGCTTCTCTTATCTTTTAAACGAGATGAATGAGAAGGGAGCCCTTGATCTTGAAAGCCGTAAAGGAAAGGCTCAAGGCGGTTTTTGTGAGTATTTACCAATTTCAGAGCTTTCGTTTATTTTTATGAACAGTACAAAGTCACAGGATGACTTTATTACGCTTCTTCATGAGATGGGTCACTGCATTCATAATGATTTTAAGCGAAATCAGATGCTATCCGCTTATCAAGAGACGCCGATGGAGTCTGCTGAACTTGCAAGTATGACAATGGAACTTCTTACAATGGACTATTGGAATCTTATGTATACGGATGAAAAAGAACTACTCAGAGCTAAAAAAGATCAGCTTGAAGGCTTGATTCTCTTTCTACCAAATGGGATCGTGGTGGATCAGTTCCAACACTGGATGTATGAGAACCCGAATCATACGAGCAAAGAACGAAGTGAAAAATACATGGAGCTATCACGCACGTATGATTCCTCCTATGTGGATTGGACAGGACAAGAAGAATGGATTCAAAATAATTGGCAGTTAATCCTTCATATTTTTGAAGTGCCTTTCTATTATATTGAATATGTGATCGCCCAACTTGGTGCCATTCAGATGTATCGTCAGTATCGTGAAAATCCTGAGCAGGCACTTGAGAATTACAACCGTGCTCTATCACTTGGAAGCTCTGTTTCATTAACTGAAGTATATGCAGCAGCTGGGATCCACTTTGACTTCTCTGAAACAATGATCAAAGGATTAATGGATTTCATTTCGATTGAGCTCGATTCTTTAGCTGAATAAAGAGGAAAGCCTCTCTCCCAAAATAATCGGAGAGAGGCTTTTTGATGACTATACCAGATTGAAATGACGCGATCTACTAATTGTCATTAATTGTCCATACCTTACAGCTTGGGCACTGAATGATTTCAAATCGATCTTTTTTAAGTTCATCCATCCACTCTTCCCAGGAGTCATGCTCTGGTGACATTTCAAGCGTTTTAACTGTCTGCAACTCGTCTCCATCGCTATTTGTACAGGTACATTCTACGATCGCGAGGTTAGAATCTTGATAGTCATGTTCTTTTGTATTTTCAACGGACCAGTTAATTAATCTCTGGTCCGTTGGACGGCGCTCTTTATAATGGGTACGGGTTAACATTAAATCACTCCTTTTTGTGAAAGATCAGGTTCTTTACCTCTTTAGCGAAATAGCCTATGATGGAAGTAACATTTTTCACTATTCTGCATGTTCGAATTTGACATGGAGCATCCTTTTCCTAGTCCGTTAAAATTTATATTCATTTAAGGAGGGATACACTTGTCGGAAAAAGAGCTTTACAATGCAGTCGTTCTCTCGGAGTCGCTATATTTTAGCGAAATCTTTCAAAAGGTGCTCGCTCAGCACAACATTGTTCAAGAAGAGCATACTAGACTGACAGATTATACGTATAAGAGCACGTTTCGAAAAGGGGAGTCCGTGCTTACCTCTTACTATTTTGCCAACTATGAAGTGATGTTTGTTCAGGCAAGTGAACTCTATTCCTTATTTGTCATTGCGCTGGAATCTGTGATTGAAGGCATTACTGGAATGGAGATTTATTTGGAAGAATCCCAGCAAGACAGCAGCCTCATTCGAATGGAAAACCGTATCGTAAATGAAAAAGGAAAATGTGAAAAGTTCCCCTATATGCAACTCTATGGACAGGAACTATGGCATTCTCCCGCGTTTTTGTTAGCGAATCGGGAAGGATTGCTTCAGCTTCGCGAAGCAATTGATGTCGCTCTGCAAAACGGTGAGTATCGACACGTGACAAGTTCTTCAGAAGGTGATGGATATGATCTCTTGATTAAAAGAATCGAAGAAGATGTCGAATGGTCTCGTGTGGAGACACCATATACGGGACTTTCTAATAAAGAAGAAGGCACGATAAAACCTTCCGATCTATTTAGTCAGTATCGAACCATTCTTGAAGAAGAATAGTTGTTCCTAACGCAGAGCACTCTTGCCCCGGGTGCTTCTGCGCTTTTTGTCCAGTTCATTTTGCGCTCTTCCTCCTTTACTAACTACTCCTACTCAATCCTTCTCTTAATGATGTTACCCGCTTTTACAAAAAAAATTCCTCAAAGGATCATAGGCTCGTATAAGAGAATGGTATATACTGTCATCATAGTACAAAGTTGATCTTCATAGAGGGGGATAAAATGACAAAAATCAATGCAACATTACTATCCATGGTTATCTTACATAATGAAGAAACGGACGAGGTTTTATTGTTAAATCGCCCTCCTGAAGCTGGGTTTCCCGGCTATATTGGACCAGGAGGTAAAATCGAGCTTACAGAAAGCTTTACTGAAGGAGCGGTGAGAGAACTTTATGAAGAAACAGGTTTCATTGTTCATCCAGCTGATCTTATTTTTAAAGGAATCGATGAATTTATCATTCCAGAAGAGAACTACCGCTATATTGTTTTCAATTATGTCGCCCGTTCGTTCTCAGGCGCTCCTCATGAAAGCCCTCCTGAAGGGAAATTGCATTGGGTAAAGAGAAGCGCTGCTACCGAACTTCCAATGCAAAATTGGTTTCAGGAAAGATTTCCGAAGTTCTTTGAAGAGGGGACTTTTGAGGTTTCAATTGAATACGAGACGCGTTGTGAAACCCCAATAAAACAAACGAGAAGAACGCTTGGATAAGGAGGAAAACAATTGATTCAAAGAAATGATAATGCACGAGAGTTTATTCAACAGAAAGTCGTTGAATATAACGGAGAAAGCCTTTCTGAAAGTGTAAAATCTCCTCTTGAAAAAGTAGCCTATGTAATAGAAGAGGGTGAAGTGATTGGCGGAATCTCTGGTACACTGTTCTGGCAACACCTTCATATTGATTTCTTATGGGTAGAAGAAAAAATGAGAGGATTTGGTCACGGTAGGAAACTACTTCAACAAATTGAAAGCCTAGCAGAAGAAAAGGGCTGCAGACTGATTTTACTTGATTCTTTTAGTTTTCAGGCACCAGGTTTTTATTTAAAAGAAGGATACGAAATTTGCGGGAAAGTTGAAAATCATCCTGAAGGACATACCCAGTACTTTTTACAAAAAAGACTTCGGTGAGTACAGACGGATTAAGAAGTGAACGCTTAGCGGCGCCTTTTCAAAAGGAGAAGGCAGCAATAGCTTACGAGAAAGAATCCTGCACCGATGCTGACAGGAAGCGTATAGGTTCTTGCAACAGAATGGATATGTATCCAATTTTCACCGAGTTGCAAGCCCATATAGATAAAAAGAACGGACCAGGGAATCATGGCTAAAATCGTATAAATCGAGAATCGCATTAGTGACATTTTGGCAATACCTGCAGGAATCGAGATCGCGTGGCGAACGACGGGAATAAATCGGGCTGTAAAAATGACACCGACGCCATTCCGTTCAAACCAGGTTTCGGCGAGCGTAAGGTGTTTTTGAGAAATGAAGAGAAACTTACCGTAGCGCTCTAAGAATGACCGCCCACCATAGCGCCCGATCCAGTACAAAAAAAGTTGTGCGATTGTACCACCAATCGTTCCTGCTATAACGGCACCGATGAAGTGAATGGTTCCTTCAGAAACCATATACCCACCATACGCAAGCACAAGCTCACTCGGAATAATTTCGATCATAAGTGCTAGCGCTATTCCAAGATAACCAAGCTGGAGTAGCCAGTCTAAACATTGATAAATAAACGCTGCCATACCCAAAAACTCCTTTCATGGACAAACTGTTCACCTTAAGCTTATTTTTTATTGTGAGAAGTTAGACCTGAAAACCACTTACCGTCGTATAATAAAGTTTGGTTCCGAATAGATATAGAACCCGGAATGTAAGCACTCCGGGTAAAGTTCGTTCTTATGAAAGAATGACAATCGATTAGAGAGGTGAAAGGTAAGGATGTTAACATCCATGAAGAAATTTCTAGCGACATTAGATCAGCCAATGCAAGCGAAAACGGGGAAAGAAAAAGCTTTAACCGTCCTTTCCATTATTGGATTTATCTTATTATTATATCTTGTAGCTTTCTCTCCGTTTATGTTCAGACTATTTATCACTTGTCTTAGCGTTGGCGTATCGTTATATGTGATAAAAAAAATTCATGATTTTGATCGAGTGCTAAAAGTTGAAAAAGCAGAACAGCCTGCTCCTTCATCTAACGAGGCTAATCAGCTTTCGTTTTCTCTTGAGCAGCCAGAGGTGGAGGCAGAATCCATCGAGGAAGCAGAAAAGGAACGTGAGCTTGAACAGATCAATAGTGATAAAACGATGCTTTTTGAAGAACTTTTGTCAAAAGCAGACCTGGATGAGATCGAGAAAGAATCGTACCGAAATCGCATGCAGCAAAAGGAATCAGAAAGTAACCGCATTAAGCAAGAAGTGCTACTCTTCAAAGATAAAATCCAAAAAGCTGTCATTGATAAGAAGGGTCTTTTCATTAAGGAAACGCCCGATATGAAAATGGTCGCTGAATTGATTGGTGTAGAGTCAGTTGAAACGAGTTCTTTTGTAGAGTTAAATAAAGAGCTTCGTCTTATTTATAACGACATCCCAGAAGCGAAGCGAACGATTCTAATCGAATATGAAATGGTTAACGAAGACTTCGAGTTAACACGATTAGGATATAAAGAGCTCATGAAAGAAGTAAGAAAGCTCGAAAAGAAGACGAGACAAGTAGTGGAACAGTAAGCAAAAACGTGTATGAGCGCTCATACACGTTTTTCTTATGATAAGCTTTAGAAGATGAATGGATTTTACAAGAAATGAGGAAATGCATATGTACATTAGACAAATAAGTCCTGATGATGCGGCAGCGTTTGTAGATCTGTTGCGAGAAGTTGAACAGGATGCGTCGTTTATGCTATTTGAGCGTGGCGAAAGAAAGACGACGGTAGAGGAACAGCGGGAGCGCATTGAAAAAATGGAGCGAGACCGTCATTCGAGAATTTTTGTAGCTGAACGTTCTGGTGAATTAATTGGTTACTTAATCGCGATTGGTGGACAGGCGAAGCGAAACAACCATTCGGTTTACCTGGTGATTGGAATCCGAAAAGAGGATCAGGGGCAGGGCGTTGGTTCCGCTTTATTTATCGAACTAGAAAAATGGGCGAATGATCATCACATTCATCGTCTCGAACTCAATGTGGTGACGCGAAATGAAGCCGGCTTAGCTCTTTATCGAAAAGCTGGATTTGAAGTAGAGGGATTGAAGCGTCATTCATTGGTCATTGATGATGAGTTTGTTGATGAATATTATATGTCAAAGCTATTAGCTCATAATTAAATCGTTCTTCATCCATACTACAAATGGAAGGAGGCGATGATATGTTTGATCATACGAAGCATATTCCGCTTGAAGGCGTTCCGGGGGAATTTACGATGAGCGATGAATCTCAAGAAAATGAAGAAGTAGCTGAGATGAGTTTTCCCTTTGATTACAGCTTGATGATTCCGCTGGATCACACAATGAGAAAAGAGTAAAAAAAGCGCATATGCGCTTTTTTTGGTTGATTAAAACTGTTCGGCAGCTTGACGGGCTTCATCCATTGCCTTTTTCTTTATTTCTTCCGCTTTCTCAGGCATTTGCGCCATTCCTTCTGCAATCACGGATTCAACAGACGGGATGCCAAGGAATCCAAGTACGGCATGTAAATAACGATCTCCAAATTCCATCTCTTTTGCTGGACCTTCTGAATAGATGCCGCCACGAGCCTGAATGTGTAAGGCTTTTTTATCGGTTAATAAACCGACTGGTCCTTCATCTGTATACTTAAATGTCTTTCCAGCAATGGCTACGGTATCAATATATGCTTTTAATTTTGGTGGAAAGCTAAAATTCCAGAATGGCGTTACAAAGACATATTTATCTGCTGCGATAAATTGATCCGTAAGGTCGTTAATTTTACTCACTTTTAACTGTTCGTCACCCGATAGCTGATCGAAACCATTTCCCTGCTGGAGCTTGCCCCAGCCGTTAAAAACGTCTGTATCAATATAAGGGAGATCAATGTTATAGAGATCTAGCTTTAGAACATCATCACCCGGATGGTTTTCCTTGTAGGCTTCAAGGAAAACTTCCCCTATACTTAAACTAAAGGATTCTTTTACTGGTTTCGGGTTTACGGTAATATAAAGCACTTTGGCCATTACGCTCATCTCCTTTGTTTTCGCCACTTAGTATGGCTTGCGTAAGAAAAAATATTCAAAGCGATGAGGCATTAACTGGAGGTGGAAAAATGGTAAACCGATGCGCATGGGTTAGTGAAGAAGAGATTTATAAAGCGTATCATGATCACGAATGGGGTGTGCCTGTTCGTGATGATCAAAAACTTTTTGAAATGCTAATTTTAGAAGGTGCCCAGGCAGGATTAAGTTGGATTACGATTTTGAAAAGAAGAGAGAATTATCGGGAGGCATTTGATCAATTTAATGTACAGAAAGTAGCCGCTTATGGTGAGGATAAAATACAAGAATTGCTCATGAATGAAGGGATCATACGTAACAAACTAAAAGTCCGTGGAACGGTAAAGAACGCGAAAGCCTTTCTCAAGATTCAAGAGGAGTTTGGAAGTTTTTCATCGTACATATGGGCATTTACAGAAAACACTCCAATCCTTAATAATTGGAAAAGCATCGAAGAGGTTCCTGCTGAAACCGAACTTAGTAAGAAAATAAGTAAAGATTTAAAAAAACGCGGTTTTACGTTTGTAGGTCCCGTTATCCTGTATAGTTTCATGCAAGCAGTTGGCATCGTGAATGATCATACGACAGACTGTTTCAGGCATCCAGACCAAGGGAATCGATAAGAATGATCATTAAAAAGGTCATCTGTCATGTGAAGGATGGGATGGACCAAACCTTTTCTACCGGACAAGAACGATGGGCTGATTTGCGAGAATGCAAAGGGTTTATAGCTCAATACGGTGGTTGGTCAAAAGATAATGTGGCCAATATAATAGCATTTTGGAACGATTACCAATCTTATGATAATTTCAATAATCTTGACCACGACTTGATTTACAAAAGAACAAATCAGAAGGAAAGTATTGAATCAATTAACGTCCGGGTCGAGGATATCAATGTACGGGATTCAATGTACGGGATATTTATCAATTTGCAACAGAGTGGCTAAATCATGTAGACAGTGTGGTAAATGAGAAATGGACATTACACAACGCGGGAGGAAGAAAATGAATCAGAAGTGTTTGTTCATTGGTGATAGTATTACGGATTCTGGTAGAAGACAGGACTCTGAAGGAATTGGTCATGGATATGTGAGAATGATTAAGAAAGCGATTGTTACTTACGGAAACGTTGAAGTTATAAATAAGGGCGTGAGCGGTGATCGCATTACAGATCTTGAAGAAAGATGGAATCGAGATGTTCTCGCGCTTCAACCTGACGTTGTGTCGATTTCAATTGGCATCAATGATGTATGGAGACAGCTTGATCACCCTGAAATGGATCAGGTGACGCCAGAGGATTATAAAAAAATCTATGAAGAGTTAGTAGAGAAAGTTAAACTGTTAGGAGCAAAATGTATTTTAATGGAGCCAACAATTATAGAAGAAAGAATCGATTCGATTGGCAATCAGAAGCTTTTCCCATATGTGAAAATTGTTCGTCAGTTAGCTGAAAAATACGATGCGCTATTGGTGCCAACTCATACTGCTTTTTTAGAAGAACTCCAAAAAGGGAAGAAGTCATCATTAACGACAGATGGGGTGCATATGACTGAGGCGGGCAATCAGTTAATGGCGAAAACCTGGCTAGATACGTGTGTAGATAAGTTACTTTAACAGCTAACAATTATAATTCCAGGAAGTTTAAAAGGATCTGTTCAAGATGAACAGATCCTTTTTGAGAAAGCATCGTACTTAATCGAAAACAGGAGCAAGTCCTGGATCGTTATGTAACGCAAAAAGCATTTCGATTTGTGATTCTGTGATTCTTCCTGTTGATAAAGGAGGAAGTTCATTTTGAGTAAAAAAGCCACAGTCACTAGTTTCAATGCTTGCAGCTGCGTTTCCACCGATTAGCTCACATTCAATCATCACCTTATATATATGGTAAGGCGATGGCGGGTGGGGGTGTTTTTTGTGATCCAGTACAGCAAGAAGTCGTCTAGCTTCTACTAAATAGCCTGACTCTTCTTGAACTTCTTTCACCGCTACTTCTCCGGGTGTGAAGCCGACCTCACCCCATCCGCCGGGAAGAGACCACTTGCCATCTGCTTTCTCCTTTACAAACAGCAGTTTTCCTTCATGAAAAACGACGGCTCGCACGTCTACTTTAGGCGTCTGATAGCCCGTTTCATTTGTGAAGAGTTGCTGAATGGTTTTCATATCGTAGTCTGTATAAGTTTCCATCATTTCAGCACTAAGTTGTCGAAGTTCAATATAGCGTTCGTAATCATAGTTATCCTGTGTATAGGTTAATCCAGCTTGAGCAATCGATTGAATTTGTTTTGCCCACGTAAGCCATTTTTCCTCCATCTTCCATGCATCCTTTCAAACGTAGCCTCTTTTCATTCTATCAAATAAAATAACCTTAAGGCTATTCAAAACGAGGCTCTGAATAACGACCAAACCAGTCATAGCGATTTTTTGAAAACCAAATATAGAATGGTGAACCAAGCTTATCAACGAAAGGCAAGTATAAAAATAGTGAGAGTGGCACCGTTACAGGAAGTGCCATTAATAGTCGTCTCACAGTATAAAAGCCAGCGTGAAGATTTCCGGACGTTGTTAACATATGAATTTCATCATACATTCGTTTGTGTCGAAACTGCATATAAGGATAGTCTTCTGGGTGTTTTTCAATTTCCTGAACCGGTATCCATTCAATTTTGTTAAACCAGTCAAGTTTGCGAAGTGATTTCTTTACATAAAAACAAAATGGGCATTCAGCATCATAAAATACTATATGTTTCATCGCGATAGCCTCCAATATTAATTTCATTCTTTATACCCTTTTCACTTATTCGCACTGTTTTAAACAGAACGACAATAGTTGACAGAAAATTGTAATATTATTATAGTCTAATTAGATTAAAAAGAAAACGCTTACGGGAGTGGTGATTGGTGAAAAGACTTGAAGGAAGAGTGGCTTACATAACAGGTGGAAGTAGGGGGATTGGGGCAAGTATTGCAGAAAAATTTGCAAGTGAAGGGGCAAAGGTTTACCTTGCAGATGTAAATGAAGAAGCGCTATCCATAACGGGAAAGGATTTAGAAGAGAAAGGTTATTCAGTCATGACAGGCATTGTGGACGTTACGAAGCGAGACCAGGTTGAATCCAGTATGAAAGAAGCGGCGGAAGCTTATGGCTCAATTGATATTCTTGTAAACAACGCAGGAGTTATTCGAGATAATCTATTATTTAAGATGACCGATGAGGACTGGATGATGGTCATGCAGGTGCACCTTAGTGGAAGTTTCTATGCATCCAGGGCGGCCCAAAAATATATGGTCGATCAAGGATATGGGCGGATTATAAGTCTTTCCTCAACGTCTGCGCTCGGAAATCGTGGACAAACAAATTATGCAGCTGCAAAAGCAGGCATTCAGGGATTAACCAAAACGCTCTCACTTGAGCTTGGTAAATATGGCATTACGGCTAATGCGATTGCACCAGGATTCATTGAAAGTGATATGACAAAAGCAACGGCCGAGCGTCTCGGGGTTGAGTTTGACCAGTTTATTGAATACAACAAAAAACAGATTCCGGTAGCTAGAACGGGAAAGCCTGAAGATATTGCGAATGCTGCCCTCTTTTTTGCAGAGGAGAACTCGTCCTTTGTTAGTGGACAAGTTCTTTACGTAGCGGGTGGACCAAGAACATAAACTAGTCTGCCGCTTTATTTTTTCCTGCTGACGTTTCACTGATTCTATAGAGGGGTACTTTCCCATTATGGATAAGGAAACGAAGGAGGAGTCATGATGTTTGATAAAAATGCTGGTGAGATATTATTAAATACACTTTCTGAATGGGGAGTAGACCATGTGTATGGTTTGCCGGGAGATTCAATTAACCATTTTGTAGAGAATTTACGAAATGCTCAAGATCGTATGAAGTTCATTCAGGTGCGTCATGAAGAGGTAGGTGCACTTGCAGCAGCGTCGTATGCGAAAATAACCGGTAAAATTGGTGTCTGTCTTTCCATTGCAGGACCTGGAGCTGTTCATTTGATGAATGGTCTTTATGATGCGAAGGCTGATGGTGCTCCAGTTCTTGTTATTGCTGGGCAGGTTGCAAGCGATCAGATTGGAATGGATCAATTCCAGGAAATTAACCTTGAACGCATGTTTGATGATGTATCGGTGTTTAATCGCAGAGTAGAAACAGCAGCGTCTCTACCAGACCTTACTCATCAAGCCATTCGAACAGCGGTTGAAAAAAAAGGTGTGGCGATTCTAACGATTCCAGATGATCTTGCAGGGGAAAAGGTTAAACAAAAAGTAGAGAATACGTCTCTCATTCGTTCGAAAGCAGTCGTACATCCTCATGACTCCAATTTAAATGAAGCTGTTGCCCTATTAAATGAAGCAAAGAGACCGGTTATTTTAGCCGGCAAAGGTTCGAAGCATGCTAGGGAAGAACTACTAGGTTTTGCTGAAAAAGCTGGAGCTCCAGTTATTTTAAGTTTACCTGGTAAAGGCGCAATTCCAGATGTTCATCCATATAACCTCGGACAGCTTGGACAGATTGGCACGAAACCTGCTTATGAAGCAATGGAAGAAACCGATTTGCTTATTATGGTCGGCACTTCTTTCCCGTATCGTGATTATTTGCCAGATAAAGCAAAAGCAATCCAAATTGACATCGATCCAACTCAAATAGGAAAACGGTATCCTGTTACAGTCGGGTTAATTGGTGATGCGAAATGGACGCTATCCTATTTAACGCAGCATACAAACTACCAGGAAGATCGTGAGTTTATTGAGAAATGTCAGGATAATATGAAAAACTGGTGGGCTCATCTTGAAAAAATCGAAGGTGAGCAGTCAACGCCAATTAAGCCACAGCAAATTATGCCACAGCTACAAAAAGTATTGGATGATGATGCCGTCCTTTCTATTGACGTAGGGAACGTGACAGTATGGTCAGCAAGGCATTTACGCGTCACGAATCAGAAGTTTATCATTTCCTCATGGATGGCAACGATGGGCTGTGGACTCCCAGGAGCGATTGCTGGTAAACTTGCTCATCCAGATCGTCAGGCTGTTGCGATTTGTGGAGACGGCGGGTTTACGATGGTGATGCAAGATTTCTTAACCGCTGTAAAATACAAATTACCGATGATTGTCGTTGTTTTAAACAATGAGCGCCTAGGTATGATTAAATATGAGCAGCAGGAAATCGGTAATATCGACTATGAGACTGAATTAAAAGACTTTAACTTTGCCGCATTTGCTGAAACGGCTGGTGGTGAAGGTTATCGCGTTGAGAAGTATGAAGAATTATTGCCAGCATTTGAACGAGCTGCTAAATCGACAAAACCAGTTATTGTGGACGTGGTGATTGAAGAGCAGCCGCCACTTCCTGGGAAGATCACCTATGAACAAGCAGCAAGTTATTCAAAATACATGTTGAAAAAAGCATTCGAAGAACAGGAAATTGATATGCCACCGTTGAAAAAGGCATTAAAGCGAATTTTTTAATAGAACATACTAGTGAGCCCGCTGATTGGCGGGCTTTTTGTTGTTATAAATAAAAGGAGTGAGAATGATGTATCTCGTTTTTTGCTATGGAACCTTACGATCTGGCGAAAGCAATCATGAGGTCATAAAAGGGGCGACTTTAATAGAGAGCTTCAGTTGGACAAATGGACAACTGTATGACACAAGGGATGGTTATCCTGCTTTGATACAGAATAAGGACGCTAATGTATATGGAGAAGTCTATGAAGTGAATGCTCAGTTACTAGAGAAAATGAATATACTTGAAGGTTATCAGGAAGGGCGAGATCACAATTTGTATGAGCGTGTCATGCAGAAAATTGAAAGTGATCGAGGAAGTTATGAGGCGATTACGTATATTATGAGGAAGCCCGAGAAGCGGTTTATGGAAATACCAGGTGGGGACTGGGTAACGTATCGCAATAGTAAAAAGTGACGAATCGCAACCTAAAAAAGCACACCTCCAAAACTGGAGCGTATGCTTTCAAAAGAGCTAATCGGTTAATATCCTATATTCTTCAGGAATGTGAAGCGTTGTTTCATAATAGAATTGATCAGAATATTGGTCTGAAATGGGTTTTTCGATCATTTTGTAGGTAAGGTAGGCCTGTTGAATTGGTTCTTTTACAATCGTTGATTCTACGATTTTTTGCTGTTTTTCACCTGTATCCGTAATCGTGTCTAGCTTTACCCAGATGGGATGATGATCATCGCTTACATAGTGAGAATCAATGCCTTCTTTTTCCTCAGGTGCTTGCAGCAGTTGTGAAAAGTCTTCTACCTTTTCGTTATGCTCATCTAGTGAATTAAGATAAGGAGAAAGCGTGTTTTCTTTCCAGTGAGTTTCATCCACCGAAAAATCATAGCTGTTGATGGTGAAAGATAAGTAGCCTATGATGATCAAAATAAGTGCAAGTGAGGCTCCTTGATAGATAAAATTTATATGCGATAGTGATTTTCGATTTTGTATAAGATGAACCATGAATATTAACCCAACAATGATCCACAATACGTCAGATATGATTGTGAGGGGTGCATCAGATAGTTTTTCGACTTCGTTGTATTTTTCAATGACTTGGTTGATCGTAGGCATAATCATTTTCCTCCAGAATATAAAATAGCTAATCGATGGGAACACATTGTCGCTTCAATGACGACTTGCTCATTGTAACAGTAATTTGGCGGTTTCATCCATATAAATTGGAAAATCTCGTAAAAGGAGGCTTTATTGTTTCCTAGTTCTTCTCAAGTGAATAGGTGAAGAAGCAGAAAAGAGCGCTAAACATAAGAAGACGTTTAGCGCTCTTTATTACTAATTCAATTAATGAGATGTTTGCAGTTCTCTCTTTTTAACCTTTTTTGACTCACGATTGTTACGTAGAAACATATAAAATGAGGCAGAGAAAATAATGATATAGCCAATAATACTCCATGCATCAGGAATTTGTCCGAATAGAACGATGCTGATTAAAGCAGAGTAAACGACAGTCGAGTAAAAGAAAATCGAAATCTCTCGAGCTGGCGCAAACTTATAGGCAACCGTAAGCCCAAATTGCCCAAGCGTAGCGAACACGCCTGCTAGTAAAAGATAGATCAGTTGCTCCGTTTCCATTGGTTCATAGAACATAATCACGAATGGTAACAAAACAACGGTTGAGAAGAATGAGAAATAGAAGACAACCGTATAGAATTTTTCACGCTGTCCAAGCACCCTTAGAACAGTATAAGCGCCGGCAGCGAAAATAGCAGAAAGTAGTCCAGAAATATACGGAATCGTTTCGACCGAGAATTGCGGCTTGATAATCAATAGCGTTCCGATGAAAGCAATGATGATGGCAACGATCTGGAAACGTCTTGCTTTTTCTTTTAAGAAAAGAGCAGAGAAGATAATTAATAAAAAAGGACTTAGCTTATTGAGCATGTCGGCATCTGATAGAACGAGATTATCGATCGCGTAAAAATAGAAGATGATTCCTAGTGTTCCAAGAGCGGAGCGAAGTAAAAGGAACTTCTGATTTTCTTTTTTACCGAATAACCTTTCTTTGTAGTACATCACAAAGCCAAATGAAATGACGGCAGAGACACCATTTCGAAACATGGTTTTTTGTATCGTTGGTACGTCGCCTGATAACTTTACAAAAGCAGCCATCATGGCAAAACCAAAAGATGATATTAGTAATAGGATAATTCCTTTATTTCGATCACTCATCTAATTCCTCCAGTGTGTGTAAATCACTTCTATCACTTTACTGCAAACCGATCGTCTTTTTCAACTGCCAGGCTTTAATTAGAAAATGTCACAAAATTGATTCATCCGTTTGGGAAGGAGATGTGGCATAGTAAATGATAGCGAACATTTTTTCGCGCAATAGAAGAACGTTCGGTTAACAAAAGGCGAGATATGGGTAAAGTAGGTACTAGACAGATAGCAAAAGGAGAAAAGTGAACATGTTTGTGTGGCGAAATATTTACCGAGGTTTATTAATGGGTGTTAGTGACCTGATCCCTGGTGTTAGTGGTGGAACGATCGCGATGGTGCTTGGCATTTATCGTAGGTTGATTAGTGGGATCAATGGGTTAATGAGCAAAAATTGGAAAAAAGAACTCGGTTTTTTTATTCCCCTTTTACTAGGAGTGGGACTCGCTTTACTGCTCGTAAGTCAGCTTATGGAAAAGCTTCTTGAACATTATCCTCAGCCAACGTTCTTTTTCTTTATTGGCCTAATCATTGGGGTAGTGCCGTTTCTATTAAGAAAAGTGGATTACAAGAAAAATTTCGAGTCTCTCCATTATGGATTGTTAATTGTGGCGGCAATCCTAATTGCTTCCACGCTGTTTCTAAAAAGCGATGGATCAGGAGAGGTAATGAAATCATTAGACATGGTTGATTATATCATTCTGTTTTTCTCAGGATGGTTAGCTAGTACAGCGATGATTCTTCCTGGAGTAAGCGGTTCTTTTGTCCTTTTATTATTAGGATCGTATCAAACCGTTATACACGGTCTTTCTTCTTTCAATATTCCTCTTCTGTTAACAGTGGGAGCTGGAATTATTATTGGATTAAGCTTAACGGGGAAGGTAATTGCTCATTTACTCTCCAAATATACCGTCTCCACTTATGCGGTTATGATTGGATTAGTGATTGGATCCGTTGTCGTCTTATACCCAGGATTTCAGTCAGATGTAGGACTTGCCATAGCAAGTGTGGCAACGTTACTCCTTGGATTAGGGGCAGCTATTGCTCTTGGGAAAATTGAACATAAGGAAGCATAATAAAAACCGCAGGAGTTCCCTGCGGTTTTTTGTGAACCTTATTGTTTCTCCTGCTGTGGCTTCGTACGCGGAAACACGAGATGTTTCATCATAAAGAAGCTTGAAGCAGAAGAAAGCAGCATAGCGAGTCCCTTAGAAATGTTTCGTTCAATGTAGCGAGGAAGTGAAATCCATTCGAAAATGAGAAGCGCCCCATAAAAGACCAGGTTACTAATCCCAAGAGCGATCACAGCCTGGATGAGAAACAGAAGCACTTGTTTTCGATCATGAATTGCTTTGGAAGGAAACGTCAGCTTCGCATTCCAAAAATAGCTGTTGATGATCGCAAGCACATATGAAATTGTGTTATACATAATAAGTTGGATTCGATCATCTGTAGGAAAGAACAGCATGAGCAGGTTTAAAGCCCCAATGTCAACAAGTGCATTCATTACACCGATTGCACTAAAGCTCATTACCTGTTTTGAACCCCTTCCAATTCGCCATTGCTTCATAGACTCAACCTTCTATCATTTCTATTGGATCGCTTGTTGCTGCTTTTCTTGTTTTTGTTCAATAGCAGACTCATAGAAATCAAGTAGCTGCTGTGCAGGCCCACGCCATCCATAATCTCTAGAGTGCTCGTACGCTTCTTTCGACATTTTTTCTAGTAGTCCAGACTCTTGAAGGCGATTAATGACTTCAGTAAGATTACCGTTAGTTCCTGAACGGTAGAGAAGACCAGTTGAACCATCTTCAACTTGTTCATTCGTTGGACCTGATTCTGCGGCTATGACTGGAAGGCCGCTTGCCATCGCTTCAAGAATAACGAGACCTAGTGTTTCCGTTGTTGAAGGAAACATAAAGGCGTCTGCAGAAGCATAGGCCCTAGCTAGCTCTTCCCCATGTAGAAAACCAGTGAAGGTCACGTTCTCTAGATGACCAAAATTCTTTTCAAGTTCACTTCGATAAGGGCCATCCCCAACAATCGCAAGATGAGCATCTGGCTTTTGCTCAAGCATCGGTACAAGTGAATCAATTTCTTTTTCGAACGCTAATCTTCCGACAAAAAGAAGAAGCGTTTTATCTGGATGATCATTTGATAAACGGCGTCGCATGTCGCTGTCACGCAGTTCAGGGTTGAATCGCTCGGTATCCACGCCACGCTTCCATAAGTGCATATTATAGAAATTTTGATTATTTAACTCTTCTAAGATGGCTTGTGATGTACAAAGGTTAATATCCGCTTTATTGTGCATTCTCCTGAAGTGCCACCAGAGAAGAGGTTCCGACCATGACATATTGTAGTAATCAGCGTATTTTGGCACGTGAGTATGGTAAGAGGCGATAAGGGGGACGCCAAGTTTCTTACCATACTTAATACCTGAATAACCCATAAAAGCCGGATTAACGACGTGAACGAGATCAGGATCAAACTCTTCTAGATAAGTTTTAATCGTACGAGTCGGCATGCCGAATTTCCGATGTTTATAGAGAAAGAATGTACGAGGCTGAACTCCATCAAAGCGAATATTCCGATAGCTACGCACTCCTAAATCTGGCGCAATGACCTGGATTTCGTGTCCTTGATCAATTAAATAATCGATCGATGCACGAAGCCTCGTCACGACACCATCCGTTGAAGGTAGGAATGTCTCGGTTACGATGGATATTTTCATAAGAACACCTCAATTAGTAATTTGCATCCCCTTACTTCCACGTAATATTCGGAAGAACGTTTTCTTTCAGGACGCGATCTTTGTATTTAAGTGCTGTATCAAGTGTTCTCGAAATGTGCTCATCTGTTAGAAGAGATGGCTCAAGCCCAAGATCAATTAAGCTCGTGTTCACTGCATGATAGTAGTGCTCTTCTTTCTCCACGCGAGGATTTTCAAGGTGATCAATGCTCACTTTAAGCCCTTTTGCTTCCGCTACGCGCTGAACTTTCTCTGCAAGTTCGAGAACAGAAAATTCCTCTGTAAACTGATTGAAAACGCGGAATTCTCCTTTGTCAGCTGGATTTTCAGCTGCAATTTCAACACAGCGGATCGTATCTTTAATGTTTAAAAACGCACGTGTTTGCTTACCTGATCCATACACGGTTAAGTTATGACCAATCGCAGCCTGGATAATGAAGCGATTGAGCGCTGTACCGAATACACCGTCATAATCAAGGCGATTGATTAGACCTTCGTCATGCTCATCTTCGTCCGTATGAAGACCATAAACAATTCCTTGATTTAAGTCTGTAGCGCGAATGCCCCAAATTTTGCAGGCAAACTGAATGTTATGGCTATCATGAACTTTTGATAAATGGTAGAACGATCCCGGCTGTTTCGGGAATGGAAGGACATCTTCCCGTCCTTTATGTTCGATTTTTATGTATCCTTCTTCGATATCTATGTTAGGCTGTCCGTATTCACCCATTGTGCCCAATTTAATCAGGTGACAATCAGGTGTTACTTCTTTAATCGCATAGAGAACGTTTAAGTTACCAACAACGTTGTTTGTTTGTGTAAACACGGCATGTTCACGATCAATCATCGAATAGGGAGCTGAGCGTTGTTCCGCGAAATGGACAAAAGCTTCTGGCTGCACTTGTTTGAAGATCTCTTTTAAGAAGTCATAGTGCATTAGATCACAATCGTACACTGCGATATGCTTTCCGGTTTTTTCTTCCCATCGTTTAACACGCTCTTCTAGCGGTAAGATCGGTGTTAGTGAATTGGAACGTAGTTCGTCATCCCACTTTCGTCGAACCATGTTATCAACGATTGTTACATCATGGCCCTGTTTTGATAAGTAAAGTGCGGTTGGCCACCCACAGAAACCATCTCCGCCTGCTACAATAATTCTCATAGATTCTACCTCCATCACAATGGTCGATTTAGTTGTGAAATCCTTGCTTTATCAAGTATTTACGATAGCATTCATCAAGATTGCATTCAACTTAGGACATCCTAATTTACGAAAACTTTAAATGAATCTGTGAACTTATACCTATTTCATTCCCTAAACAAAGTGCGGGTACACCTTTAAGTTTGCCTGAAACGCTTTATAAAAACAATTAATTAATTTAGAAAATTAAAAAGAATAAAATTGGAATATGTTAGAATAAAAAAAGAAATGTATAAATTACTTATTGATCTCATCATAACCCTCATACAAATTGTGCTAGTACATACCGATTACGGCTTGCTTTATTTTGTGAATAACTTGGAGAAATGGAGTGATTGTTCCAATGTAAACTGACTACCCTTACTTTGTGGAAGAACAAAAATAAAAAGGGGTAGTTATGATGAGATTTCGTTCATTTCGTTTCCTATGGGTTGGGCAGGGGTTTGCCAACACGGGGGACGTTCTCTATATTGTGGCGCTTATTGCTGTTCTTTACCAGGCAACGGGTTCTGCACTTTATCTTTCGCTGTTACCGTTCACAATTACAATGGCTCGTTTTGTGAGCGGAATGTGTGCACCGCTCGTATTAAACCGTGTGTCGTTAAAAGGATTGCTCGTCGGTTCACAAAGTTTAAAGACGGTGTTGCTAGGATGGCTTGGTCTGTCTTTATGGATTTTCACTCCTTCCGTGCTGTTCATATTAATGATTGCTTTTCTAATTGCATTTTTGGATGGATGGGCGGCGCCTGCTCGGAATGTCATGCTTCCTCAACTCGTTTCGGAAAATGAACTTGCGAAAGCGAATAGTTTTGTAGCGGTTGTTGATCAATCGATTCAATTTGGAGGTTGGGCGATTGGCGGTATAATTGTTGCGGCTACGTCTGGCTTTATTGTGATTTGGATTACTTTTTTAATGTATGTCATTTCTACGCTTTTGATGGGGTTCATCGTCGTAAAAGGTTATCAAGATCGGCAAACGAAAATTCAAATGATGAGCGGTTGGAAAATCATCTGGAAGCATCCAGTTCTACGTGTTGTTCATATTATGATCGTTATTGAAGCTATCGCAAATGTCGTCTGGATTGCTGCGATTCTTTATATCTTTGTGGAAGAAGTGCTCATGAGATCAGAAGCATGGTGGGGATATTTAAATGCAAGCTTTTTCATCGGTTTGATTGCTGGTGGTATGGCAGTATCAAGATATACGCGTTGGTTTGAACAGTATATGAAGGAAACGCTACTAATGACGTGCTTTTCGATTAGTATTCTCACGTTTATCTTTGGCCTTACAAGTGTCCCGGTGATAGCCCTTCTGTTAACTGTACTTTCTGGAGTAGTTGAACAAATCAAATCCATAGCGATGGTAACGATGATTCAAAAAAGATGTCCGAATGAGTCTCTTCCTGAGGTGTTTAGTGCACAGAGTGCTCTGATCTCAATCACGTTTGGTCTTGGATCTTTGTTTTATGGCTTTCTTGCTGAGCTTGTTAATGTGCCATTTGTTTTTGGTTTGTCAGGAGTCTTATTGTTAGGATCAGCGCTTTATTTACAAAAGAACATTCACGTCTTTAATGAGTAGTAAGAAACAGCCCTCATGCTAGCAAGAGGGCTGTTTCTCGTGTTTATCGATTTTGATCTTTATTTCCAGTGACATCGATAGCGGGCGTATTGTTGCCGAGATAGCTAGTAGGATGAGTTGGTTCCTCTCCATAGAAATCTTCATTGATTTTTTCGTCAACATTTACAGGGGCTTTCCCTTTGTAAAAGGAATCGTTGATCTTTTTGTTGGCGCGCATGGCTTCGCTCGGATCTTGTTTCATTTTCGACCTCCTTATTTCGTCTGGCCCTATTTAGCATGTGTAGTTTAGTGGAAGTTCATGTTTTTGTAAAGCTAACTTTACGTAAAGTTAGCTTTACGTTAAAATAATGATGAAGAAGTTAGGAGGCCTTTTAGTTGAAAAATGTACTACGTGAAAAAAGAAGAGAAAAAGGCTTTTCACAAGATCGTCTGGCAGAAATACTGGGCGTATCAAGACAAACGATTATTTCAATAGAAAAAGGAAAATACAATCCGTCTTTACCGCTAGCACTCGAAATGGCGAAATTGTTTGGAACGATTGTTGAGGAAATTTTTTATTTAGATTCAGAGGGGGAGTAGGTGTGGGAATTAATAAAGCGTATCTTGTTTTTGGCGTCTTTTTTGCTTTAAATGCTTTATTACTACTGAGCGTTGGGATTGGTACAGGTAATGAACCGATTCCTGCCAGTTATATGCTGATGTCAATGTCCATCATGACCTTTTGCTTAAGTTATCTTCAACCGCAATTTAAGGCGAAGGATGAGCGAAGTCGCATGATTCGAGAGAAAGGGATGTTTTATTCCTATTTTGCTGTGCTCGGGTATATCATGGTGTTTCTTTTCCTTCTCCAATTCAACATTGTGACTATTAGTGCAGTAACGGTGCTGAGTGTGTTAGCCGCCATGCTGATTAGTACCGTTTTTGTTTCAATGGTGATCGTCGCTAAGCAGCATTAAATTTCATCACGATGATTAGAACGGAGGAGAATCGGGAAACCCTTTTTGTGAGATCATCAAAAAGGAGTTGGATTGACATGAGTAAATCATTACAAGCCTATTTTACAACAGAGAACGATGCAGAAAGTGCAAAAGCTGATTTGCAGACTTATTCGGTAAGTCAATTGTCAGTTGAACATATTCCAGAAGATAAAAAGCTTAACATTGATGCACCTATTCCAGGACAGGGAACAGCTACACCAGCTGGAGCGAACAACGATTTGTTCTTCTCAAACGAAACGCCTACTGGAAAACAAGAAGAAAATGCAGATCCTTCTGAGAAGGCAGATAGAGAGTTTCGCTATTTGTTAGCATTTGAAACAGATGAATCAGATGATACAGATTTACGTGAAGTTGTTTCAAAACATAATGGTGCCATGGAGAAATAAGGTGAAGAGCTGCGCAAATGTGCGCAGCTTTTTCTTTTGAGTCGCGGGGGTCAGGTACGTACCTGACCCCCGCTTCACTACCGCGCTACTCCGCAGCAGTATGAAAACAATCGTTGGTGGGCAGGCTTGAGATTGAAGTAGAAGAAGAGAAAGACAGAACGGACGATGTCCGCTATACTAGTGAAGGAAGCGCATCGGAAGTGGCGATCTACATAAAGATTTGGTTCAATGAGTATGACACAAAACGTTGCGAAATTAAGATCAGATTCCTTTGATTCAGGGGAGAAAAAAAGGTATACTGATATCTAGATGATAATAATTACAAAAAGATAGTGTGTTTAATTAATAACTGGACGAGAGGGGAACACATTCATGGCTAAAAAAACAATGGGATTACTCGTAATGGCGTATGGAACGCCGTATAAAGAAGAGGATATCGAACGATATTACACACATATACGACGAGGTCGTAAGCCGTCTGATGAACAATTAAAAGACCTCCAGGATCGTTACAAAGCCATTGGTGGCATTTCGCCACTCGCAAAAATAACAGAAGACCAGGCGAAAGGGCTAGAAGCTCATCTTAATGAGGTTCAAGATGAAATTGAGTTTAAGCTTTATATCGGATTAAAGCATATTGAACCTTTTGTTGAAGATGCCGTTCAAGAAATGCACAATGATGGAATTGAAGAAGCGGTAAGCATCGTCCTCGCTCCTCATTTCTCAACATTTAGCATTAAATCTTACAATGGACGAGCAAAACAAGAAGCGGAGAAAATCGGAGGACCGGTTATTCATTCGGTAGAAAGCTGGTATGATGAGCCAAAGTTTATCTCATATTGGGCTAAAAGAATAAAAGCTATCTTTGACGACATGGCTGACCAAGAGCGTGAAAAAGCAGTACTGATTGTTTCTGCGCATAGCTTACCTGAGAAAATCATCGCAAATGGAGACCCTTACCCTGATCAACTGAAAGAAACAGCCGACCTCATCGTTGAAGAGTCAGGCGTGAAGAATGTGGCAATCGGTTGGCAAAGTGAAGGTAACACACCTGATCCATGGATCGGTCCTGACGTACAGGATTTAACGAGAGATCTTCACGAAAAGCAAGGTTTTACTTCGTTCGTTTATGCACCAGTTGGTTTTGTCGCTGATCATCTAGAAGTATTGTTCGATAATGACTACGAATGTAAAGTTGTGACTGATGAAGTTGGCGCAAACTATTATCGACCAGAAATGCCGAACGCACAGGATGAATTTATTGAGATTCTTTCAACAGTCGTTTTGAAGGAACTGAATCATAAGTAATAGTAACGCAGTCTGTCTTTTTCGCAGGCTGCTTTTTTATAACTTGCAGATCGAAGTATGAAAGATCAATTGACAACTAAAGTAAAAGAAGATAAAGTAATGAGAAATTCATGTATCGCAATAATCAAAAGCTGTGAAGAGGAAGCAGTAGCGCGTTATGATCAGTAGTGGCAGAGAACCAGTGGGTGGTGTGAACTGGTACAGCATAGCCGTGAATTACCCCTCAGAGCTTTCTTGACGAACGGAGTGATCTTATTAGTCAGGAACGGGAGAACCGTTATCCAAATCGAGCCGGAAGAATTTATTTCTTCAATCAGGGTGGTATCGCGTGTTAAGCCACGTCCCTATTTATAATAGGGGCGTGGCTTTTTATATTATGAAATTTTACTTATTAGGAGGTCGACAGGAATGAACAGTAGCATGGATCACTTATCAGCACAACAAAGAAAGGAAATGGAAAGGCAATATGCGGTTTATACCCATGGAACGAGTCAAGTCATTCCTGGAGAGGAGCTTAAGGAGAAAATCGCAACTTCACTTCTAAAAAATAAACCGCTTAAAGTTAAATTGGGTCTTGATCCTTCAGCGCCTGATGTTCATATTGGACACACCGTTGTGTTAAATAAATTAAGACAGTTTCAAGAAAATGGTCACATTATCCAACTGATTATTGGAGATTTCACCGGAAAAATTGGTGACCCGACAGGAAAGTCTACGGCAAGAGTGCAGCTTACTGACGAAGAAGTGGAACGAAATGCAAAGACTTACCTTGAGCAGTTTGGAAAAGTTCTGGATCAAAGCAAGGTAGAACTTCACTATAATTCAAAGTGGCTTTCTGAACTAAAGTTTGAAGATGTGATTGAACTCGCCGGAAAAATTACGGTTGCTCGTCTACTTGAGCGTGACGACTTTGAAAATCGAATGAAGGCGAATAAACCTGTTTCTCTTCATGAATTCTTTTACCCACTCATGCAGGGCTATGACTCTGTTCATTTAGAAAGTGATATTGAACTCGGTGGGAACGATCAATATTTCAACGTTCTCATGGGACGTCACCTTCAGGAACAGTTTGGGAAGGAGAAGCAAGTTGTGTTAATGATGCCGCTGCTTGAAGGGTTGGATGGAATTGAAAAAATGTCTAAATCAAAAGGGAACTACATCGGCATTACGGAGAAGCCATCCCAAATGTATGGAAAAGCGATGTCAATCCCGGATGAACTGGTCATAAAATACACGGAACTCATTACCGATTTATCGCTTGATGAAAAGCTAGGGGTTCGACAGGAAATAGAACAAGGACGTATTCACCCAAGAACGGCTAAAATGAATCTCGCCAAAACCATTGTACGCATGTTTCATGGAGAAGCAGCTTCTCAAGATGCGGAAGGGCAATTTCAGCAAGTGTTTCAACAAAAGCAGCTTCCAACCGATATTGAGGAAGTTCTATGGGAAGGTGAGCGCTCGATCTCAGTACCGAATTTAGTTGTTTCGCTCGACATGTTACCGTCAACGAGTGAAGCGAGACGAATGGTGAAAAATGGTGGCATTAAACTGAATGAGATCAAAGTCACGAATGTTAACGAGGACGTGACACTAGAAGATGGACTCGTGGTTCAAGTAGGAAAACGAAAATTTAAGAAGATCAAATTAAATTAATAAAAGGCTCTCCCTTCGAGTTAAGGGAGAGCCTTTTCGTTATTCTGTGATAGTCAGGTTTTCTTCTGTATGTTCATGAAGTCCTTCGTCATTCTCGACATGAATGGTAACTGTGTAATCACCAGCTTCTTTAAAAGACGTTGTGCCTTCGTAATCACCAGCTTTCATTTCTTCTGCGTCAACCCACTCAACTTTTTCTTCATCCACTTTCGAAATTTCATAACGAACGTCAGCGCCTGTTAAAGCGGCAGCGTTTTTTTGCAGGTGTGCCATTAACGTAACCTCTTCATTTGCTTTCATTTCTTCAGGCTTCATCAAATGAATGGATACGGCGCTTTCATGTTCGTGCTCGTGTTCGTGACTTGCAGAGTCAGCTTCTTCTTCAGAACCGACCATGATTTCGTTTTTCGGCATCGTATGTAAATCGCGAGCTGTCACATGAGATTGAACAAAATGTTTTCCCGCTTCATCAAGTTGCTTTTCAGCCGAATACACGCCATCGCCATCATGAGAAGCTTCGATCATTTCGCTCTCTTCTTTGGATCCTTCTTTCCATACTTCAAACATCACTTCATCTGCATCGTCTACCTTTTCATCTCCCTGAGTAACGGTTGCAGAGAATGTAACCTTTTCTCCTTTTTCAACTTTTTCAGGAGTATCTAGTGCAACATCAAGCGTTTCCACTTGCGTTTCTTCTGCGGCTGAATTGTTTTCAGTTTCATTTGCATTATCCTGTCCGCAAGCAGCAAGGGCGACAGCAACACTAAGGATAGATACACACGAGCCAATTTTTTTCATTTTACTCTTCCTTTCATTATCCACTAAACGATTTTCTAATTTTACAGTATGGCCATAAATAAAATCTTGTAACCTTGATCAACACTTTAATAGTAAGAAAGTTAGGCGGTGATCTCAAGTGAATATTAGATAGACATGTGACTAGCTCATGACATAATCGTATAACTCCTAACTTTTAATAAGGAATTAAGCAGTGGGTGAGCAAAAAGATTAACCACTGACATGAAGAAAACGGTCCGCTTGAAGAGGGACCGTTTTCTTTAAATCATAGGTGTGTCGGTTTCAAAATGAATCATCATCCATTTCTCAATATCCTGAAATCCTATCCGTTTATAAATCGTACCTGCGTCAGGATTATCATAGAAAAGACACAGCACTTTCCCTTCACTTAGAACGTCATAACATAGTTTACTCGAACATGTTGTAGCATAACCGTTTCGTTTATAGTCTGGTAAGGTGCACACGCCCACAACCATGGCGGATTGAGAATTTTCTGCTGCTGTAGAGGCCGCTGAAACAGGCTGGCCGTCCATTTCAATATAGTAGGTTCTCGATACGCCTTTCTCTTGATTACGTTGTTTTTCCTCTACTGTTTCAGTGGCTTCAAACTCATCAATCATATTATGTAGGAAATGAATTTTATTCAGATCATCTAAATCTGCTTTTTTCACTTCTTCTATGTTCTTTAGGACAAGCTGATCCACGCTTTCACACTTTGCATAGAACAGTTCCCGACTTGAACGAGGGGGGTGTGAGATGTGTGGCTGAATTTGATTGGTTACTCGCTTTAGACCAGACATCATCAGGAAGGCTGTATCCACTTGAAATCACCTTTGCAAATCCTTCTGCATCAAATTCTGCAGGAGCAAAGGGGATATAGTTTCTTTCATATTTTAATAGAACAGCTCGTAATGTCCCGTCCTCAGAGAAATCTCCCCACAGCTTTTGGAATGGTTGATCATACCCATACGCTTCAATGTCTCCTAATATAAATAAATTTTCTGCTGCATGCGGAGTTAGCAAGGAAAGGCATTGGTAATGGTCTTCTTCAGTTAATCTTCTAATCAATTGACATACTCCTCCTCTTGGATACTAATAGTCAATTTTACATAAGGAAGTGTAAAAGTAAATAGATTCGGAAAATTTATCCTAATTTTACAATTCGAAAATAAAGCATTAATAGTTTAACTCTACTATAAGAGTGGGGGTCCACTATGAACGAATTAGGGGGATGAGATGAAAAGGAATAAAGGTTTTAAACTGGTCAATGTAGGAATGATTGGATGTATGTTACTTTCGATGATGTTTTCAACTATCATTGAAAACTCAGCACAAGCAGAGGAAGTTGGGTTCTATCCGCTTCTTATTACAGAAATATCACCGAATATTAAAGGAGCGGAAGATTATGAGTATGTGGAGCTTTACAACAATACCAATCAGCCACTCTATGTAAATGATTATGGATTCCTTTATCGTTATACAGATGGCAGTGCTGAAGATAAACAAATCACAGTCGAACCAGCCGTCATCGATCCAGGCGAAACAAAGGTGTTATGGTATAACAAAAGCGGCAAAACGATTGTTGACTTTGAAAATCACTATGGAGTGACCGACCTTCAAGATCATGTGATTAGTCTTGGTGGAGAAGAATTTAGTGGTTTTTCAAACGGAGGTAATCGAGGGGTTGTTATCCTAGATCGAGAAGGAAATGAAATGCTTCGTGCAGCTTATGCTGGTGATGAGGCTGCAGAGGATTTAAGCGTTCATTATCAATATCCCACTGGTGATAAAGAGATGGTCGTTTATCAAACAAAACAAGCACCAACTCCAGGAGTTGTCGAGGAATCCCAAGTTCCCCTCAGTCCTCAACCATTATCGAATGTTGCCATTACTCATGATGGACTTGCGACCCAAAGTGCGAACGAAGATATGAAAATCACAGCTGGCATAACGGCTGAAACTGAATTACAACAAGTTTCGATTGTTTATCAGCCTGCTCAATTAGAGCAGCCTGTTGAAATTCAAATGGAGAAAGTGGAAGATCCTTCAGAACCTTTCGGAGGTGTTTACGAAGGAACGATTTCGAAAGAAGATTTTGCCTTTTCAAAGGAAATGACATACTACATAAAGGTAGAAACGGCTAAATATACAAAAAATCATCCAATTCACGCAGGTGAGCCGTTCACAGTCAAGATAGAAGAAGCTTTAAAAAACAAGCCACCGGTAATCAATCATGAAGTTCCCACACCTATTGAAAATCAAGATCTGACAATTTCCGCGGAAATAAAAGACGATACTGGCGTGCAATCTGCCGTATTATTCTATCGTCAGGATGAGGAGATGGAACCAGTCTCCATTCCTATGGAGCTTGAAGAGGGAGATGTGTACACAGCCGTCATTCCATCTAAAAAGCTTTGGTCTAATACGATTTTCTATACGATTGAAGCGAATGATGGCAAGCACGCGGTTACTTCTGAAGAATATCAAATTAACGTTGATCGCCAGGAAATTGATCCAACTAAATTGCCAGAGTTACTCGTTACGGAAGTTGTTCCTGATTCAACGAATGTTAACGGAGCGGATGGTTATGAATTTATTGAAGTTTACAATACGACGAATCAAGCAATTAATTTTCAGGACTATAAAATTCAATATCGTTACCCGATGGATGGGCCTGAAGCGGATTTAATTTGGGCAGCTCAAAAAGAAGATATCACCATTTCTTCAGGTCAGTCGATGGTTTTTTGGATTATCAATTCAGCAAATCAAAATGAAACGATTGCTGATTTTAACAAGAATTACGGATCAGAGCTAGTTGAAAATGAATCCATTGTAAAAGTAGAGTCAAATGGGATGTCGAATAGCAGTAATCGAGGAATTCTTGTTGCAACTAATACAGGGAAAGAGATTTCGATTGGTAATTACAACGATCAGGTCGGTATTGATGATACCGCTGCAAACAAAGGTATTCTTTATACGTATCCAACAGACGGTACTCAAATTCTTAAGAAAATCAGCAGTGCGACTGAGCCAGCTTCTCCCGGTGATGTTTTACCAAGTCAGGTACCAGCTGATTTAATTGAAGTAGAAGAAGATAGCGAACCACCTACTATTGAAGCACTACATGATTTTGGGGAAGTGAAGCAAACGGAAAATATCGAGCTGATTTTTGATGCAGAGGATAATCATCTCATTAAGACAGTAGCGCTTTTCTATAAGCATGAAAGTGAAGAGAACTTCCGCAAAGTATATTTAAAGGAGGATTTTGATGATACGTTCTACCATCACACCATATACTCACCAGATTTGATCGGTAGAAAAGGAATTGAGTATTACACGGAAGTGTCTGATGGGACTAACCGCATCAAAAGTGATGTAAAGAAGATTGAGATCGAACAACCGGTTAATAATCCTGTTCGATTGAATGTAGAAGATGGAGATGTTCTCTCTGGAGAGGCCATCATTAAAGGTGCGGCAGATGGAGCAACTGCAGATGATCTCCTTCTCAAAATTGATGGGAAAGAGCCAACAAACACGTTTAAAGCACTAGAAAACGAAGCATTTTTTGCATTCGATGCGAAGAAAACGAATCTCTTTTTCCAAAATGGCGTGACGATGGGAGAAGAAGCGCTTTTCATTTTCGATGATACAATCAATCGCTACATGACGCTATCTGTTCCGATTGAATCCAATCAGCTGAAACAAGGAAACCAAAACACCATTAGCATTCGTTCTGGAACGAAAGTATCACCATTTGATGACAATTCAGAAGAAAATCGTGATGATTTTTACGTGAAAAATATCCGCCTTGTCATGGGTGATGGAACGATTATTCAAGATGAGAAATATATGGATGTAGAGCAGGAATTAACGATTGGAGATGGGGGCGGAGCTGCTCCGGTTGTCGATTTTAACTTTACTCTTTCAGAAGACCTCTTTTCTTCTCTTGCTTATCAATGGGATACAAGAAAGGCGACTGACGGTCTTCATACAATTCAGGTTAGCGATACAAATAAAGGTAGCATGGAGAAAACAGTCCTCGTTGATAATACAGCTCCAACGATCCTGCCGACGATTGAAACAAAGGAATATAAAGGGAAGTTTACCATTGATGCAAAGCTTGTTGATAAAACATCAGGTATGGAAGAGCTAACCGCAACACTTGATGACGAAAACATTCAATTACCTTTCGCCACATCCTCTGTCGAGCTTGAAGCTGGTGAGCATGTCGCGGTATTTACAGGATATGATGTAGCTGGAAACAAAGCGGAAGAAGAGGTTTCATTTACAGTGGTAGAAGAACAGCCTGAAAAACCTGAAGTAATCTCACCTGAAAATGGGGAAGGAAACGTTACTGGAAATCCAAAGTTAAGTGTACTTGTGAAAGATCCGACTAAAGATGATCTGGATGTTGGGTTCTATAAAGGGTATCAGTATACAGCTAGAGATAAAAATGTAAGTGTTCATGCGAATACGGTTGATACAGAACCACCTGGTATGTTTAAACCTGAAGGGGAAAAAGCATTTGCAGATAACGAGGTACAGCTGGTTTCTATAGAAGATCAGCAGTATATGATCACTGATTCAACAACACAATTCCCTTATCATCGTTTTGATATTGAGGTAGATGAGTCTGTACAGGATAGCGATCGTATCGCTCTTAATTGGAAAGGGAAATCATTAGAGGGAAGAAAAGTATCGATGTATGCCTGGAACCATAATACTTCTAACTGGGATATGGTTGTGCAACAAATCGCACCTGAGGGAGATTTTACTCTTGAAGGGTCTGTCACCGCGAAAAGTTATGTGAAAGATCAAATGGTGACCATTCTTGTTCAAGATGAAATTCCTGAAAACCGCGATCAGTATGATTACACATTTGTGTGGATGAGCGATACGCAATATTATTCTGAGAGCTATCCATATATTTATCAACAGCAAACCGAGTGGATTAAAGATCAGCAAGAAGAGATGAAAATTAAATACGTTTTCCATACCGGAGATTTAGTTGATGAAGCCGATAAAGTCTACCAGTGGAATAATGCAGATTCTAGTATGAACGTGCTTGATGATGCAGGTATTCGTTACGGTGTCCTGGCAGGCAATCATGATGTTGATAATAAAACCGGTGACTATACTGCCTTTTCGAAGTATTTCGGTGAAGCGCGTTTTACAGATCGAGATTATTATGGGGAGTCTTATCAAGATAACAAGGGACATTACGATCTTATCTCAGAGAACGGCAATGACTACATTATGCTTTATATGGGCTGGGGAATTGAGCAAGAAGAAATTGATTGGATGAATGCTGTTTTAGCTCAGTACCCTGATCGAATGGCGATTCTATCTTTCCATGAATATTTGCTTGTTTCAGGAAATCGAAGCCCACTTGCGGATGAAATCTATGAAAAAGTTGTTGTTCCAAATAAGAACGTCGTTGCAACTCTATCTGGCCATTATCACGATAGTGAGCTATTAGTGGATGAAATTGACGATGATGGTGATGGCACAGCAGATCGCAACGTGTATCAAATTCTTGCAGATTACCAGGGCGGACCAGAAGGTGGGCAAGGCTATTTACGATTGCTACATGTAGATGTTGCGAACAATAGGATCTATATGAACACGTACTCTCCTTATCTAGATGACTACAATTTCTATGACAATGATCAATACCCAGGTAAAGATGAATTTACGATTGACCTTAATCTAGAGCCACAAGAGAAACGTGTTGCGACTGATTATTTTGAAGTAAATGTATATACTGACGAAAAGATCGGTTTAGACACCGGGGTGAAAAGTGGAGCCACTGCTGAAGCAAAATGGAAGAAGCTTACTAAAGGTGAAACGTATTTCTGGTATGCGACTGCTTCTGATCAGTTTGGTGGAAAAACAACCTCTGATATTTGGCACTTTACAATGAAAGATTCAAAAAATGAAAAAGCAGAGGACAAAGAAGAAAAAGAAAATGACAAAGACAAAGACAAAGACAAAGACAAAGAACTTCTTCAGAAAGAGGAGCTAAAACAAGAGGATGAAGCGGTAAAAGAAGAAAGGAAAGGTGAGGCGAATGGGAATAAGGAAGTTCTAACAAAAGACATAAAAGAACCTAAACCGAACGAAGAGCTTGTAGATGAAGAGAATTCAAGCCATGAAAAGGTGAACGACGAAGATTTGCAACAAAATTAAAATGCCTTCTTGGAGATCGTGAGTCTGACTCACGATCTTTTGTTTTGGAAGGAAGTACACAATGTTGAGCAGAAATGATGTAGAGAGAAGTTGAGTTGAAAATGAAAGGAAGTAAGAATGATGATAAAAGGAATTCTCTTTGACCTTGATGAAACACTTTTAAATCGAAAAAAATCGGTAGAATCATTTATTCGCGATCAATATAAACGATATCAACCTTATTTGGCAGGAGTAGAAGAAGGTAAATATTGCTCTCGTTTCATTGAACTTGATAACAACGGATACACGTGGAAAGATCGTGTTTATGAGAAGTTAGTAGATGAATATAAATTACCGTTATCTTCTGTAGAGCTTTTAGATGATTATCTTCTTCATTTTAAACAGCATTGTCAACCTTTTCCGGGCATGCTAGAAATGCTTAAGGAGTTGAAAAAACGCGGCTACAAACTTGGTATCATCACAAATGGAAGAACGGCATTTCAATTAAGCAATATTCGTGCTCTTGGAATTGAAGCATATTTTAATACGATTGTTATTTCGGAGCAAGAAGGAGTGAAAAAACCAGAGAGTACGATATTTCAACGAGCACTTGAACGTATCGGTTTAGAAGCTCATGAAGCAGTTTTTGTAGGAGATCATCTCATCAACGACATAAAAGGTGCGAAAGACGTAGGGATGAAAGCGATATGGAAAAAACGAGATAAGGAAATCGTAGAGACAGGGGAAGACTACGTCTATTCGTTGATCGACCTTTTATCCGTTGTAGAGAAATGGAATGCTAATAGAAACAAAACTAATCAACATTGAACCTAGCGAAGCCTGTCTACAAATTGATCAGTTGAGATGGTGTTTGCAAACCATTGAAGCGTATGATTATGATGTTGAATCATTTGTGAAGCCTTTAAAATCGGCGTATCCCAGGTACTATGTGCATCTTCAATTAAATGTGTAAAAAAGCCTTTATAGTGGGCACTTCGGCATGTTGTATCGATACAAATTTCTGTTTGAATGCCGGCGATGAGTAAGTTTTTGATCCCTTTGTCATGTAGTTGTTTTTCAAGAGTTGTTTCGTAAAAGGAATCGGGTGTCGTTTTCTGAATCACGAGATCGTCTTTTTCAACAGTTAGAAAAGGATGAAGCTTCCAGTTTTCGCTATGCCGCTTTAGATCTAGTCCTTTGGACTCGTGTTGAATGTAGAAGATGGGCATGTGTTTCGATTTAGCAGATGCGATCAGTTTTTTTAGATTATATAAAAGTTTTGCATCATGATAGACGGATGCTCCGCGTTGAAACATACGGTTTTGAACATCGATAATGAGAAGTGCAGTTGCTTGCAAAAATATCTCCCCCTCTAAAATGAGAACAAACGTTCTATAATTTATAATACGCTTATTAAAAGGAAAATTCAATCTGTATTTGAAAAAAACATTCATTGGTACTATGTATGTTTAAAACAGGTAAAAAAAGGGGACATTTCAGTTGTATGCAAATTAGAAGGAGCTGATATTCAATGAGTAATGTAATGTTTACTTCACAAGCAACTGCAGAAGGCGGACGTAATGGACAAGTTAAATCTTCGGATGGTTTAATTGACTTAAATCTTGTTATGCCAACAGAAAAATCAAGCGAAACAGGCTCAAACCCTGAGCAACTGTTTGCTGCTGCTTATGCCGCTTGCTATGATGGTGCATTAAACCTTGTGGCATCGAAGAAAAAAATGGACATTGATTCGAAAATCACAGCAGACGTTAGCTTGTTGAAAGATGAAGCAGATAATGGCTTCAAAATTGGCGTAGCCCTTACCGTAGAAATTAAAGGTGTTAGCCAGGAAGACGCTGAAATGTTAGCAGAAGAAGCTCACAAAGTATGTCCTTACTCTAAGGCAACACGAGGCAATATTGACGTAGAAATTAACGCAAAAGCTGTTTAATAGCTAAAAGCCGTTCTCCTAATATTAGGAGAACGGCTTTTTTCATCAAAAGTCTTAAACGAAGAAAAGAGCGGTTAAGTTATTTCTGAAATTCAATATCTTCCGGAAGTTCTGTTACATCTGCATCGTTAAAGAATGTCTTTGAGAGGTCGCGGATTGTGCCGTCTTCGAGCATTTCTTCAATAACGCCATTAACCTTTGAAATGAGTTCTTCGTTTTCTTTATTCATCAATAGTCCACCTTCACTCGGCATGTACTGAATATCAGGGTGAATGGTAAGGTTAAGTTCTGGGAAGGCTGCTAGAGCCAATCGTTGCAAATAGACATCATTTAAAATAACATCCGTTCTTCCGTTATCAACGTCACGAAGGTACTGTTCATTTGTAGCGTTATCGTAGATGACTTCTTCAGCGCCTTTTTCTTTTGCAAGTTTCATAAAGTTTGTTGTCGCTGCACCAGCTGCTTTTTTTCCTTCCAAATCGTTGATTGAGTCAATCCCAGAAAGGTCATCAGCGCGTACGATCGCTGTTCCGTAAGAATGTTTGTATGGGGTAGACAGGGCGAATTTTTCTTTACGCTCTTCTGTAATACCAATATCGTTAGCGGCCATGTCAACTTTTCCAGTTTGTACAGCCGTCAACATTCCATCAAAGCCCATTTCAACAAATTCAACTTTTAAATCCAGACGGTTAGCCATTTCTTTCACGATTTCAACGTCGAAACCTGTTAAGTCATTCGTTTCTTGCTCGTGATAAGAAGTTGGGTACAGGGTGCCAGATGTCGCCACTTCAATTGTTCCCTTATCCTGGATATCTCCCCATGTTGTTTGTTCCTCTTCTTTCGCATTATTGTTACCACATGCTGCTAGTACTCCAATTAAGACTAGCAATAAAAGCGTCTGCTTTAACTTCATCTAGTATTTCCCCCTTTTTAGTCAGAACATTACCATAGCAAATCTTCTCACCTTCTAGCAAACGATTTAGACTAAATTTTGTTAATGAGATTGTAAGAGGAAGTCCTTTTTAATGATGCATTCAAGTACCGAGATAAATCAATATTAAAAATAGGCTAGATAAAAAATGTGCAAGCGTCGGCCATAAGACCCAGTTTAGTTTATAAATGAGAGGGTAACAGGACCATATCGAACCCCCTGAGATTTCTCTGGGTTATTCAATAACGGAAGGGGTATGGAGCTTTGAAACAATCGATCGGAAGTTGTACGCACCGATACTCGGTGGTGCAACACCAAACAAAAATGGCAATTGAACATTCCAAGCGCTTGTCTAAGAAGAAAGTAGATGTTCGGAGAATATCTCAAATGACTGGGTTTTCAGAAGAACAAATTCTTGAATCGATGGAATTTGGAGATGCCGATTTTAAAATCGAACGTCCAACACTTCCAAAACGCCATATCCATTTAGAGCTGTAATGTAAACGTCCAGCAAATGAACGAGCCTGCTTAGGTGATAAAAGTAGGCTTTTTTCTTGTGAAGCGGATAAAAGGGAAAAGTTGGTTAGTTTCATAGCTAGTTGGGTACAAGATAGACATAGAAAAATGGATTAATATTGATTGAAAGCGGATGAAATATGACTTTCAATCTGAAAGGAGAAGTGTATGAAAGAAAAGAAAAATCAAAAAGGAAATTCAGTATTTTGGATATCGGGCTTAGTCATATTAGTGCTCGTGATATGGGGAGCTCTTGTTCCTCAATCCTTTTCATCTGTTGCAAGTTTAGTCTATTCTTTTACAACAAATGCGTTTGGCTGGTTCTATTTATTAGCCGTAATCTTTTTTGTGTTGTTTTGTTTCTATCTTGCGATTAGTAAGTATGGAAAAATTCGCTTAGGTGATGATGAGGAGAAACCAGAATATCCCTTTTTTACATGGATTGGCATGTTGTTTAGTGCTGGTTTTGGTGTTGGTCTTGTTTTCTGGGGGATCGCAGAGCCCATGACGCATTTCGCAAACCCTCCAACTGGTTTTGGGGTTGAAGGTGAGACGGAGCAAGCAGCAAAGCTTGCGATGCGATATTCATTTTTCCATTGGGGCATTCACCAGTGGTCTGTATTTACAATTGTCGGTCTTGTGATGGCATATTTCCAGTATCGGAAAGGTCGCAGAAGTTTGATCAGTGAAACGATTTCGAGTGGCTCGAATGCGAATAAAAAATCATCATGGAAAAAAGTGATTAATATCCTTGCTGTTATTGCAACCGTAATGGGTGTAGCCACATCGCTTGGCTTTGGCATCTTGCAAATTAACGGCGGTTTAGATTATATGTATGGACTTCCTCAAAATGGTATGGTCCAAATCGGTATTACTGCTATTCTCTTTCTTTTATATATGGCTTCATCTACTACGGGACTTAACAAAGGCATCAAGTATTTGAGTAATTTAAAC
This sequence comes from Bacillus sp. N1-1, assembly GCF_009818105.1. Lineage (NCBI taxonomy): Bacteria > Bacillati > Bacillota > Bacilli > Caryophanales > Bacillaceae > Bacillus > Bacillus sp. N1-1. Next base: position 808,605 of record NZ_CP046564.1, read on the forward strand.
CTTGCCCTTGCTCTTCTACTGATGCTGTTTATTCTTTTCCTTGGTCCAACAGTATTTATTCTTGAAAGCTTTACGCTTGCACTCGGAGGTTACATTCAGAAGTTTATTGAAATGAGCTTCTTTATGACTCCTTATCAAGGCGGATCATGGGTGAAAGAATGGACCGTCTTCTATTGGGCATGGGTCATTGCTTGGTCACCCTTTATTGGCGCTTTCGTTGCCCGAGTTTCAAAAGGACGAACCATTCGTGAAATGATTTTTGGCGTATTGATTGTTCCTCCATTCATTGCCATGGTGTGGATAGCCGTATTTGGTGGAGCTGCTTTTCATCTCGACCTTTTTCAAGGGACAGCCATTGCAGACGCTGTAAATAACGATGTAACCAGTGCTTTATTTGTGACATTAGAGCAATTTCCGCTCACTCAGGTGCTATCCATCTTGTCACTGTTTCTAATCTGTGTCTTTCTTGTTACTTCCGCTGATTCAGCTACCTTTGTTCTCGGGATGATGACTTCAGATGGTGACTTAAATCCTTCTCTTTTCTCAAAGCTTGTATGGGGCACCTTGATTGCCGCCATTACTGCGGTATTAATTATTAGTAGCGGGCTACAGGGGCTTCAGACGGCTTCACTTGTGGCAGCTTTACCGTTTACGGTGATCTTACTCATCATGTGCGTGAACCTTTTTAAATCGCTACGAAAAGAAGTAAGAGTAGCAAATAGGAAGCGAGAGCAAACATTATTGAAAAAAGTAGCCGAAGCAACGAAAGAGAAGAAAGAACGTCGACAAAAACAATCTTCTTAACAAGTTATTCAATAGAAAAGTTTTTTTCATGTATCTATCTTGTCTCTTATTCTTGTAGACTATTAGTAAAGGTGTGCTTGAAAAATAGTGAGATAGAGTTAATTTCACGAAGTTGTGAAAGAAAGAGGATTGAGAATGTCAGATATATTATGGATTACTTATCTTGGAATACTAGGAGCGCCAGCGATAGGGTTTTTATTAAAAGGGAAATATAAAACAATACCAATGAAAGTTGATTTTATCGTCTCATGTATGACATGGACTGGTTTATTTGGATATGTAACGAGTATAAGTATCGGACCAGCTCTACTATGGAAAATTGTTTTCGTCGTCGGAATCGTGTGGGATCTACTATTTGTGATTTATATCGACCAAAGTGATGAAGCGATTGAGGGATGGAGTGAGAAAACGGTGAAAGCTACAACAGTCGTATTCTCGATTTTGATGCTCCTACCACTTTATTATGGGCTCTTTCGCTATGCATTTTAAACTCAATCTTGTATAAAAAGAAAAAGGCGCGTCGCCCGGGGGGGAACGCGCCTTTTTGAGGTTTAACCAAGTGCTACATCGAGAACCATCATGACGGAAAAACCAATCATAAGTGACATGGAAGCAATTTGAACATTCCCTTTCTCTTGAGAACCAGGAATGATTTCTTTTGCTACTACAAAAATCATCGCACCAGCAGCAAAGCTCAGGGCATACGGTAAAAGGGGCTGAATGTAAATAACAGCAAGCGCCCCAACAACAGCTGAAATAGGCTCAACAACTCCTGATAGCTGTCCGTAGAAAAAGCTTTTCGCTTTAGACATACCGTCACCTCGAAGTGGTACAGAGACAGCGGTACCTTCAGGAATGTTTTGAATGCCAATTCCGATCGCAAGTGCAATCGCACCGGCAAGTGTTGAGCTCGAAAACTCTGCGGCTACAGCACCGAATGCGACACCAATAGCAAGACCTTCAGGAATGTTGTGCATCGTAATGGAGAAAACAAGCATTGCGGTACGGTGTTTTGCTTTTTTATCTTTAATGTCTTTAAAATACAAATCTTCATTAATATGTGGCAAGATACGATCAACGAGAAGAAGGAAAAATCCTCCTAATAGAAATCCAACAACTGCTGGGATATATCCAGGTACTCCCTGTTGTTCAGCCATCTCTATCCCAGGGCTAAGTAGGGACCAAAAGCTTGCTGCAATCATAACGCCTCCCGCAAATGCAAGCATGCCATCAAAGACTTTTTGATTAACAGTTCTTGTAAAGAACACAAATGATGCCCCAAGTGCAGTGGCGCCCCATGTAAACATCGTAAAAAGGAATGCCTGTGAGACAGGGCTTAATCCAACAATCCAATCACCCATGAGTAAACTCTCCTTCTAAGAATCTATCTATATTTTCCTATCATCATATTTTTTGCCTTTAGGAAAAATCTATACACTCAAGTCTAATCCGACTGTTGTTAACTGTCAACATTCGTGAATCATAGGAAGTGTTTTATCATTAATCTAAAAAAGCCCGGCATTTGTGCCGGACTTTGTACATTATTTTGTAACGGTAACCGCTTGACTTAGCATAGCTAGCATGTCGTCCTTGATGTGCTTCCACATGTCATGATCCGTTGTAAATCGTTCAGTGGTTTCACTAATAAATGAGAGGAACGCCTTCTTAAAGTTTGGATCTCCCTTTGGAGGAAGCGACTGTTTTGCTCGATCAACATACGCTTGCACTTCTGGAGCACGAGGCCCCCACTTTCCAACTTCACGTCCTTCTGAATCAACCAATACAATAATTGGAATCGATCTCGCCGTTCCATTTGTTAAGTATTGATCCATCAGTTCAAGGTGATTGTCACGAATAAAATAGGCACTTTCGATTAAGGCTTCATCAGCCATTCGCATAAAAATAGGGAGGTTAACCATTGCATCACCGCACCAGTCAGCTGTGATGACAAGAGCACGGAGCTTTTCTGATTGAAGAGAATGAAGAAATTCAAGGTCATCTTTTTCGAGAGTAACATGATTATAAATGGTTAATAAATCATCTCGATGTTCGTCCATACTATGAATGTATTGTTGCATGGACATGCCCCTATCAAACCAATTCGTTAGATCCATTGATGGCCCTCCTATATTCGATTTCTTCCTTAATTAATTATACTACGAAAAAGCCTAGAAATCCTTTTTTCATAGAATAGCCTTTTCGTATCAAAGCATATCGATAGTGACATAACCTAGGCTATGATATAATTGAGTCACATAAAGGACGTGATAAGAGTGAATTCTGTCGGAGCCATTCAAAGTACGAAGCAGATTGAGGTGTTAAAAAGAGCCTTATTAAAGCGATCGAAACGAGACTATTTGCTGTTTATTTTCAGTATTAATACAGGCTTGCGTTTAACTCCTCTTTTGCATCTGACTCTTAATCATGTGATAAAGAATGAATCTTTTAATGAATTCCTTGAATCGTCTACTACTGAAACAACAGATATCTACCTCAATTCAGAAGTGAAACGCGCTCTTACGCTTTATGTGAATGAGCATCCCTCAAATGATAACTTTTACCTTTTTCATACGAAAAAAGACCCTACTCATCCAATTACAAGACAGCAGGTTCATCGCATCTTATCTCAAGCAGGAAAAGATGCCGGACTTGAGCACCCAATCAGCTTTCATAGTTTAAGAAAAACGTTTGGTTATCATGCGTTTCAGCAGGGAGTAGCCGTGTCACTCATTCAAAAAATTTATGGACATGCGACGAGAAGTGAAACATTAAAATATATCGGTATAAATTCTGAGCAAATTCCGAAACTGAAGATTGATGTACATTTATAGAAGGGAGGAAGATCAATGGAGACGAATGCAGTAATATTATTCAGCGCCATCTTTTTAATTGGTGGTGTCCTGATGGCCAAATTTTCTTCCCGGTTAGGTGTCCCGGCACTTGTCTTGTTTATTATCGTGGGTATGATTACAGGAAGCGATGGACTCGGATATATTTATTTTGATAATGCTTCACTTACACAGTCACTTGGTATTTTAGCTCTCGTGTTAATCTTGTTTGATGGTGGCTTACAAACAGAATGGCGCCGCACCAAAGCTGTTCTTCCTATTTCATTGTCTCTCGCAACAGTGGGCGTTCTTATTACTTCTGGATTAGTTGGTATTACTGCCAAAATGATTTTAGATGTGACTTGGAATGAAGCGCTACTCTTAGGTGCGATTGTAGGGTCAACAGATGCAGCAGCGGTCTTTGCCGTGTTGAAAGGGAAGAACATTAAGCGGAAGTTGCAATCGACCCTTGAAGCAGAATCAGGCTCGAATGACCCAATGGCTATGTTTTTAACGCTTACTTTATTACAGCTCGCCATTGGCGAGACTGCCTTTGGTGCATCCGTAATCCTGTCGTTCTTCTGGCAAATGGGCGCTGGACTACTCCTAGGTGTCTTGCTTGGATATGCGGCCTCATGGGCGATGAAGAATATCGAGTTAGGTTCAAACGGGTTATACCCTGTTTTTTCAATTGCGATTGCCTTAATTACATATAGCGCAACTGATTTGGTCAACGCAAGCGGACTGCTTGCCGTGTATGCTGCAGCCCTTGTACTTGGTAATACGAAAAGTCTTCCATATGGCCAAACGATTTTCCGCTTCCATGATGGAATTGCTTGGATGATGCAAATCTTAATGTTTATTATGCTAGGCCTCCTTGTTAATCCTTCTGAACTATTCTCAACCTGGATTGTATTAAAAGGGCTAGCTCTCTCGTTTATTTTGATTGTGATCGCTCGTCCAATTGCTGTTTTTCTTTCAAGTATCCCGTTTAAGTTCACACTTAAAGAAAAAACCTTTCTTTCTTGGGCCGGATTACGAGGCGCCGTGCCAATTGTGTTAGCGACTTTCCCGCTGTTAGAAGGACTAGAAAATAGCCAGCTTTTCTTTAACCTTATTTTCTTTATTGTCCTCACTTCTGCACTTGTACAAGGAGCTACTATTCCTCTTATAGGGAAAAAATTAGGGCTAACTGGCCCTGAAGTTCATGTGCCTTCTCATTCATTAGAACTCGTATCATCAACAACGGTTAACGCCGAGATGATTCCTTATACCATTAGGCCATCTTCTAAATTAATTGGAAAAGAGTTATCCGATATATCATTTCCAGATAAAGTGCTCGTTAGTGCAATTATTCGCCGAGATGAATTGATCGCACCTTCTGGAGATACGAAAATAAAAGTGAACGATGTCCTCTATATTCTTGTTGAAAATCAAAAGAAATCAGAACTTGAAAAGGTACTGGGGATTCGAAAGACAATCGGTGGATAACAAAAAAGTTTTGAACGAAGGGGCTCTGCACTGCAGAGCCCCTTCGTTCGTTTCATTCACATAAAATTAGGGAAAATCCTTCCTAAATTACTAGCATCATTTTTCGTTGATATACGCAACAAAACGATCATCTAACAATGAAGAAAGAAGGTCATAGATAATGCCTGAAGGTCCTGAAATTAGAAGAGCTGCAGACCAGGTAGAGAAAGCATTACAAAAAGGACACGTAATGGACGTTTTCTTTGCTTTTGAACAGCTAAAAGGATATGAATCTCTCTTAAGCGGTGCACAGGTAAAGAGGGTAGATACGAAAGGAAAGGCGATGCTGATTCGATTTGATAATGGATATACCATCTACTCGCATAATCAGCTTTATGGGAAATGGGTGATACGGAACGCCTACAATTATCCGAAAACAAATCGTCAGCTACGTCTAGCCCTTCATAATGAGAAGAAGTCTGCCCTTCTATATAGCGCATCAGATATTGAAGTGCTTCGTGATGAAGAAGTGCCTCTCCACCCGTTTATTGCGAAAGTAGGACCTGATTTACTGAGTGAAGAAGTAAGTGCGGAACAATTGAAGGAGCGCTTTGAATCAAAAGCCTTCCATAAGAAAAAGTGGACTTCTCTTTTACTAGATCAGTCATTTATTGGTGGTATTGGCAACTATTTAAGAAGTGAAATTCTCTTTCTAGCAGGTATTCATCCGGATTTACGTCCAATTGATTGCTCGGAGCGGCAGTTAACGAAAGCGGCTGAAGCTACCGTGAAGCTCGTACACCAATCCTATGAACATAACGGGATTACAAATGATCTTGAGTTAGCGATGAAGTTGAAGGAGAAAGGACAAAAACGCCTCCAATATAGACATTGGGTTTTTAACCGAGAAGGGGAAGCTTGCCGAATCGATGGAACAGAAATTCAAAAAGTGAAAGCTGGATCAAGGAGATTGTATTTTTGTCCAACGTGTCAGGCGAAGTAAGAAAAAAACTTGCAAACGCATTCAGTGGTGTGGTAAATTGTATGTAACCGGTTACATGATGACGAAGGAGTGAAGCAGATGGCTACAATTCGAGATGTAGCAGAACAAGCGGGAGTATCTGTTGCGACCGTTTCTCGTGTTTTAAATGATAATGGTTATGTAGGAGCCGAAACGAGAAAACGCGTGATGGGTGCGATCGAAAGTTTGAACTACAGTCCAAATGAAGTAGCGCGCTCACTCTATAAGCGAGAATCAAGGTTAATTGGACTGCTTCTTCCTGACATTACGAACCCCTTTTTTCCTCAGTTAGCACGTGGGATTGAGGATGAAGTCAATCGAGCTGGATTCAGGTTGTTACTTGGAAACAGTGATGAAGAGGCAACGAAAGAGTTAGAGTACATTCAAACCTTTTTACAAAATCAAGTTGTTGGCCTTATTTCAGCAACAAATAATACAGATAACGAGAATTATACAAATCTTGATTTGCCCGTTGTCTTTCTAGATCGTGTGTCAAAACAACATCCTTCTGTTTATGCTGATGGAATCGAAGGAGGACGACTTGCAGCGAAAGCGTTAGTTGAGAGAGGGTCAAAAAGAATTACACTGATTAAAGGACCTGGGCATGTAAAGCCAGCTATGGATCGATTTCAAGGAGCACTCGCTGAATTAAGTGAAGCTGAAGTTGATTTTTCGGTTCTCTCGACTTCGTCTTATGCGTTTGATGATGCACGTACATGGGCTGAAGAGCTGTTTGCAAAGCATCCTGATACAGACGGAGTGATTGCAAGTAACGATATTGTAGCAATTGCCATTTTACATGAGGCACTTCGTCTTGGCAGAAGGATTCCGGAGGACTTACAGCTGATTGGTTACGATGATATTCCGTTTAGTAGTTTGTCCTATCCTTCTTTATCAACGATCAGGCAACCCGCTTATGAAATGGGGAAGGAAGCAGCAAAGTTACTCATTCGCATGATTCGAAAAGAAAAGGAAATTGATCAAACGATTCAATTGCCAGTTACGCTAATTGAACGAAATACGACAAGAAAGGTTGATCCAAATGCGTAAAGCGAAAATAGCTGTTATCGGAAGTTCCTCAATGGATCTTGTAGTAACTTCCAAGAAACGTCCAGGAGCAGGAGAAACGGTATTAGGAGAATCATTTAAAACCGTTCCTGGCGGCAAAGGGGCAAATCAAGCTGTTGCAGCTGCACGGCTTGGTGCAGAAGTGCATATGATTGGCTGTGTCGGTGACGACCATCACGGCGATGCCATCTTAAGAAATTTTAAAAACAATGGTGTTAAAACCGACCATGTGGAACCGGTTACAGGTGTTGAAAGTGGAACGGCTCACATCATTCTTGCAGAGGGCGATAACAGTATTGTGGTTGTTAAAGGAGCGAATGATTACATTACGCCTTCTTACATTAATAAGAAGGCTGAGCTCATTGAAAGTTGCGACCTGGTCATGATTCAGCAAGAAATACCGGAAGAAACGGTAGCGTTTGTAGCTGAGTTATGTCAGAAAGTGAATGTGCCGTTGTTACTTAACCCAGCGCCTGCAAGACCCATCTCACAGCAGGTAATTGATTTAGCTACGTATATGACACCTAATGAACATGAGGCAGACGTTCTATTTAGTGGGCAAGCAATGAATGAGTCATTAAGAATGTATCCTGAAAAAGTATTTATTACGGAAGGCGCAGCAGGCGTACGTTATTATAATGGACAGGAAGAAGTGTTGATTCCCTCCTTTAAAGTAGAAGCCGTTGATACAACAGGAGCAGGTGATACGTTTAACGCTGCATTTGGTACAGCGATTGCGGAAGGAAAAACGCTAGCGGAAAGCATCAGATTTGGTAATCGGGCAGCTTCTCTTTCTGTTACTGGTTTTGGGGCACAGGGTGGCATGCCGACACGCGAAGAAGTGGAAAGGATGCTGTCACAATGAAAAAAAGAGGAATCTTAAATAGTCATATTTCAAAAATTCTTGCAGATCTCGGTCATACAGATCAGATTGTTATCGCAGATGCTGGACTCCCGGTACCTGACGGAGTGAAAAAAATTGATCTTGCCTTACGACCGGGAATGCCGGGGTTTAGTGATGTTGTGAGAGAACTTCTTCATGAAATGGTTGTCGAACGTGTGACGCTTGCAAATGAAATTGAAGGTAACCAAAAGGTACATGATTGGCTAAAGCAGGAGCTTCAAGAAACTGAACGGAATTATGTCGATCATGAAGCATTTAAAGAGCAAACGAGGCAGGCGAAAGTTGTGATCCGTACAGGTGAGACGACGCCATATGCCAATTGCATTCTTCATTCAGGAGTAATCTTTTAAACGAGGTGAACAGCATGCAAATTAGCATGAGAGACATTCATAAAGCATTTGGAGCGAACAAAGTGCTTGAAGGCGTGAATATCGACATTCAAAATGCCGAAGTTCATGCCCTTATGGGAGAGAATGGAGCGGGGAAGTCAACGCTCATGAACATTCTAACTGGTCTTCATAAGAAAGATCATGGAACAATTGTGATCGATGGAAAAGAAAGGGTTTTTGATAATCCGAAAGAAGCTGAAGAAAATGGTGTTGCTTTTATTCATCAAGAGCTGAACATCTGGCCAGAATTAACGGTATTAGAGAATTTATTCATTAATAAGGAACCGGTTACATCTTTTGGACTTATTCATACGAAAAAAATGAAAGCGATTGCGAATGAGCAGTTTAATAAACTAGCAATCTCCATTCCTCTTTACCAGGAAGCAGGAAAATGTTCCGTTGGAGAGCAGCAGATGATTGAAATTGCAAAGGCATTAATGACAGATGCGAAAGTGATTATTATGGATGAGCCCACAGCAGCACTAACGGAACGTGAGATTCAAACGCTGTTCCAGGTGATTCGCTCACTAAAGAAAAGCGGCGTTTCCATTGTCTACATTTCCCATCGTATGGAAGAGATCTTCACAATCTGTGACAGCATTACCGTCATGCGAGATGGAAAAACAGTTGATACAAAAGCGATACCAGATACGAATTTTGATGAAGTCGTTCGAAAAATGGTTGGGCGAGAATTAACTGATCGCTTTCCTGAACGTTCTCCAAAACCTGGTGAAACGATGTTAGAAGTAAAAGGCCTCGGTAGAAATGGCGTGTTTGAGAATGTCAATTTCTCCGTAAGGTCCGGTGAGATCGTTGGTGTTTCGGGGTTAATGGGTGCTGGTCGAACTGAAGTCATGCGGACGATTTTTGGACTGGATGGAAAATACACTGGCGATATTTTCATTAGTGGTAAAAAAGTAGTCATTAAAAATCCTTCTCAGGCAGTTCAACTAGGACTTGGTTTTATTACAGAAGATCGAAAAGAAGAGGGACTTGTGCTCGATTTCTCACTGAAAGATAATATCGCGTTACCGAGTCTTTATAGCTTTGCTCCGAAAGGCTTAATCAATGAAAAAAGCGAGCTGGACTTTGTTGAGCTTCTCATTAAAAGGCTAACGATTAAAACAGAGTCTGCTCGAACAAGTGCTAAAAACCTTTCTGGAGGTAATCAACAAAAAGTGGTTATCGCTAAATGGATTGGAATCGGACCTAAAGTATTGATTTTAGATGAGCCTACTCGTGGTGTTGATGTTGGAGCAAAGCGTGAGATTTATCAGTTAATGAATGAGTTAACGGATCGCGGGGTTGCTATTATCATGGTTTCCTCTGAACTACCGGAAGTGCTTGGTATGAGTGATCGGATTCTTGTTTTTCGTGAAGGTCAACTGACTGGAGAAGTATCCAAGAAGGAAGCAACGCAAGAGAAAATAATGACGCTGGCAACAGGAGGTCAAGAAGATGAATAATGCGATGAAAACAAATCATGTTGGGAATGTGATGCAAAAGCTAGGACCACTATTAGGTTTACTAGTGCTTGTTGCAACCGTTTCCATCTTAAATCCAAGTTTTTTAGAACCACTTAATTTATTGAATTTACTTCGACAAGTGGCAATCAATGCGCTTATCGCTTACGGGATGACATTTGTTATTTTAACAGGCGGAATTGACTTATCGGTTGGTTCGATTTTAGCACTCTCAAGTGCACTGATGGCTGGCATGATGGTGTCAGGAATTGACCCGATTTTGGCAATACTCATTGGTTCATTGCTTGGAGCTGTCATGGGTATGGTGAATGGACTGTTGATTACGAAAGGAAAAATGGCTCCGTTTATCGCGACGCTTGCAACGATGACTTTATTCCGGGGATTAACGCTCGTCTATACAGATGGGAACCCGATTACGGGGCTTGGCGATAGCTATGCTTTCCAGCTTTTCGGAAGAGGCTATTTCCTTGGTATTCCAGTGCCGGCGATCACGATGTTACTATCATTCGCTGTTCTCTGGGTGATTTTGCATAAAACACCGTTTGGTCGAAAAACGTATGCCATCGGTGGAAATGAGAAAGCTGCTCTTATCTCAGGTATTAAAGTGAATCGCATGAAAGTGATGATTTATTCTCTAGCTGGACTACTTTCAGCTTTAGCAGGAGCGATTTTAACGTCGAGACTGAACTCAGCACAACCAACTGCAGGGACATCGTACGAGCTTGATGCAATCGCGGCAGTCGTGCTTGGCGGAACAAGCCTTTCCGGAGGTCGAGGTTTAATTATTGGAACATTAATCGGTGCACTAATTATTGGTACGTTAAATAACGGCTTAAATTTGCTTGGTGTATCTTCTTTCTTCCAGATGGTTGTCAAAGGTGTTGTTATTATCATTGCTGTCTTGATTGATCGTAAAAAAGCAGCGTAGGAGGATTACTATGAAAAAGTTATTGCCATTCCTGCTCAGTTTGTCATTGCTTGTGCTTGGAGCGTGTTCGCTTCAGCCGCCTGAATGGGCAAAGCCGAGTCAGGAAACAGACATAAAAGATATTAAAATCGGTTTATCCGTATCAACGTTAAATAATCCCTTTTTCGTATCGATGAAAGATGGAGTAGAAGCTGAAGCGAAAGAAAAAGGCATGGACATTGTTGTCGTAGATGCGCAAAATGATGCGGCAAAACAAATTAGCGATGTAGAAGATCTGATTCAGCAGGGTGTCGATGTCTTATTGATTAATCCAACTGATTCAGCAGCGATTTCGACGGCTGTTCAATCAGCGAATAGCCTGGGTATTCCTGTTGTTACACTCGATCGCTCTGCCGAGAAAGGCGATGTAGCCACTCTTGTTTCTTCGGATAATGAAAAAGGCGGAGAGATGGCTGGCGAGTTTTTAGTTGAGCAGTTAGGAGAAGGGGCAAAAATAGCTGAGCTTGAAGGTGTACCAGGCGCATCCGCTACTCGTGAACGTGGTCAGGGATTCCATAACATTGCTGACGAGAAGCTTGATGTTGTTGCTAAGCAAACGGCTAACTTCGATCGTACAGAAGGATTGAATACAATGGAAAATTTGCTTCAAGGGAACCCAGATATTGAAGCTGTGTTTGCCCACAATGATGAAATGGCACTTGGTGCTCTTCAAGCCATACAAAGCTCTGGAAAAGACATTCTCGTTGTTGGTTTTGATGGAAATGAAGATGCGATTAATAGTATTCAAGATGGGAAGCTATCAGCGACTGTTGCACAGCAACCTGAAGAAATTGGTTCACTCGCCGTTCAAGCTGGTGTCGATGTGCTTAAAGGAAATGAAGTGGATGAAACGATCCCAGTTCCGCTAAAACTAGTAACAGAATAGGAAGTAACGCTCCCACGTTTGGGGGCGTTTTTCCGTATAAAAGGAGTTTGGAGAGAAAAAGTCGAAATCACTTTATAAAGAAGGAGGTGGCGAAGATGGAAGCATGGATTGATGCAATGTTCTCCCAAACGCTTGTCGATGAAGCGAGCAAGCGATTTGGTATTCAGGTGACTCGGATAAAAAAGATAGGCGATTTTGAGAACTATGTGTTTGAAGTGAAAGACAAGAACAGGGCTTGGATTCTTCGTTTTACTCATAGCTCACATCGCTCGTTAGAAGAAGTGAAAGCAGAACTCGACTGGATTGATCGATTATATAATGGTAGTGTTCACGTAGCACGATCCCATCCTTCAGTAAACGATAAAATGGTGGAGGAATTCTCATTAGAGGACGGATATTTCTTTGCTTGTCTATTTGAGAAAGTTCCTGGTGAGGCAGTCAAAGTAAATGATTCGTTATTCGATGCTCCTTTGTTCGAGGCATGGGGAAAAGAGATTGGGAAAATGCACCGTATTTCAATGGTAAAGCATGTTTCAGTCCAGCGAAAAAGGTGGGATGAAGGTGACCTGCTTCAATTTGATCGTTACCTTTCCAAGAGCGAAGATGCCAAAATCATAGTTGAAGGAAAAAGGCTAATTGAAGAAATACAGACGTTTCATGAAACTGGAAAAACGTTCGGACTCATTCACTCGGATGTTCATCACGGTAACTTTCACTATGATGGAAATGCGATTCATCTCTTTGATTTCGACGATGCCATGTATCATTATTATGTGAGTGATATTGCCATTCCTGTCTATTATGCGGTTTGGCATAAATGTGGAACCGCGTCTCTTACAGAACGATCAAGCTTTGCTACAGCATTTTTACGTTCATTTTTGAAAGGTTACCATGAAGAAGTAAATGTCTCTTATGAATGGCTTAAAACGCTTCCTTATTTTCTTCGATTAAGAGATTTTGAACTCTATACTGTAGTTCATAAAAAATACGATGTTACTAAGATGAATCCAAAAGAGAAAGCCATGTTAAACGGCATCCGTGAACGATTGATTCACTCTGAATTAATTGCAGAGCCTGCATTAGAAGATCGAGAGAAGTGGATTGAAAGCACGTAACGATGTTTCCCGATTACTAAGAAGTGGTAATGTACTTTGGGTAGCTTTTAATAGAAAGGATGATTGAAAGTGGCAAAAGTACAAATTGGTAATTCGGGCTTACAGGCAAATCCAATAGGTTTAGGTACAAACGCCGTTGGTGGACATAACATTTATCCGAATTTAAATGAAGAAACAGGGAAAGACCTTGTAAGAGCAGCATTAGATAATGGCATAAATCTTTTGGATACAGCTTATATATATGGCCCTGAGCGTTCTGAAGAACTTGTTGGCGAAGTTGTAAAAGAACGTGGAAGCAGAGATGATATCGTCTTAGCAACAAAAGGAGCTCATGAATTTAAAGGAGAAGAAGTTGTTTATAACAATTCACCTTCGTTCCTAAAACAATCGGTGGAGAATAGCTTAAAGCGACTTCAAACGGATTACATCGATCTATTCTATATTCATTTCCCAGATGAACATACGAACAAAGCTGAAGCAGTAGGTGCTCTAAAAGAATTGAAAGATCAGGGGAAAATTAAATCGATTGGTGTTTCTAATTTTGATTTAGAGCAGTTAAAAGAAGCAAACAAGGATGGCTATGTGGATGTGCTTCAAAGTCACTATAACTTGTTTCACCGTGATGCTGAGGAAGACCTTCTTCCTTATACTGCGGAACAGGGGATTTCCTTTATCCCATACTTCCCTCTTGCTTCCGGACTTCTAGCAGGTAAATATGATGAGAACACGACGTTCGATGATATTCGATCGAAGGATCCTCTATTCCAGGGAGAAGCTTTTAAAGCAAACCTAAAAAAAGTCGATCAGGTACGAAATATTGCGAATGCGAAGGGTGTTGAGGTTCCACACCTTGTTCTTGCGTGGTATTTAACGCGTGATAGCATTGATGTGCTTATCCCAGGGGCCAAGCGTCAAGAACAGGTTGTTGATAACTTGAAAACACTTAATGTGAAGTTAACAAGCGAAGAAATCCAGCGTATCGATCAGATTTTCAAGTAAGAGAAGGAGAAACCAGAGGATTTTACGTCCTCTGGTTTTTTGTAGGAATTTCTATCTGTTTGGTCCAGGATTATGCGGATATGTACGTAATACATAAAAAGGAGGCCTCCAACTTGAAAAAGAGCGTGCTTTTTATCCTTACACTTTCTGTTGTGCTCATTGCAATTCTTCTCATTTTCCTTTTCGAAGATGATCGTGCAGCACGTCCAGGTATGATCATGTCACTCGGTGCGCTTGCGGTCGTTTTCCAGCGGATTGTCTTATTACTGATGAGAAGAAAAAGGAAGAATCACAAAAGGAGGTAGTAAATGATAAAAGTAAAGGCACTTGGGCTCCTTTTTAGAGAACTAGAGATGTTAGTTGAAGCTTATTATGGAAAGCATTCAAAAGGATTTGGAAGTTATTATCGTCCCCTTGGCGGGAATATAGAAGTTGGAGAGCATTCTAAAGAAACGGTAGTAAGAGAATTTGAAGAAGAGCTTGGCATTGATGTGAACGTAAATCAGTACATAACTTGCCTTGAAAATCGATTTCAAATTGGTGAGGAATGGTCGCATGAAATGATTCAGCTTTATACAGTATCGTTTTCTGAAGCGAAATATTATGAAAAAGAGACCTATTCATTTCTTGAACATGATGCGGTAGCTAAATGGATATCGATTAAGGATGTAGTTGATGGGAATATCCACTGTTACCCCAATGGTTTAGGAACGGTATTGAAGCGAATGACAACACAAGATAAATAACCATGTCTCTATGATGACGTTACTGTCATCTAAATGAAATATCAAATTCAATCCATATTCTTTTAATCAAGTGGAAAGACTACTATAATGAATACTGGATAGGAAATACGATGTTCCTATCTTAGAATAAAGGGTGAACCTAATGGAACGTAAGTCAAATGAAGCTGAGATTGCGAGTTATGTCGGAAAACTGTTAAGAGATAACTTTGGGAAAGGCCCATCATCAGTTTACGTATCGATACAGGAACCGTATATGACAATTTATTTTCGGGATTTTCTTGCACCGATGGAACGTGTACTTGTGGATCAGAAAGAAGAAATGCGTGTTGAAGAAACGCGTGATTTGCTGATTCAAGGCTTATTACCTGAAATCAAAGCATCAATTCGAGTAATGACAGGTGTTGAAATCGAGTCATTTTATCATGATTGGTCTCTTCAAAATCGCTCGGGAATTATTGTTGGTGTCATGAATAACATCAATGAAATGGAAGGTAAGGCACTTCCTGTATATGATAAAAAAGAACGCGTTCATGAGGAAATTATTAGAGTCAGTATGCTTGCAGAAAAAGCACCAGAAAAAATAGACTCCTGCATGCTAAATGACCGAACGCTCGTCGTTCTTCGTGAAGGTATTCTCGTTCGCATAGAGAAAGAGTTAATTCGCGATGGTTTTGAAGAACAATTAAAATTATCGAAAAGACGGCTGGAGAAAAGTTTGCTTCACGATCAACAATTTGAATCGATCCTTTCTACAAAAGTAGAAGATATCTTTGTAGACTGGGATTTTAATCTAGATAAAAGCTATATTACATTAATCCTTAAACCAAACGGATAATAGGTGGAAATAAACTGGGCGATAGAACCAGTTATAAGCCAAAAAGAACCAGACCTCTGGTTCTTTTTGGCTTTTTTTATTTTTTATCCTTCCAATGCAGCAGTAAACACACTATGAATATAGAAACAGACAAGGAGGAAGATAATGAAATACCTAATCGATCATTCAAAACGAATTATTCATCGAACACCATTTGCTGGTGATCAATGTGAATTTCATACGACACCTATTTCAAAGAGAGAAGGAACGCACGATCATCTCTATCTTCAAAAGTTAATTGATAAAGAGTTATATGAAGTTTGTAGCTATTGTAAAGGAAATATTCGATAAGGGACGGTATATTTTTAGGATAGTAAAAAGAAGGAAGTCCCTCTTTTCGTTACGAATGTCTTAATGATGTTAGGCGAATAGGAGGTACGCGATGGATCGAAACAGAGCGGGAGTGATCATCATTCAAGGTGATCAAATCGCTTTAATAGAGCGAAATCGAAATGATGAAACGTATTATGTTATTCCAGGCGGTGGAATGAAAGAAAGTGAAACACCCAAACAAGCTGCCAAAAGAGAAGCCCTCGAAGAACTAGGGGTAGACGTACGTGTAGAAGCGTTATATACTTCTTTTCAATTTAATGGGGAACATTTTTACTATACGGCCGAAATCATCAGTGGTGAATTTGGAAACGGAACCGGTAGCGAGTATCGGTCTTCTTCTCAAAAACGAGGAACGTATAAAGCGGTTTGGGTACCGGTAGCTGAACTAAACGAATTACGTATCTACCCTGAAGAAGTCATTTCAGTATTGGTTTCTGACGCGAGGCTTAAACTTACTGAAGTTAATTCTAAAATAAGAAAAAATTATCAATTAAGCTGGGTAGGAAGTATGTATCCTTATTTAGATGAACCAACCTGTACTCAGGTTGGAAACGTCTCGGTCGGTCGTTTCGGAGGGAACACTTCAGCAGGACAGAATAAGAATGAAGATGGCTGTCTCGTCTGGACTGGAGCGGATTGGGAATTTGCAATCCTATTAGATGCTCATAAAACGGCGAGTAGTGCAGCGCTTATTTTAGATGAAGTTGAGCGAAATCAATCGATGTTTACTGACATTCTTATAAAAAAGACGCAAGAAGCAGTGAGTGAATTGCGAGAGGCTGTAGTTGGCCTTTTTCAAAACGCAGCATTTAAACAAAAGTGCCGGGAAGTGGAAGGGGAAACAGCCTGCTTAATTGTTGTTCGAAAAGATAAGTATCTATGGTGGTTCTCGGTGGGTGATTGTCTATTGTTTTTAATTCATCCAGAGCTAGAAGCGCTTGGAGAATCGATGCAAAATCATCGAAGTTTCTACGAGTGGATCGGAGAAGTGAACACATTTGAGACGATTGTCCCATGCTATAGCATCGGCACAAAGGAATTAAGAAAAGGTGATAACCTCATCTTCTTAACGACGGATGGATTACTTGAATATCCTCATACTAATTTTCATTTACCAGGTCAAGTCGTGGCGCGAATGAAAGGTAAGTCGGTTAAAGAAGATGTCCAACGGTTATTGGAAGAAGTAGAGGGTAAGGGTGTAAGAGATAGCACAACCATAGTGGCATGGAAGATTAACATAGTAGAAGATGGTGTAATGCCGAGTGACCTATTCTAAAAGAAGACGTCGCGCGTGTGCGACGTCTTCTTTTAGAATGAACTGATGATCTGAATGAGATACCCGCCGATGATGCCAATACCAACAATCATCCAGGCTGGGCACTTCCAAATTGAGAGTAGAGCGAATAAAATCGCAGCAAGGGCGAAATCTTCTCCTGACATAATCGCGCTTTTAATAACAGGGTCATAAAAGGCCGCTAATAAAATACCTACTACACTAGCGTTCACGCCAATTAAAACTTTTTGAAATGCAGCCCGCTTTCGTAATTCATTTAGAAATGGAAGGGCAGCTGTGATCAGTAGAAAGGACGGTAAGAATATCGCTATTGTGACGACGATTGCTCCCGTAATGCCTCCTAGCATCGTACCAAGATAGCTTGCAAACGTAAACAGTGGACCGGGAACTGCTTGGGCCATTCCATAACCTGCAAGGAATTGATCGCTTGAGAGAAGACCCTGCGGAACAATTTCTCGTTCAATCATCGGTAGGACGACGTGCCCTCCTCCGAATACTAGCGCACCTACTCGAAAGAACGTGTCGAATAAATTGAGAAGCGCATGATCCGTTAAACGGTTAAGAATTGGGAGAACGATTAATAGCGTACTTAACAGGGCTAGAGAGCCAACACCAACTTTTTTTGATATGGAAACGGGAAAGGGTTTTACGGTTGTTTCTGTTTTGTCGTTAAACAAACGTAATCCTAGTAGCCCAGCTCCTGCGATAACAAGAAGCTGCATCCATGCAGATGGATAGAGTAGCATGATAAGAGCTGCGGCTAAGGCGATCGCAATCCTCGTTCGATCCGGTGTTAATTTTTTCCCTAATCCAATTATTGCATGAAGCACGACTGCTGCCGCGACAATTTTTAAGCTGTGAATAAATGTCCCATCACCAAGCGAAAAGGTTTGATAAAGCATGGCAAAGATGACAAGAATGATTATGGAAGGAACTGTGAAGCCAAACCATGATAGAAAGCCACCAAACATCCCACCGCGCATCATACCGATTGCAATTCCAACTTGACTGCTGGCAGGTCCCGGCAAAAATTGACATAGTGCAATAATGTCAGCATACATTTTGTCATCAAGCCACTTCCTTCGATCAACATATTCATCCTTAAAATAGGCAAGATGAGCAACAGGACCTCCAAATGAGGTTAAACCGAGTCGCGTTGATACGAGAAGAATTTCAATAAAGGTTTTGAAAGAGTGTTTACCAGGCATATTAACCCTCCATTAGTCTTTGATTTCTTTAAATAGTTCGTACGCTTTAGATTGAGCTTCTAACAATATTCGTTCGCCTTCTTCAGTGGTACGATAATATTTTCGTATCTTTCCATTTACATTGTTTTCTTCTTTTGAAAGTAAACCATCATTTTCCATGTTGTGAAGGATGGGATATAAGGTACCTGAGCTCATCTCATAGCCGTGTTCACGAAGTTCTTCTAGCATCCAGGAGCCATAGATCGCTTCTTCCTTTGCATGGTGAAGAATATGAATTTGAATAAAGCCTAGAAAGAGTTTCCTTAGTATTTTATTATCCAACTAGTACCACCTCTTATTATTTGTTTTCGATATCGGTTTTCGATATTGATGCTAAGCAAATATTAACGGGTAGATGAATGATTCACAAGGGAATGGAAGAATTTTTTACAAATCCTTAACATGATTGAGGTTTCACCTTTCAATGATTCGATCAACCGTTAAGTGAGTAACTTCATAAGCTTATTTCTTTTAATAGTGCTTTAGTTATAGTAAGATATTGTCTGTTGTTTAAAACGTTTTTGAACGGTAAATCCTAAGTGAAATCAAGATTTAGAACGCAACTGCTAAGGAGAGAAGGAGGGGAATCGATGAAGGAAAAGGAAACGTATGAATTCCTGGCTGATGATCCCAATTTTAATGTTAAACCAGTCATGATCTCGCTTATAATCGGAGCTTTTTTTGCCATCTTAAATGAAACCCTATTAAATATTGCATTAACAACGTTAATGGAGAAGTTTAGCGTAACACCTGCCACTGTCCAATGGATGGCAACCGGCTTCTTGCTGGTAATGGGGATTTTAACACCGGTTTCCGCACTTCTGCTGCAGTCCTATACGACAAGACAGATGTTTCTTGGCACAATGACGATTTTTACAATCGGAACCGTTATATGCGCGATCGCGCCGACTTTCGCTATACTTTTAAGCGGTAGACTGTTACAAGCAGTAGGTACAGGATTATTAATTCCAATCATTTTTAACACATTCTTACTCATTTTCCCTCCAGAGCGACGGGGAAGTGTGATGGGGACGATCGGTCTCGTGATTATGTTTGCGCCAGCCATTGGACCAACCCTTTCAGGCGTGATTGTGGACAACCTTGGTTGGAGATATCTGTTTATTACCGTTATTCCTTTCGCGCTGTTTTCGATTGGATTCGGCTACAAGTTCCTTCGCAATGTTGGTGAGGTTACGAAGCCTAAAGTTGATATTCTTTCAATACTCTTTTCCACATTAGGATTTGGAGGCGTTGTACTTGGATTTAGCTTTGCGGGTGAGGGTGAGGTTGGCTACTTAGCCCCGCAAGTCTTTTTACCTCTTGTGATTGGGGTTGTTTCCCTGATTATATTTGTCCTTCGTCAGTTAAAATTAAAAGAGCCAATGCTTGATGTTCGAGTATTTAAATATCCGATGTTCACAGTTGCCGTCTTGCTCTTTATTATCATTATTATGGCGATGTTCTCATCTGAAATTATTTTACCGATGTACATGCAGGGTCCACTTGGATTATCGCCACAAACAGCCGGATTGATTCTACTGCCTGGAGCACTGTTAAATGGCTTAATGTCACCAGTAATGGGGAAGTTATTCGATAAGTTTGGACCAAGGAAATTAATTATTCCTGCTGCTCTTGTATTGACCGGTGTTATGTTCGTGTTTAGTACGGTAAAGGTTGATACATCCATTGTGTTAATTGTTACCACTTATATTTTGCTCATGCTTTCGATTTCAGCAATCATGATGCCAGCTCAAACAAATGGACTAAATGGACTTCCCAAAAATCTTTATCCACACGGAACGGCTATCATGAATACGCTCCAACCTGTTTCAGGAGCAATCGGAGTCTCTGTTTTCATTAGTATTATGACAACACGTCAACAGACTTATCTCGATAATGCTGCTAACCCAGCAGATCCAACAACAATTAGCCAGTCCCTCGTGTCGGGAGTGGAACTTGTCTATCTTGTTGCATTCGGTTTTGCTGCAGCTGGTTTTCTTATTTCATTATTTATTCGAAAAGCAATGCCTGCAGATCGAAAAGATCAAACTGAATCAAAAGTGGTTAATGAATAACGAAAAAAGCGTCTCACTGTGAGGCGCTTTTTTGTTGTCACAATTTCGTAAAAGAAATCATGACTTTATGCTTTTATAAAGAAATGATAAATGTAATATACTTGAAACGATTGGAACAGAAACTGGGAATAAACCAAATATAAAGAAACAAATGGTATTACCTTTCTAATTATTGTTATTTTTTTTACCGATATTTCACTGCACTTTAACAGAAGAGTTACGAATCGGAAGGGTACGTTACTGCTGTATTAAAAGAACGTTTTCATTGAAGGAAAATGAACTGCAAGCAATTGTAATGGAATTTGACATTAAATTTTTTAGGGAGTATTATACTCAAGTATTAGGATTTAAAAAAAAATAACATTTTTACATTTAAAATATATTCAACACATTATGTAATTCTACAAGGAGGTCTACAACTGACATGCGAAATAAATTAAGCAGTCAGATTAATAAGCCATGGACGTTGTTCTTTGGTGTCATTCTATTATTCTGGTTAAAAACGTATGCTGTCTATCAAACTGAATTTGATCTTGGAATTCAAAATGGTATGCAGTCGTTTCTATTAATCTTAAACCCGATTAGTTCTTTGTTGCTATTCTTTGGATTTGCCCTATTCTTCAAAGGACGTAAACGAGCATGGGCGATACTAATTATAGATTTCGTCCTATCCTTTATTCTTTATGCAAATGTCGTGTACTATCGTTTCTTTAATGACTTTATTACACTTCCAACAGTAATGCACACAAATGATGCTGGAGAGCTGAAAGACAGTGCCTTTGCATTAATGCAGTTCTCTGATGCGTTTTATTTCATTGATACGTTGCTTATTCTTGGATTAATCTTATTTAAAGTTATAAAGCCACAAGTCGCGATGAAAAAAAAGAAAATTGCACTTGTATTTGCTTCAGCAGCTGTCTTCTTTACAGTGAATCTCGGACTTGCTGAAGCCGATCGTCCAGAACTTTTAACACGTGCTTTTGATCGCACGTACCTTGTGAAATATCTTGGTCAGTTTAACTATCAAATCTTTGACGTCGTTACAACCGTTAAGTCTAGCTCTCAAAGCGCATTTGCAAGCAGTGATGATTTAACAGATGTTCGAAACTTTGTTGAAGCAAATCGAACAGAGCCAAATCCAGAGTACTTCGGTAAGGCTGAGGGAATGAACGTCATTTATATTTCTCTTGAATCGATGCAAAGCTTTGTAATTGGAAAAGAAATCGATGGTCAGGAAGTAACTCCGTTCTTAAACAGTCTTGTTGAAGATCAAAATACGTTTTATTTTGATAATATTTTCCATCAAGTTGGACAGGGAAAAACGTCGGATGCTGAGTTTATGATGGCAAACTCCCTCTATCCACTACCAAGTGGGTCAGTTGCGATGGAAAAAGCGCGTAACACGTATCAGGCGCAGCCAGCCATTTTGGAGCAAAAAGGCTACTCAACGTCATCCCTACACGGTAATGGTAAAACGTTCTGGAACCGTGATGAGATGTATAAGTCATTTGGTATTCAGAAATTCTTTGATTCAAGCTATTACGATATGAACGAAGAAGATGTCCATAACTATGGGCTAAAAGATAAACCATTCTTTAAACAATCAATGCCATATCTTGAAAGTCTCGAACAGCCGTTTCACGCGAAAATGCTAACTTTATCGAACCATTTTCCGTTTACAATGGATGAAGGGGATGTTGATTTCCCAACACCTGAAACGAATGATGCAGTTGTAAATGGTTACTTCCAGACAGCGAAGTATATGGATGAATCCATTGAGCAATTCTTTAATGATTTGAAAGAATCAGGACTTTATGACAATACCGTGATTGTTATGTATGGTGATCATTATGGTATTTCGAATAACCATAATAAGGCGATGTCTGAAGTGATGGGTGAGGAAGTAGGCCCGTATGAAAATGCACAGCTACAACGTGTGCCTCTGTTCATTACTGCACCTGGTGTAGAAGGTAAGCAGGTTCATGAATATGGTGGACATATGGACATCCGTGATACCGTTCTTCATCTACTAGGTGTTGAAACAGATGATTATATTTCGTTTGGCTCTGATCTACTTTCAGAAGATCATCGTGAAATCGTGCCATTCCGTAATGGTGATTTCGTAACGCCGGAAGTAACGTCTGTTAATGAGAAGTGCTACGCGAATCCATCAGGTGAAAAAGTCGATGCTGAAGAATGTGAGCAGCCAGGACAGTTTGTCGAAGAGTCACTTGAACTCTCAGATAAAGTAGTCTACGGCGATTTACTGCGCTTCTATGAGCCTGAAGGTTTCACTCCTGTTGATCGTAGTGATTACGACTATAATGTTGATCAAACAGAACCAGTGCAAGAAGATCCTGCACAGGAAAAAGAACAGAAATAATCCAAAAGCATCCCATTAAACGGGGTGCTTTTTTGCGTGCTCAGAAAATGTTCTCCTTCTAAAGTTGTAGAAGAAAATAAGTCATTAGCTACAGTAATTGAATGGGTAAATAGGTTATAATTTCCATGAGGATGAAAAAGAGGGAGAGATGATCATGAAACGACCGATTTGCATCACGTGTGGAACGCAATACGGTGATATGGAGGTTAATCCTGAAACGTGCCCTATTTGTAAAGAAGAAAGACAATATGTTAATCCAGATGGACAGGAATGGACAACGCTTATCGACATGCAGAAACAACAGTTTCAAAATCAAGTTATTGAAGAAGAAAAAGGCTTATATAGCATTACAACAGCTCCGACTTTTGCAATTGGTCAAACAGCGTATCTGGTCCAGGGTAATGGATTTAATGTGCTATGGGATTGCATATCTTACCTTGATGAAGCGACAATTCAAGCGGTTAAAGACCTCGGTGGAATTGATGCCATTGCCCTGTCACATCCGCATTATTACTCTTCTCAGGTAGAATGGGCAGAAGCTTTTAACGTTCCAATCTATATTCATGAAGATGATGCCAAATGGGTGATGAGAGACAGTGAAAGGATTGAGTTCTGGAATGGTGAGTCATTGGAACTTGCCCCTAGCTTAACCATTCATCGCCTGGGCGGACACTTCCTTGGTGGCGCAGTGCTTCATGTGAAGGAAGTGAGCGGAGGGAAAGGGCTACTGCTGACGGGTGACATTATACAAGTTGTAGCTGATCAGGAATGGGTTAGTTTCATGTATAGCTATCCAAATTTAATTCCGTTACCTGCGAGCAAGGTGGAAGAAATGGCTCATAAGGTTAAGCCACTGAAGTTTGATCGCCTTTACAACGCCTTTCATCGCTTCGTTGAATCTGGCGCAGATGAGGCGGTTCAACGGTCGGCTACTCGATATCTTCAAGCTCTTGAAGGAGAGCTATTTCATACGTAAAAGTAAACCTCCTTTACTGAAGGAGGTTTTACTTTTAGGACCAAGGAAAAGGGAAAACTTTAGATAGAGCGAATATAGTTTAGAAGGGGAGTGGATGGAAAAGTAAAACAAAACGGGTGTTGAATTGGTATACAAAGGTTTGGAAATAAGGAGAGGTGGAAAAACCATTACACAAAGTGAAAATAGTAGGAAGATATTAGAAAGAAAAGTTGTTTAAGCATCGATTAGGTTTTACGGAGGAGGAGTAGGGATGAAAATTTATAATTTTAGTCGGTCGGCAGGAAAAGAAATTACAAAATTCGGATCGCAGTTTATGATGTCTCGCATTACTCAGACGGAATCAAGCGTACATATAGGTGCCATGTATCTGGACAAAGAAGGGCTGATTGGCTTTCATCAAGCCGTGACGCCGCAATTATTATTAATCGTTAGTGGTGAAGGATTGGTGAGAGGGGAAGATAATGAATTAATGAAGGTAAAAGAAGGGGATGCTGTCTTCTGGAATAAGGATGAATGGCATGAGACGACTACGGAAAAAGGATTAACGGCCATTGCAATCGAAGGTGAATTTGATCCGGAGTTGTTTTTAAATGAAAAAGAGGAGGGTGAAGAGACAGAAGTATAAGTGGAATACAGATAACAAATGATCTGATTACACGAAGCAACTAGATAAAGATAAACAAAAAAGCTCTTCCGCCGGGGAAGAGCTTTTTATATATGATTTATGCTTTAACTACGTTAGTAGCTTGTGGTCCGCGGTTACCTTGCTCAGTGTCAAAAGTAACTGTTTGACCTTCTTCAAGAGTTTTGAAACCTTCGCCTTGAATAGCTGAGAAATGTACGAATACGTCGTCTCCGCCTTCAACTTCGATGAAGCCAAAACCTTTTTCTGCGTTAAACCATTTTACTGTACCTTTGTTCATGTGTGTATCCTCCAAGTGCATTTTGCACAAATATTACTATTCCTGCTCTACATAATCATTTGAGATGTAAGTACTTCCTAAAGTAGCCTGCTCTTTAATAATCAGTACCGAACAACAATAATTAACCTTAGTATAACACGTCTCCCAAAAAAAGCAAACCTCTTCTGGAAATTCCACCTAAATTGTTCTGAAAAAGGACTTAGGAATGAAGATATTTCATTCTGATTGGCAATAGAAATCACTGATGCAGTAGGGCTTATAGCATTTATTTGGAATATAAATAAGGCAGTGAGAAAGTTTTTGATGTAAAATGAAATGTGTTCCTCTATGATAGAGTAGAGAATCGATTTATCAGCGGAGGTAGAAGATATGCCAGTTCAGAAATCGATTATTGACCAGGAAGTTCGATTAATCGGAAAACAGCTAGAAGCAAGAAAGTTAGATATTGCAAAAAGCTTACTTAAACCAGGCGCGGACAATGCAGAAGCACTGAAGTTACATACTGAGCTTGTTCAACTGTGTGCCGATACTATTTTAATCGGTATAGAAGAAACAATGCCTTACGTTACAAAGTGGGGAAGAGAGACGGGTGAACTGGCGGTTAGTTTCGGCTCAGAACTAGATGAGTCATTGAAAACCACGTCAGAATTTAGACAAGCAATATGGGGTGTCATTGAGCTAATAACGGTCGAAGCGAATCAGACGGTTCAAAGTGTTTTTACAGCCGGAAAATTGGTTGATCGTATGCTTGATCATGCTGTTTATGCTTATAGCACAGCTTATGTTACCTCATATAAAAATAACCTTAGCCATGCCCAAGAAGTATTTCTTGAGCTTTCTGTTCCCGTTGTACCAATCCTTGAGGGCGTCGCTGTATTGCCGATTATCGGTGATATCGACACGCATCGAGCTAGTCTTCTTATGGAAACAGCGCTAAGAGAATCAACAGCAAAACACTTAACGCATTTATTTATTGATCTTTCTGGTGTCACCATTGTTGATACAATGGTTGCCAACAATATTTTTAACATTATTTATTCTCTAGAGCTGTTAGGCGTTAAGGGGATCCTATCAGGTATTAGGCCAGAAGTGGCACAAACGATGATTCATCTCGGGATCGATTTCTCTTCCATTCAAACGCATAGTACGTTAAAACAAGCATTAGCAAGGCATATATTATAGGCTTTATCGTCTAGGAGTAAAAAGCTGTCCAAAACGGGCAGTTTTTTTTGCGAGTAAAAACGAAAAAATTGGAATGTTTTTTAAAAGTAAAATCCATTGACGGTGAAGACAATGACTAATAAAATGGTCTCGAAAAATCTTAGTAAGATCCTCTCTTCCACAAGCAAGAACGCTACCATCTTAAGCGAAAAGACGGTTTGTCTTCAAAGGTCTGACTGACCAGCAGATGGAATCAGGATGCTTAGGTTTTCTTTATTTTTTTAGGAAGGGAGGATGTCGTAATGCTTTATCGAATTACGGTTTATCTTCTTGGTATGTTTATTAACTTTTTTGGTGTTGCGCTTGTCATTCATGCGACGCTTGGAGCTGGGTTTTGGACTTCCTTTTTTATTGGATTATCAGATTTAGCAGGACTTACCGTTGGTTTTTGGTATGGCTTGTTTCAAATCCTTGTCATTTTTTTGAATGGAAGTTTAATGAAAAAGAAGCCAGAATATGGAGCGGTTATGCCGATTATTCTAGAAAGCTTTATTCTCGACTTTTGGTTAGAAATTGTATTTTCTTCCGTCCAGCTAACAGCAGCGCCACTAATGGCAAAAGTTGCGATCCTAATTGCTGGAATGGTCGCAATTGGTTTAGGCGTAGCCATCTATATATTGCCACAGTTCCCGCGAGCACCATTTGATCAGCTTTTTCTTGTCATTAGCGCAAGATTCAATCTTAGTTTGCAAATGGGACAGACGATTGTCGCCATTGTCATGGCAACACTAGCTCTAATGATTGGTGGTCCAGTTGGTGTAGGAACAATTGCACTTGTATTTTTACTCGGACCAATTATTCAATTCTGGTATGAGAGAGCGTATCCAATGTATTACATGCTGTATCCAACGCAAGCGCCGCACGAGGAATATTTATAAATGAGTATTAAGAGACGCTTTTGTGCAAATGCAAAAGCGTCTTTTTTAATAGATAATGGTATCCCATAACTATATTTCGACTTTTGCGAACTTTAAAACACGGGTATACCCATTCTGGGAGGGATTAACTGATGAAGAAAATAATCAATCAGCCAGACGACGTTGTAAGCCAAATGCTGGACGGAATGGTGAAAGCACATCCTGAATCCTATGAAAGACTGGAAGGCACGACGGTTCTTGTTAGAAAGAATCTATCGGAAAACAAAGTAGGTATTGTTAGCGGGGGAGGAAGTGGACATGAACCTGCACATGCTGGTTTCATTGGAGAAGGTATGCTTGATGCAGCTGTGAGCGGAGAAGTGTTTACGTCTCCTACTCCTGATCAAATGTTAGAAGCGATTAAGGCGGTTGACCAGGGGAAAGGCGTTCTTCTCATCACCAAAAACTACACAGGTGATGTGATGAATTTTGAAATGGCCGCCGAGATGGCAGAGGACGAAGGCATATCTGTCGAACAGGTGATTGTCAATGATGACGTTGCGGTAGAAGGTAGTACTCATACAACTGGTCGGAGAGGCGTAGCGGGCACTATTTTCGTTCATAAGATTGCAGGGGCAGCGGCGCAAGAAGGTAAAACACTGAAAGAAGTGAAAGCGCTCGCTGATGAAGTTGTTCAAAACGTGAGATCAATGGGGGCAGCACTTCATCCGGCCCAAGTTCCTGGCTCAGGAAATCCGGGGTTTGATATTGAAGAAAATCAAATGGAGCTTGGCATTGGGATTCATGGAGAACCTGGAATGGAAACAATCGGACTGATTTCGGCAGATGAATTAGCTGAGCGTCTTGTAGAAGAAGTGTTACCCGAACTAGAACTTAAAAAAGGCGATGAAACAGCGGTTATCGTGAATGGAATGGGCGCAACCCCCTTAATGGAGCTATACATTCTAAATAATCGTATACAGGATCTCTTAAATGAAAAAGGCATCAAATCGGAATTAACGTTAGTTGGTAACTATATGACTGCTCTTGAAATGACAGGTGCTTCTTTAACAGTCCTTAAGTTAACGAATGAACTAAAGAAATACGTGACAAACCCATGTTATACGATTGCATGGACGATAAACGACTAAGGAGGCTAATGTATGTTTACGGCAGAGATGGCTAGACAATGGATTAAAGAGTCTGCTAGTAAGATAGAATCGAATAAAGAACAACTAACTGATCTTGACCAGGTGCTTGGTGATGGAGATCACGGCCTTAACATGACAAGGGGCTTTAACGCAGCTGTCGAACAGCTGAATGGAGAGACGGATGAACCAGGGAAAGTGTTGAAGGGGGCTGGAACGAGCCTATTGTCAAAGATAGGTGGTGCTAGCGGGCCACTTTATGGAACTCTTTTCATGAAAGCGGGAAATCAGCTAGAAGGAACAGAGGTTCAGCTGAGCGATCTTTCTTCAGGTCTTCGAGTTGGCGTGGATGCCATGAAGAAACGAGGTAAGGCTGAGCGAGAGGAAAAGACGATGATCGACTTACTTGAACCTGTGATTGAGTTAATGGAAGAGAAGGGAAATGAGCTTACACCTGATCATTTGATCGACAAAGCGAAAGAAGCGCTTGAGCATGTCAAAGAGTATGAAGCTAAGAAAGGGAGAGCGGCTTACTACAAAGAAAAATCAAAAGGGAAACAGGATGCGGGGGCGCAGTCTTCTTATTATGTAATAGAATCTCTTGCGAAAGTACTCGATAAGGATGGTGAAGCGTAGTGGTTAGTCTTGTTCTTGTGTCACATAGTCCTGATATTTCAAAGGGATTGAAAAAGATGCTTGATGAAGCTCAGCCTGAAGTTACTGTGCTCGATGCTGGGGGAACGGATGATGGTGAAATGGGAACGAGTGCGATGAGGATTCAAACCGCTATTGAAAAGGCGGATCATGGGGATGGCGTCGTCATTCTCGTGGATTTTGGAAGCTCAGTCATGAATGCAGAGATGGCGATCGATTTAATAGAGGGTGCTCATTCCGTCAAGATTGCGGATGCCCCATTAATTGAGGGCGCCTATAGTGCGGTGATGGAAGCGGGATTTGGCAAGTCACTAGATGAAGTGGTGGAATCAGCAGTTCATGCAAAAGATACGAAGAAAGTGCAGTGAAAAGAAAAATTGATAAAAAACAGCGCATCCGCCTGGATGCGCTGTTTTTCTATATTTTAAGCGCCAGCCCATACGTCTTTCGCATATCGGCCGTCTCGCTCAAGTTCTTCTAGCCATTGAATTGCTTCTTGCTCTGTTGTTTCATACATCGATTGATAGCTTGTGATAATCGTTTGCTCAACTTCGGGAGCCATGTGGCTACCGTCGCCGCAAATGTACAAGCGTCCACCATCTTTTAGAAGTGGGATAACATCGATAGCATTCTCGGATACAAGATGTTGTACATACGTTTTTTTCTGTCCAGGGCAACGTGAAAATGCCGTGTGAAGGGTAACAAGTCCATCTTTTTCAGCCTGTTCAAGCTCTTCCTGATATAAATAATCATGTTCAGGATTACGGCAGCCGAAGTAGAGGTGAGCAGCACCAAGCTCGACGCCCTGCTTACTTAATTCACGACGGGCTTGAATAAACCCTCTAAATGGTGCAATGCCTGTTCCAGGTCCAATTAAGACCATTGGTGTTTCTGGATCTTCTGGAAGCTGGAAGTTGGACTGTGGTGTATTAATGAAGCAGGCCACTTTGTCACCAAATTCACGCGTTGCCAGGTAGTTAGAAGCAACACCTTTGTACTCTCCCTTACCATTCCATGCCGTGTCTCGAACGACACTAACCGTCATGCTCGCTTCTCGCTCTTTGTGAAGCGGAGAACTAGAAATGGAGTAGTAGCGGGCTTTCAATGGTGGAAGCAGTGCAATGAATCGTTCAAATGGAATTTCACAAGCCAGATAGAGTTCAACAAGTTCAAGCATCGTAACGCGTTTTTCAAGAACTTCTTTTTTATATGTGTCATCTTCAAGTAGTTGCTCGAGCTCCACAACATGCGGTGGGCAAACGGTATGTGCAGCTAGAGCACGTATTTGAGAACGAGTTGCTGGTTCTTGAAGTTCTACATAAGAAGAAAGAAGCTCCTGGAGTTTCACTGGTTTGTCAGTAGGAAGATGCGCAGCTTTACCAGAATCTCCAGTCAGTAGCACGTGATCATGACCATTTAACGAGAAGCGTTCAAGAACACGATTGACCATTTCATCACTATTTTGTGGAAGGATGCCGACATGATCACCTTCCTGATAGGTCACACCGTCAGGTAACATCAATTCAATGTGTCGCGTGCTTCTTCCACTCTCTGTATGCTGTAATTCAACATTTCGATTAATAATCGCAGTGAACGCATGATGTGTTCTAGCGAGAGGCGTATCACTTACGCCACTTACGAAGCTCATTGAAATGGCGCTATTTTCTGAGTTGTTTTCATTTAGTTCGATATTCATCGATTCTGCGAGATTTGGCCATAGCGTTGCTTCCCATTTCTCATAATCGCCTTCAAAGTCATCGCTTGCATCGCCATCCCCAGTTTCAGAAATTCGTTGAGCACCTTTCTTTGATAGCTGCTCATCAATTAGGGACGGAATACGTTGATACGTGTTAGCCCAGTTGCGGTCACCACAACCAAATACAGCATAATGGACACCGTTTACTGCTCCATCTTCCATCTCATCAAGCCACTGTACGAATTCATCCGCATTGTCTGGAGGGTTTCCGTTATAGGAAGCGGAAACAATCAGAACAGCTCCGTCTTGAGGAAGTTCATTCACATAATCATTCAGAGGAGCAACTTCAGAGCTAAACCCCTGTTGGCGACCAGTTTCAGCAAGGTCTCGAGCAATTCCTTCAGCGGTGCCAAGGTTTGAACCATATAGGACAAGAAGAGGCGTACCGTGGGCATTTTCGACGGGTGCCGGTGCTGTTTTCTTTTCTTCTTCAACAGGTTCAGTTTGCGTAACAAAAGAAATCGATTCCTTCCTTTGCTTCACTTTCATTTTTAGGCCATCTGGTTTTAGTGTTAAGGTTTCTTTAACGTCTAACTGATAGTTCGAATGATCGATTAGATCAAAGTGCTGAATAATCATACCGAGAACGAGCGTCGCTTCATGTAGTGAGAATTGTTGCCCAATACATGCGCGCTGTCCATTTCCGAACGGCTTATAAGCGTGTTGTGGGATAGAAGACGGGTCTTCAAAGCGTTCAGGTACGAATTCTTCCACATTCTCACCCCAAATGGATTTATCACGATGTAGTTCTGGGAGTAGGAGCGTAAACTCGTCACCTTTTTCTACATCATATTCACCATTCAATGTTGTATCTTCCTTCGCATAGAGTGAAAAGGCAGGAGCGGTTGGCCATAACCGAAGGGATTCATTTAGAATCATTCGAACATATTTGAGTTGCTTCACCTGCTTATAATCAGGAATAGCATCGCCAACGACACGGTCTACTTCTTCTTGAGCTTTGGCAAGCTTATCTGGATTGTTCATAAGATAGTAAAGTGTAAATGAAAGCAATCCACTAGTCGTTTCGTGTCCAGCGATTAAGAATGTGATAATTTGGAAACGGATATTTTCATCATCAAGCGGTTCACCCGTTTCAGGGTCTTTCCCTTTTAACATATGGGCTAAAAGATCATCTTCGCCTTGATCACCATTCTTCTTACGGTCTGCGATTAAGCCATCGACAAGGGAAAACATATAGTCAATATCATCTTTAAATTGTTTTTTTGAGCGTACCATCAGTTTATCTTGAACCCCAAGACGCTGTGATTGATTCATCGCTTCATCCAAAGCCCGGACCATCGCATCAACAAATTGATGGTTGGATTCTCTGTAAAAGCTGTTAAAACGAAAATCGAATCCACAAAGGCCAATCGTATCAAGAGTTAGACGCGTCATATCTTCGGGAACATCAATTTCTTCATCAGGGTTAAGGCGTGCCCATTTCTGAATAAGCTGTGTGGCAAGGTCGACCATTTTATTATGATAGCCTTTCATCGCTTGTTGACTAAAACTTGGAAGGAGGATGTTGTGGGCTTTTTTCCAATTCTGTTCGTTCGTCTCACTTGTGAATAAGCCATCTCCACCAAAAGCGCGCACTTTTTGAAGCACTGGTCCCACTTTTTTGTCGAAGCGCTTTTCATCTGTTATTTCCGCAACCAGGGATGCACTAGAGACAAACGTACTGGTGCGTCCAGGAAATTGAAACTGATAAATTGGCCCCAGTTCTTTAGCAAGTTTCATAAACGATTGAATGGGTTTTTCTTTATCAATAAGAGGAAGACTTCCTAAAGGTCCATAAGTTTTTGGCTGTGGGAACGATTTCTTAATAGTCATGATCAATCACCTCATTAGTAATTTTTGGTACGGAATGAACGTTCATT
Source organism: Bacillus sp. N1-1 (assembly GCF_009818105.1). Taxonomy (NCBI): domain Bacteria; kingdom Bacillati; phylum Bacillota; class Bacilli; order Caryophanales; family Bacillaceae; genus Bacillus; species Bacillus sp. N1-1. Next base: position 840,907 of record NZ_CP046564.1, read on the forward strand.
CATTCTATTGTATGAAGAGCCTTGCTCTTCATTGATGGGATCTAACTGAGTCCCATAAGCTTTCTTCGATATTTGAAAGGAGCTCTGGATCTGGATCGAGCTCACCTGCTCTTACAAGGTTCTGAAGTTCAAGAAATGCGCCATATACAATAGCGATAAGGGCTTCAGAAGGCAGGTTTCGGATAACAGCAAGTTGTTTACCAGTATCAAAGAAATTTCTTAATAAGTTAAGCAATTGATTAAAATCAGTCCGACTTTGTTGATCCAAAAAGTGAGAAGCACTATGTTTTTTAATAAAATATAGCGCGTGTTCATTCTGGTTTGTAAACAAAATCATCGCTTTAAAAATATGATGAAACTGATTCCGAACAGGCTTATGAAATGGAAATTGATCCTTAATCGTGTTTGTAAATTTTTCAACATAATCTTGAAAGAGAGTGTTAACAAGAACCTCTTTATTCTCAAAATACCGATAGATGGTGCCTGCTCCAACATTTGCGGAAGTGGCAATCATCGGAACTGTGGTTGCATTAAACCCTCGCTCCGCAAATAGAGCAAGAGCGCTTGTCATAATGCTTTCTCGTTTCGTTTGAATTGTCACAAGCATCCCCCTCTCTGAATAATGCGGAATGAATATTCATTCTCTTCTAATTTTAAACTTGGTGCAAAAGCTTAACAATAAAGCGGAGGTCCTAAAAAGATTGAAGATCCTGTTAACTATAGGGTCTAATCACCTATTGTAATGTTAATAATTAGAAATATTAGAGGGGAAGAATTGAGATATATACTTTAAAGAGGACCACCTCCTGTTAAAAGGGTGGTCCCATTTACTTTATGGTTTTAGAATAACCTTAATATTGCCGTCTTCTTTTTTATCGAAAATATTATACCCTTTTGCGGCGTCTTCAATGGACATGCTATGGGTAATAATATCTTTTGGATCAAATTCTTGATTTTCAATCATATCGTAAAGTTTAGGCATCAGGTGAATGACTGGTGCTTGGCCCATTTTAAGCGACACGTTTCTTGTAAAGAAATCTCCAAGTGGAAAACGATTTGCTTCCGTTCCATATACACCTGTTAATTGTACGGTCCCAAACTTACGAACCGATTTAGAAGCAGTTAAAATGGGGCTGATTGTCCCAAATTGATTATCAAATTCAGAACCAAACGATTCGGTTGGAGAGACAGTTCCGTCCATTCCTACACAATCAATGACAACATCAGCGCCGCCTTTTGTCTCTTCATACAAAAGAGCACCGATATCATCGTGCTGTTTAAAGTTATACGTATCAACGTGGTTGGTGCGCTTACCATGCTCGAGACGATGGTCTACCTGATCTACGGCAATGACACGTTTAGCTCCTTTAAGTTTGGCGAATTTTTGAGCCATTAAGCCGATTGGCCCACTTCCTAGGATGATAACAGTATCGCCTTCTTTTACGCCGCTATGTTCGACACTCCAATAGGCTGTAGGGACAACATCAGAGAGAAAAAGAACACTTTCATCATCAAGTGTGCTTGATTCTGGAACTTTAAATGAAGTGAAATCTGCATATGGCACGCGTAAGTATTCAGCTTGTCCACCCGGGTAATTTCCGTTGATCTCAGTAAAACCAAATAAGCCACCTACTTCTCCATGTGGGTTCGATTCATCACATTGACTTTCCATTTGGTTTTTGCAAAAGTGGCATTCCCCACAACCGATATTAAAAGGAATGACGACTCGATCACCTTTTTTTAAGGTTTTCACGTCTGGCCCCACTTCTTCAACGATTCCCATTGGCTCATGGCCAACGATGTAATCTTGTTCTGGTTCAATTCCCCCATGATATAAATGCAAATCTGATCCACAAATTCCGCTAGCGGTAATTTTCACAATCATATCAGTACGTTCTTGAATAGATGGGGCTTTTACATCCTTTACGACCATTTTTTCCTTACCTTGATAAGTAACAGCTTTCATCTCTTCACACCCTTTTGTGTATTGGTTTATTCTTCCTATTTCCGGAATCTCTTTTTATAAAACCTCATATTTCGTCACAATAAAGGAGGCTCTTCCACAGAAAAGCCTCCTTTCATCTTATCTATTTGCTTAGTCGATTGGATCTTGCGCTTTTCCGTATCGAATGACATCAATAATTGCCATGCCATCACTCGGTTTACCTGCATCATTTCGATAAGGCATAAGGGAGAAGAAAATAAAATAAATCGAGAAGTAAGTAAATTGATAGAAGAAAAGATCAACTGGAAGAATGTCAGCATAAATTAATGCGTTTAGAATGAGAATAACAATAATGTTGAATAGACTACCAGCCGCATAAATTGCAACGTGAGCCCATGTTTTGTTATAGGTTAAATCTTCGTATTGACACCAGCCTTCCATAAAGTATTTCTTTTTTACTTCAAGAGGACCGAAATGAAAAACTGTTTTCCCAGTACCGATACAGAATTTGATTTTGCCTCCAAAAACTCTTGCTATAAGAACATGTCCAGCTTCGTGTAGGAGGGTGATGATTGGTAATATGATAAAAAAGTTCACGAAGAACATTGGAATATCGCTTAAAGTAAACATTGAGAACCTCCAAATAAATCGTTTAATAATCGCTCTTTTCGTAAATAGTACACTGAGATAGTGCGTTCCCGATTAAAGGAATTCCAAACCTGTATGAAGAAGTTTCTTTGTGATATGAGTAATAAAAGCATGTGGGTTGCTGAAAAATGAAAAAGGGTTTATGATTGTTATAGATACCCCGAGGGGTAATTTAAAAACTGTTACTAGGAGGATAATGACATGTATTTACGTACGTTTTTTGATGAAAAATTGGCACAGTATTCTTATATGATTGGCTGTCAACGAACTGGTGAAGCGCTTGTAATTGATCCAGCGCGAGACGTTACACCGTATTTAGAAACAGCGAAAAAGGAAGGCTTTCATTTAGCGGCAGCAGCAGAGACACACATTCATGCTGACTTTGTCTCAGGCGCAAGACAACTAGCTGAAAAGCATGACGTAAAGCTGTACTTATCCGATGAGGGAGATCAAGACTGGAAATATGGTTATCTCGATGGTTTGAATGTGGAACTTGTAACAGATGGTTCTATGATTCATGTAGGTAACGTTGAACTTCGTGTGATGCATACCCCTGGACATACCCCAGAAAGTATTTCGTTCGTTCTTACAGATCGTGGAGGCGGCTCTGAGGTACCAATGGGAATTTTCACAGGTGATTTTGTATTCGTAGGTGATATTGGTCGCCCGGATCTGCTTGAAAAAGCCGCCGGTGCTGTTGGTACAGCTGAAACGGGAGCAAAATCAATGTTCAAATCGCTACAAAAGTTGAAAGAGCTACCAGAATTTATAACAGTCTGGCCTGGTCATGGCGCAGGAAGTGCTTGTGGAAAGTCACTTGGTGCGGTTCCACAATCAACAGTTGGTTATGAACTTCGGAATAACTGGGCATTGAAGGAAGAAAATGAAGAGACGTTTGTGAAAGAACTATTAAATGAACAGCCTGAAGCTCCGACGTACTTTGCTGTGATGAAGAAAGTAAATAAAGAAGGTCCCAACGTCTTAACAGGTGAAGAACTTGAAAAGGTTGAGAGCGTTGATGAAGTTCGTGCGCTTGCAACAAATGGTAAGACCACAATTGTGGATACGCGACCAGCACAGGATTTCTCGGATGGCCATATTGATGGAGCGATTAACCTTCCATTCAATAAAGCATTTACGAACTGGTCAGGTTGGGTGCTAAACTATGAGCGCGACTTACTTCTCATTGCAGAGGAAGATCAAAAAGATGAAATTGTTAAGGCTTTGCATTCCATTGGAATTGATCGGATAAAAGCTTACGCTGGCTCTGAACTTCTTTCACAATGGGATGATCTTGAAGGCTATTCCTTTGTGACAACAGAAGAATTGAAAGATGTATATGACAAAGAAGATGTTTATGTTGTTGATATTAGAAAAGAAAATGAATGGAATGAAGGTCATATTCCTGGTGCAAATCATCATATGCTTGGTTATTTAGAAGATCAGGCGAAGGACATTCCAGAAGATAAAACAGTTGTAGTTCACTGTCAGTCTGGAACTCGTTCAGCAATCGGAACAAGCTTACTTCAGTCGCTTGGTTTCAAGGACATTTTGAACTATAGCGGTGGCTTTGCTGAATGGGAAAAAGACGGAGATAAAATCGAAAAATAATTTAAAAAGAGCGTAAAGCCACTGCTTTACGCTCTTTTTCTTATGCACTCATTTCAGTTTCTAACGTAGCCGGTTTAGGCTTTATTAGCATTAATCCGATTCCTCCAGCACTAAGGACAGCTGCAACTAGGAACGGTGCGTGAGCTGAGACTCCCTGGCCGATCAAACCAGAAAGAACTGGGGCAATTGCAGCACCGAGCCAGCGGAGGAAATTGTATCCTCCCGACGTAATGCTTCTTTCATATGGAGAAACCTCCATAACGTAGCTTGTAAAGAGGGCATTGTTGAGTCCTGAAGCAAGTCCAGACACAATAACCACAGTAATCAGAAGTGGTGTCGATGTAACAAGAAACAGTAAGGCTAGTAAGAGAGCAAATATAAATAAGCTATATGGAAGGATCTTCTTCGGTAGAAACTTCTTCTCAAGTTGGTGACTTAGAATCGCTGAACCGTACGCAAGCATTAATCCCCATCCAAAGAAGACAAATCCAATTTGAATCGCACTAAGTCCAATAATCAGTGGCGTATAAGCCAACACTACGAAAAATCCATAATAATAGAGCATCGCTGCAAGAGCGGACGTTAGGAATGGCTTGTATGAAAAAAGTCCTTTTAGCTGGCTCATTCCAACAGGCTTTCGTTTTTGTTTACCGTTTGGTTCAAACACAAAGAAGAGAACAAGGCAAAATGCAGCTAGGATTAAGATCGACGTGGCAAAGAAAGGGAATCTCCATGAATAACCACCAAGAACTCCACCTACAAGTGGACCACCCGCCATTCCGAGTCCAATGGCTGCTTCATAGTATCCCACGGCTTTTTGTGGATCATTTGATAAGGCAATTAAGAGCGTCATTGCTGTCGCGAAGAACATGGAATTACCAAATCCCCATCCAGCTCTAAAAATAGATAAACTTGCAATGCCATTTGAAAGAGCACATAGCAGTGCAAAGACGGTAACGATAAATAAACCAAATACCATCATGCGCTTATCACCAAATCGACTTGCAAAAATACCGGCTGGAATCATCATAATTGCCATTGTCAAAATGTAAGCAGTGAACAGCATTTCAACTTGCCAGTGGTTCGCACCGATCTGTTCCGCAATTGTTGGGAGAATCGGATCGACAATTCCGATACCCATAAACGCAAGGAAGGTAGCGGCGATTGTTATCCATCTTGCTTTCGTGAATTTTTTTTCATCCATTCAATTTTACCTCCTATTACGAATCGTTCATAAAATGAACAACGGTTGTTATTTATCACACCTTAAGGTGAAGCAAAACCCCCTCTGATGGAAGTTTCACTTTATACAACAAGTGTCGTAAAATAGTGTAACAGAGTGATGAAAATGAGCAATAATCAAGTTATCGAAATGTGTAGTCTAAACAACAATTGTGAAGTAATCGTTGATAAAAAGTTGATTTTGGAGGGGATTTTTCATGAGAGAGAAAGAAGATCCGCGGGTAACACGAACGAGGCAGCTCTTGCAGGATGCGTTTATTCAGCTAATGTCAGAAAAAGAATATGAGAAAATCACGATCTCAAATATTACAAAAGAAGCAACGGTTAACCGAGCTACGTTCTATTTACACTATCAGGATAAAGAAGAATTATTGCTTCAAACGGTTGATGAAATGTTACATCAGCTGTTTGGAGAAGCGCTAACGATTCCACCAGGCAATTTGCCGATTGATGAACTGCAACGATATATCGCAGTGCACATTTTCTCAAGCATTGCGGAATACGATAAATTCTTTCACGTCATGTTAATTAAGAAAGGAATGCCTAATTTTCTCGATCAAATGCGCGATTTTTTCTTTGATTTCTATGATAATCGTATTGCAAAAGGAAGGTTTGATCCGCTTCCGTTACCTAGTGAAGTGATCGCAAGTTACATTGCTTCAGCCTATACAGGGATGATTTCATGGTGGCTTGAAAATGATATGCCATATACACCAGAAGAGATGGCGGAGCAAATGATCCAGCTGAATCAGAAGGGGCCAACGGGGATATTGAAGATGCATGTGAGGAAGCAAAATGAACGATAGAAAGTCTATTAGGGATAGGCTTTCTATCGTATCGCTCGCTCGTAACGTTTTAATAAATACAAAAGCATCAGTAGATGATACAGAATTCCAGTGAGAACAAAGAGATAATCGACTAGATGCCAGCCGTTCATTGTAAGTAGGTACCCTTTAAGGGGCCAGTATGGAGGCAACATTCCTGCAATCATCATACCAGGATGATCAACGAAATAAATGGCGATTGGAATGACAAGTATGATGCTGACCACCTTTGCGACTGCTAAACCTTCTACCTTATTTTCAGCTACACTCGCCATGAAGAGAGCGATGATTGGAGTTTCTACTAGTATTAACAGCAGAAAGGGAAGAATTCGTAGCGTAATAATTTCGGTAAAACCGCCGATCATGAGTACAGGGAAAGCAAGCAACAAACTAATAATCATTGGAAGAGTAAGGCGATAGAGCAAATAGCCTTTTAATTGAAACGGAGTAACCGCAATCGACATGGCGATTCCTTCGTCTTTTTCATCAAGAAGAATAAATCCGCTCATCATGCCAATCATCACCGGTGTCGTAAGAAGCAAAAGCAGACCGATAACGAGTTTTTGATCAGAAGAAGTAAACGTTGTTCCTTCAAAAAATGCAACATCTAACATAGGTGTTGCAAAACGAAAGAAGAGCGCCATCAATATGGGGGCGAAAATGGATATCATCGTCATCAGATCTTTCCGAATTGATCTCATATCATAGGATATTAGAGATAGTATGTGCGCCATATTATTCACAGGCTTTCTTAAAAAAAGTACGTTCGTATTGACGATTCACCATAAAGAAGAAAAGAAGGACCCAGCTAAATAAGATAAAAGTATGAAAAGATAGATAGGAAATAGGGTGAAAACCATTTGTTATCAGTTGAAGTGTGCTGTAGCTGGGCGTCCACTCGAGCAACTTTGGAACTGGCAGTGAAAAGTAGTTTGCTAATGGTAGAAAAAAGATTGGTACGAACAAGGGCGTGACAAGTAAGTACTGGTTAACTGATTTGACTTTGATCGCAATGATCATACCTAGAAAAGTAGCAAATAGGGAGCAACCAAAAACAGCGACAAGAATAGGTGTGTAGTGAAGTGAACGGCCAAAACTCGCAAATAAAATGAAGGTACTTGCCACAGTGGCTAGACAAGAAAGAGATAAAGCCTTGCCAAGTATATATTCAGAAATTCTTAGAGGACTGATCAGTAGCTGTTGAATCATTCCCTGGTCCTTTTCTAAGAGGATGATGCCTCCAACGAAAAACGATCCCAGAAAAGAACAGTCAGAGAAAATGAGGAGAACAGCTGCCGTTTCTTTCCATGATGAAGGTATAAAAGCAAGAAAGGTAATATAAAGTACGGATACAATAACATAGGCAAGGTAGAAACCATGTTTGTATTGGAATGAAATATCTGTCCTTATTTGGGCAACCATCCTCATGCCAGTTTCCTCCCTGTTACTTCAATAAAAACATCCTCTAACGTTGCTTCTTCCGTATACATAGAAATGAGTCGATTGTTCTGCAGAACCTCCACAAATATAGGGTTGCTAGCTAGATTAGTAGTAGGCAGGGTGAGTGATGAAACGCCACCTGACTCCCTATGGAATGTGAGGTGGAGCGTTTGCTTGCTTCTTTCTCTCATAAGCTTTTGCGGTGCATCGATGAGTTCGACTTTCCCATCCACAATAAACGCGACGCGATCGCAAATCTCCTCAGCAACATGCATGTTATGGGTTGTGATGATCACTGTCTTTCCCTGTCGCTTTAAATTCAAAATGTAGTCGATGATCATCCGTGCATTTGCAGGATCAAGTCCTGATGTTGGTTCATCGAGAAAAAGAATATCTGGATCATGTAGAAGCGCGCGTACGAAATTCAGTCGCATCTTCATGCCTTTCGATAAAGCAGAGGCTTTCATTTGGGCAGCTTCCTCAAGTCCCACTTGCTTAAGCAGATCGATCGGTTCATTCCCTTTGCCTTTATAAAACTTCGAGAAGAGCTTCAAGTTCTCCATCGCTGTAAATTTTGAATAGAAATTTGGGAATTCAAACGCCACGCCAATTTGTTCATAGAAGTCAGAAGTCGTTTCACGAATTTCATGTCCATTTACGATCGCTGAGCCTTGATAGTCTTTAATCAAACCGATTAGGATCTTTTGAATTGTGCTCTTTCCAGCACCGGATGGACCAAGAAATCCAAAGATTTCCCCCTTAGAAACAGCGAAATCAAGTTCAGTCAACGTTTGATGATGAGATTTAGGATAGCGATAGCTTAACTGATTAATCTTTAACATCTTTTATTCCTCCCTAAGAATCTCATGAGCGAGCGCATTGGCATAAAAGTGAAGCGTGTTTTGAAACTCGTCTTCTCCTATTTCTCGTTTATGCATTGTTAAAAGAAAGAATGCACGAACGGCGCTACCGATCGTCTCCTTATGAGGATGGTTTTTAAGCGGGAGCAGCTTCTCTAGTGAGAACTGATCCCGATTCATATGACGTTCTAGCAGCTCATTAGGTACTTTGCGAGATATGGCGCTCATTTGAATTGGAGACATCATGAGTTCAATAAAGGGATTGCCGTTCGCAAGCTCGATCCCTCGGATCAAGAAGGAAGCAATCTCTTCTGGAGATGTGAACGTCACTTGATTGAATTCGTTAAATAATGTCTCTTTAATCGAGACTTCTTCTTCTTCAAGTATGGTGAAGATCAGTTCTTCTTTCGATGAATAAAACTTATAGAATGAACCAGGGGCAATCCCGATTGCATCAGTTAAATCCTTAATCCCGGTCTTAAATCCTCTAGTGCGGTACTGATTTCTTGCTTCATCAATCAGCTGCTTACGAATTTCTGTTAATTCCTGTTCTGAAAAGCCGCGTGCCATGTGTAGAAGCCCCCTTTGTGAATATATGAATATTTTATATTTATATTCATATTAACACTTTTTACATGAAATGCAAGAAAAATGACAGGGAATTCAATGATCGTAAAGAACGTTCCTTGTGCATAAGAAAGGATTAAGTCTACCTTCATCGAATAGGTATGATGGAAGGTCAGCTCCGTCATGTCTCCAATAACCAATATAGAGGTGAAGGGAATGAATACGACTGAACCGTTAAGACGTGAAGTATGGAATCGATTTGTAAGAGAAGGTGTGCTGGATTCTTCAAGGATTCGGGAGCGAATATCGGAGTCCTGGCACTTTTGTCAGAGGAAAGGCGTTAATCCTTATGGTGGTAAGGGAGAGCATATCTTAACAGATGAAAATCTGGAAACACGACTAACAAACAATAAGTTGTTAATGGACCTCTCGTCACATTATTTAGAGAAGCTGTACACCTTTTTTGGTAATGCGAGGTCAATGGTGTTGCTAACGGATGCAGAGGGATATGTGTTAAAGGCGTTGGGACAGAAAGATACATTGCAAAGAGCCCTTACGATTAATTTTAAGAAAGGTGTAAGGTGGACAGAAGAGCTTGTTGGAACGAATGCGATTGGGACAGCGATTCGTATCAATGAGCCAATTACAGTTAAAGGATCCGAGCACTTCTCTGTCGCATCTCATCCATGGATTTGTTCAGCTTCTCCCATTCATTATGAAGGTAAGCTTGTAGGGGTACTTGATGTAACGAGTCCCGTTGAACATTCGGCACATGAGCACGCCCTTGCAGCAGTTGTGTCAACAGCTTTTGCGATTGAGAAGGAATGGCAACTGCGAATCAAAGAAGAAGAGTTAGAGCTGCTTCGATACGTCAGCGATGCAGAAGAGGAACCTTTTCTATTAGTAAATCCAAAAAACAAAGTGATCTGGTCGAGCTCAAAAGAACGTATTCAAAAGGGAATTTTCTTAGAAGAACTGCACCAATCGTCCATTAAGCAAACAATACAGGTTCGATCGATTTATAACGACCGAATTATTGGAACAAAAATTTTTTTGGAATCTGAATACAAAAGGAACGAAACAAATCTTCAATCCCCTGCGTTTGTTTTTAATGGTGTGAAGGGAATAAGTTCTTCTTTTAAGAATGTGATCGATCAGGCAACGAAAGTGGCAAAAACGAATACGACCGTACATATTCACGGAGAAACAGGTACTGGGAAGGAATTGTTGGCGCATGCTATCCATCTCAATAGTAATCGAGCTCATGGTCCCTTTGTTGCTGTCAATTGTGGAGCTATTCCAACTTCATTAATTGAAAGTGAATTATTTGGGTATACTTCAGGTTCATTTACAGGAGCCAATAGGAAAGGATTCCGTGGAAAGCTTGCACAGGCAGATGGAGGCACCTTATTTCTAGATGAAATAGGAGAAATTTCGCATTCGATGCAAGTTGCGCTTCTTCGTGTACTGCAAGAGAAAGAAATTACTCCAATAGGTGGAGATAAACCAATCCCCATTGATATAAGAGTGATAACAGCAACACACTGCAGGTTAGAGGAAATGGTAGAGAATGGAGCATTTCGCGAAGACCTGTATTATCGAATTGTTGTATTTCCGCTCTATCTTCCTTCTCTTCGTGAAAGGAGAGAGGATATCCCTTATCTGGTCGAAGAGTATTGCTCACGTATGAAGTGGAAAATTCATTTTTCTCATGCGAATATGAAAGAACTCCAAAGACAGGAGTGGAAGGGCAACATTCGAGAATTGCATAATGTGCTTGAGCGTTTGCAAATCCTCTATCCCGATCAGCTTCCTACGACCTACATTCAATCTTGTATGACAACTGGACCCGAGAGCATTCAGAAAGAAGAATCCTATATGCAACAGCTTGAGAAGCATAAAATTGTCGAAGCTCTCGAGAAAAATGACGGGAATGTTTCTTCTACCGCAAAAGCTCTTAACATGCCAAGAAGTACGTTGTATCGAAAATTAAAGAAATATAAGCTGTCATAAGAAATAATGAGACAAAATGAGACATCCTCCAACTATTCTGTCTCACCAATAAACGTAATTAAGAGAAAACGCTTATTTTGTAAGCGTTTTCTTTTTTGGTATGGAACTTGCATTAAAGAGTAGTGAAAACAATTCTGTGGAATAAAGGGAGGAATGGCAACGTGTCTACATTAAAAACGTCGAAGCCGACATTCTCAAAGGAAAAAGCAGCGTGGATGTTCGAGAAAATGAGTGAAATTCGTCATTTCGAAAACAAAGTACATGAAGTGTTTAGCACCGGTGTTCTCCCGGGATTTGTTCATCTCTATGCTGGAGAAGAAGCAGTAGCTGTTGGGGTGTGTGCCCATCTGGATGAACAGGATAGTATCACAAGTACGCATCGAGGACACGGTCATTGTATTGCAAAGGGTTGTGATCTTAATGGCATGATGGCTGAAATATACGGCAAAGCAACTGGTTTATGTAATGGGAAAGGAGGATCAATGCACATAGCTGATGTTGAGAAAGGTATGCTTGGTGCAAATGGAATTGTAGGTGGAGGTTTTCCACTTGCAACAGGCGCAGCCCTGACGGCAAAAGTAAAGAAAAATAAAGCAGTAGCCGTTTGTTTCTTTGGAGATGGTGCCAATAATCACGGAACATTCCATGAAGGAATTAATCTCGCTGCGATTTGGAAACTTCCTGTCATTTTTATTGCAGAAAACAATGGATATGCTGAGGCTACTCCATTTGAATATGCATCGAGCTGTACAACAATTGCAGATCGAGCGGCTGGGTATAATATCCCCGGGGAAATTGTAGACGGCAAAGACATTCTAGCCGTATATAAGGCAGCTGAACGAGCGGTAGAACGAGCAAGAAACGGAGAAGGTCCAACGCTAATTGAATGTAGAACTTATCGGAACTATGGTCACTTTGAAGGTGATGCCCAGACTTATAAGGGCGCTGAAAAGACACAGCATCTTGAAGCGCTTGATGCGATTAAATTGTTTAGAGATCACCTCGTTACCGAAAAGTTGTTAGCAGATGATGAACTTAATGAGATCGATAGCAAGGTCGTTGAGGCAGTGAAAAAAGCGGTGGAATTTGCAGAAAAAAGTCCGGATCCTGCACCTGAAGAATTATTGACTGATGTCTATGTGTCTTACAATTCCGATGGAGGTGAAGTGTAATGGCAAGAGTTATTACGTTTGCTGATGCAGTGAATGAAGCTATTCGCCTTGCGATGAGAGAGAATGAGAATGTGATTCTTATGGGGGAAGATGTTGCTGGAGGAGCAAAGGTAGATCATCTACAGGATGAGGAAGCCTGGGGCGGTGTTATGGGTGTTACGAAAGGGCTTGTGCAAGAGTTTGGAAGGGAAAGAATTCTGGATACCCCAATTGCAGAGGCAGGCTACATAGGTGCTTCTGTTACAGCTGCTGCAACTGGGCTCCGTCCGATAGCAGAACTCATGTTTAACGATTTTATTGGAAGCTGCCTTGATGAAGTGATGAATCAAGGAGCAAAACTACGATACATGTTTGGTGGAAAAGCGAGAGTCCCACTTACCATTCGAACGATGCATGGAGCTGGATTTCGAGCGGCTGCCCAGCATTCCCAGAGCCTTTATGGCCTATTTACATCTATTCCTGGAGTGAAAGTAGTCGTACCATCAACTCCAGCGGACTGCAAAGGACTTTTATTGCAATCGATTTTACATGATGATGATCCAGTGGTTTTCTTTGAAGACAAAACGTTGTACACGATGAAGGGTAATGTTCCAGAAGGGATTTATACGATTCCATTCGGAAAGGCAGATGTAAAACGAAAAGGCTCAGATCTTACAATCGTTGCGATTGGAAAGATGGTTCATACAGCACTAAAAGCAGCGGATCAGCTCTCGAAAAAAGGAATTGAGACAGAAGTTATTGATCCTCGGACTCTATCGCCGCTTGATGAAGACACGATCTTAAGCTCCGTCGAAAAGACTGGAAGGCTGATTATAGTCGATGAAGCCAATCCTCGATGTAGTGCAGCAACCGATCTTTCCGCCCTCGTGGCAGATAAAGGGTTTGATTATTTAGATGCACCAATCAAAATGGTTACAGCTCCACATACACCCGTTCCTTTTTCACCTGCCCTAGAAGATCTATATCTCCCTACTCCTGAGAAAGTTATTGAAAAAGCGATGGAGCTTCTTGGAGAAGAAATAAATGTATAAGCAATGAATGAAATAAGAAGGGAGATGTGTGAATGTCACTCGAACTTATCATGCCAAAGCTTGGGATGAGTATGGAGGAAGGAACACTTGTGGAGTGGTTAAAAGAAAAGGGTGCTCCTGTAAAAAAAGGAGAGACGATAGCAGTAATTAGTTCAGATAAAATTGAGAAAGACATTGAATCACCAGGAGATGGTTTCTTAATCGAAACGACGGCTGATATCAATGATGTCGTACCGGTCGGACAGCCGATCGGCTATATTGGAGAAGAAAGTGAGCAGGTTATACAGGGGAAGAGTGATTCGATCGAAGCAAGGGCGGAAACAGCGTCTGCAGTTGAAGTGCTTGAAAAACCTGAAGAGATTGCCTCTAAGAAAAGAAGTAAGATTCGTATTTCCCCAGCCGCGAAAAAGCTAGCAAGTAAAGAGAGCATTAACGTAGATGATTTAACTGGGACTGGGCCAAATGGCCGGGTCACACGAGTAGATGTGGAAAAAGCGATGCAAATGAGGGAATCGGCGCCTTCAGAAAAAAGAGATAGAGAAAATTCTCCTGAAAAAGTTTCAAAACCGGTGAAAATGACTGGGATGAGAAAGGTCATTGCAGAGCGAATGTACAACAGTCTTCAAAACTCAGCTCAGCTAACCATCACAATGAAAGCAGACGTAACGAGTTTGATGGAGGTTCGAAAGCAGTCAAAACGTGACTTAAAAGAGGGTAACAGTTTAACGGTTACGGATTTCATTGCAAAAGCAACCATTATAGCTCTGCAAGACCATCCACAAATGAATAGTTCTTTAGGAGAAGGCGAAATTCTACTGCATGAGGATATTCATCTAGGACTGGCAGTTGCTCTAGAAAAAGGGTTAATGGTCCCTGTCGTTCGAAGGGCGAATACATTGACACTTGGTGAGCTTTCTAACAAGATTAAGCAGGCTGGTAAGCATGCGAGAGACGGAGTACTCGATCGTGAGCAATTAACTGGTTCGACCTTTACGATTACCAGCCTTGGAAACTATGGCATAGAATTTTTTACACCAATATTGAATCCACCTGAAACAGGTATTCTTGGCATTGGAACCGCGGAAGAAGTAGCGGTTTTTGAAGGAGACAATGTAGTAAAGCGAATAATACTACCTTTAAGTCTCACGTTTGATCATCGGGTGATCGATGGGGCGCCAGCGGCTACTTTTCTTAACGATGTGAAGAGCTATCTTGAAGCACCATTGCGACTATTAATCTAAGGACGTATTGACAGAAAATTCAATATCATTTAAACTAGAACTATCAGCTCATGCGACCCTTTAGAAAGGTATCCCTTTCATAATCAGGTCAGTAGGGCAATTAATGAATGATGACAATCACAATAACTGATAAAACTGTTGAAGCTCAAACAGGAGTTAGCACGCAGTTTAAAGCCAGTATATTTTTTCCGGAAGACGGGAGAAGTGTGCTGGCTTTTTGTTTTGATTTTCTTATCATTCTAAAAACAATGAAAAGGAGAGATCAAGAATGTGTGCAATGGAGCTTTCAAGCGTCAACCAAAATGAGAGAAGTGTAAAAAAAGGCAAGGGGTATGAGATTAAACCGAGTGCTGATCATGATCGACTTTATGTAGTGGAGCTGGAACAAGAGGTAATCAGTCGTTTTTTTGAAGAAGTTCGTGAGATTAGTAGTCAGCAGTTGGAGTATATCCCTTACATGCGATTTATTTTGACAGAGAAGCTATCACGTCTTCTGGATGAGAACTTTCAAAAATCTGTTCGGGCGATTCTCCATGACCGAAATACTGGCGGGTTTACCGTTGGGGTTAACAAGCAAACGACTGATCCTGAGGATTATGTGAAGTTTTCAACTGCTTTCTCCCACCTCATTGGGATTCCAAATTTCGATGCAATGTCGGGAAACTACTATGCTCGTTTCTCTGTCAAACATACAGATACTAGTGATTCTTACCTTCGTCAGGCGTATCGCCTTTTTACACTCCATACGGATGGAACCTATGTGGATGAAGCGACAGACTGGTTGTTGATGATGAAATTTGATGAGCAAAATGCGGTTGGTGGTCGTTCGCGACTGCTGCATCTTGATGATTGGGAAGAGCTTGAACGGTTCTATCAGCACCCGATGGCATCACAGCGATTGATCTATAAGGCACCACCAAGCAAAAATGTCGTGAAGGAAGTGTTCCGGACAACGTTCTATGAACAAAACAATGAACCTTGTATTTGTTTTATCGATCAATTCGTTCACCCAGAAAACATTGAGCAGGCAACTTATTTACAGGAACTCTCAAGTTCGATGGAGAATTCGTCTGCAACAAAAGGACTTGAGCTTCCTGCAGGAGAATTGATTATGTTGAATAACCGATTCTGGCTTCACGGAAGAGAAGCCTTTGAAGAAAATACTGGACTTCACAGAGAGCTTTTACGCCAGCGTGGTCGATTTGCTTGAGTTGAATTGGAGGAAACAGAATGTATGATTATCTCGTGATTGGGGGCGGAATCGTTGGTCTATCAACAGCGCTTTCGATTCGAAAACGGTACCCAAACGCAGCACTCGCAGTAGTTGAAAAAGAAAAGGAATGGGCTAGTCACCAAACAGGTAGAAATAGTGGTGTGATTCATTCAGGAATCTACTATAAGCCTGGGAGCTTAAAAGCGACATTAGCAAAGCGGGGCAGTGAGTCGATGGTTCGCTTTTGTCAGCAGAATGACATTGCACATGATGTATGTGGAAAGGTCATCGTAGCTGTAGATGAAACGGAAAAAGGTAATCTAAATCAGTTGTATGAACGTGGATTGAAAAACGACCTTGGCGTACAAAAACTCACAAAGGAAGAGCTTAAAGAGATAGAACCTCATGTGAATGGGGTAGGTGGAATTCGGGTGCCGTCTACTGGCATCGTGAATTATAAGGAAGTGACTGAGAAACTAGCGGAAATTCTATCGAATCAGGAAGTTGACTTGTTTCCGGGGACCAGAGTGACAAATATTGAAGAAAGTCATGACGAAGCAGTAGTCGATACGTCTAAAGGAACCTTTAAAGCAAAATATATTATTAATTGCGCTGGACTTCAAAGTGACCGCATTGCCAGGCTCGCGGACATTTATACGGATTTAAAAATCGTTCCATTTAGAGGTGAGTATTTTGAATTAAAGAAAGAGAAAAGTCACCTAGTCAAAAACTTGATTTATCCTGTACCAAATCCAGATTTTCCGTTTCTTGGTGTTCATCTCACCCGTATGATGGATGGAACGATTCATGCTGGACCGAATGCGGTACTTAGCTTGAAACGAGAGGGCTATCGTAAATTTTCGTTCAATCCAAAAGATGCACTCGATGTTTTGGCATTTGAAGGATTTTGGAAAATGGCGGGAAGTAATATGAAAGAGGGTCTAAAGGAGATGGGACGTTCGTTTCACAGAAAGTCATTTGTGAAAAGTCTTCAGAGACTTGTTCCAGAGATTCGAGAGGAAGACGTCGTACCAACTCATTCAGGAGTGAGAGCTCAAGCGTTACTAAAGAATGGTCAGCTTGTAGATGATTTCTTTATCATTCCGGGCAAAAGATCCATTCATGTTTGCAACGCACCGTCTCCTGCTGCTACGGCATCGTTAGAGATTGGGGACGTGATTGCAGGGAAAGTACCATCGCCTACTAGAAAGATGATTCGATTATCGTGAACGAAATGCCATCGAGGAAACTCGGTGGTTTATT
This sequence comes from Bacillus sp. N1-1, assembly GCF_009818105.1. Classification (NCBI taxonomy): domain Bacteria; kingdom Bacillati; phylum Bacillota; class Bacilli; order Caryophanales; family Bacillaceae; genus Bacillus; species Bacillus sp. N1-1. Next base: position 857,977 of record NZ_CP046564.1, read on the forward strand.
TTATGTAAGAGGGAAAAGGAGGCTACTGCTAGAAGAATAGTTCTAGAAGTGGAGGGTTTGAAGAATGTTAGTAACTAAAAAGTACTGGATTCCTGTTTTTAACGAAGAGAGAACGATTAGAATTTATGTGCCAGATACATATGAACAAACTAGTAAATCTTATCCTGTTCTTTATATGCATGATGGACAGAATGTGTTTGAAGATAAGGACGCAGTAGGCGGAAGGTCGTTGCGTTTAAAGGACTACCTCGTGGAGAATAATGCTCAGGTTATTGTTGTTGCGATTGATTCGGGCGCTAATCGGATGGAGGAATATCGACTATGGCCCCCGGGAGAGCTGAGTGAAGAACTTACGGGAAAAACTGATTCTAAGGAAGCAAAGGGGAGGGATTATCTTGATTTTATCGTGAGGGATTTAGTACCGTCGATTAATGCTACGTATCGCATACAGGCGGGATCGAATTATATGGCTGGTATTTCACTTGGCGGTTTGCTTACAGTCTATGCACTATGTTGCTATCCGACTGTTTTTAATAGAGGAGCGGGAATGTCTTCCGCTTTTTTTCGTAATCAAGAGAAGTTAGAGCAGTTTATCTTAGAATCCGAACGTGTTGCATTTGACGGTCTTTATTTGGATTGCGGAGATAAGGAGTCAGGAGAAGAGCGGATCGATCGAGCGTTTATGAGATCGAATGAACGGATTTTTGGATTGTTAGAGGAAAGAGGGAGTAGTGTTGAATTTAAGGTAGTTAAAAATGGAAAGCATCACTATGAGTCATTTTCTCATAGAGTTGATGATGTCATGACTTTTTTGCTAGGGCGTAGATAAGAAAAGTATATTTTAGGGGGGAATCATTTCTTTAAATAGTTGAAACGTTTGTTGACTGTTTATTAAGGTTACAAGCATTAGTAACTTAAAAAGGACCCTGGATGAGGTCCTTTCTTGTGAGAATTTACATGAATAATAGTAACCCTGCCGATATTCCAATGGTAAGACCAATCGGAGCTAATTGGATTTTCAGTAACAAACCAGGTGTAATAGCATGAGGATCAAGTGGATTTTGAACGGGTGCACTCATAAAATCCGCTACTCGGTCTGATTTCTTCTTCTTCAAGGAAAGAGGGGGAACGTCAACGGTGTACTGATCAAGTTGTTCACGCAGTTCTTTCGGTAGCGAATGGTTATTGTGTGATTTCATCGTAATGTCCCTCCAATAAATCTCTTAAACGTTTAATTGCTGTCGATAATCTTGACTTAACCGTTCCAAGCGGAATATCTAAAATGTTTGCGGTGTCTTCTTGGGTCATGTCGTGATAATAGATTAAGAGGATAACCGCTCGCTGCTTTTCAGGTAGCTGCTTAATCGCCCACTGAATCGTCATCTTCTCCACAGAATCGCTAAAAGAAGATTCCTCCTTTTTGATCAGAAAAGGTAGCAGCGTTTGCCATTTTGCTCTTCGTTTTATTTTGTTAATCATCAGCTGATAACCAATTTTAAAAAGATACGTTTTTAGAGACGCCCGTGTGACATCATAGCGATCCTGGTACTTGTGAAATTTAACGAATGTATCCTGAACAAGATCGATACTGAGCTGCTCATCACGAGTATAGCGAAATAAGAAACGGTAGAGTGAATCTTTGTGTGTAAGGTAAATGGTTTCGAACGTCATAGACAATGATTTCTCGAAAGGAATTGATTCGCGTTCGTTAAAATGCATTAGGCCAGCGCTCTTTTATCCCTTTGTAAGTGTAAGCGAGTCGGAAAATAAACCAGAGAAATGTGAGAAGTGGAAAAACAAAGGTTTGATGCAGAAAGAACTGCACAAATGGATTTTCAATGTTTTCTCCTTTAATAAGAAAAACAAATAAGCCTGTAATACATAAGAAAGAATACGCTGAGGAAGCAATCATGACATAATCCCATCGCGACCAATAGAAATAGAGATTTGTCTTCTGAAAATCAATTCTTCCATTTGTTTTGTGAACATGTTTTTGAAGCGTTGCAATTAATACGGCAAAAATGGTTCCGAGAACTCCTGCCATGATTAATCCCATGATCCAACCGATTGCCATTTTTTTCACACCTTTCATTTCTATATTTTCACATATTTATACAATTATAGGATTAGAAAAGTTCATTTCCGTGATGAGGTTTTTTATATTGGATAAACTATAGGCTAAGTGAAAAACAAAGGCGGGTTTAAGAAAATGATTAGAAAAGTATGTTATATAATAGGTCTTGTTTTTGCGTTGTTTCTATTTATGAATAACGCACATCCTGTTCAAGCAGAGCAAGAAGCTAATTTAAGTGAGGTAACCTATCTCAAGTCAGAAACGAAAAAAGACGCTGCCCTTGAAGAAGCGTTTGCTAAAGAATTTGACCTGAAGAAGGGTACTGATTCCATTCGTTATTTCTATAATAAAGTAGACTTAAACTATGATCAGATACCTGAAACCTTTGTCTATTTAGTTGGTCAAATGGTTTGTGGGACAGGGGGATGCAGTGGATTATTATTAGAAGAGAAGGACGGGGATTATACGGTAAAGTCTCGTTTTTCCTTAGTAAGAACCCCGGTCATCATTCAAAATGAAACAACGAACGGATGGAGGAACATTGTGATGTATGTAGCTGGTGGAGGAATAGAAACTGGCTATCACGAGCTAAAATTTGATGGAGTAAACTATCCTTCCAATCCTTCTGTTCAACCGATTGTGAAAGAGGATAATATAAAAGGGATAGGGATTATAAACGATGAAATCGCTGAAGGTAATGGCATTGTTTTTTGAAGAGAAGTAGAGAACAAATGAGAGAATTTGTTCTCTACTTTTTTCTATGTATTAAGAGGTTCAGGATGCAGCTCGTATTGCTTGTGGGCATCCTTAAGAGCAGCAGCAAGCGCGTTACCTGCTTTTCCAAGATAGCCCTCTTTTAACTGATGAAGAGGGTCTGTAATACCATCTTTTAAACTGAATCCTTTGAGTAATTGTTTAACGAACTGTTTGCTGTGTTCCGTTGCGAGTGTGCAAGATGCGTCGACGATCACGCCATACTTTTTATCAACTTCAAGGGTGAGGGTTAAGGTGTCTGAAATGTTGTTAGCGGCCATGCCAGTTGGGAGTTTAGAGTGGCCGGCGACGAAAAGGGTGTTCATAGGTAATACCTCCTGATGATTATGGTGATGAATAGTTTTCTTGTATACGGTGGACTTCTTTCATAAGTGATGGTGAAATCGATTTTTCAACTTGAAAATAAACCCGTGAAAAGGCCTTTTCCCATTTCTGATATTGATCATTTGTTAATGTATCAATTTGTATATCAGTTGTTCTTTTAAGTTGTCGGATATGGCTATCGTTAATCTCAATCGAATGCCTTCTAACCCAATCCGTTGTTTCGTCATTTGCCTCTGATATTGCCTTTTGGTGTGATTTAGAAAGCTTATTCCAAAACTGTTCATTAACGAGGACGGCGTAACCAAGATAAGCGTGGTTACTAATGGTCATATATTTTTGTTCTTGATAAAACTTTTTTGAATAAATGTTTGAAACGGTATTCTCCTGGCCATCAATAAAATCCACTTCAAGATTTCGATAAGTTTTGTTAAACGATAGCTGACTCGTACTTGTATTTAAAGCATCAAATTGGGCTTTAATTGTTGGACCGGGCATTGTTCGGAAGTGAAGCTGTTCCATGTCTTCTGGTTGAAGAATAGGATGTGTATCATTTGTAAACTGTTTGAAGCCGTTATACCAGAAACCGAGCCCCTTTGCGTTCGAGTGAGAAAGATCTTTCATTAATTCTTTTCCGATTTTACCGTCATATGCTTCCTGCACGGCCTGGTAAGTTGGAAAAGCATAAGGAAGGTCAAGTACTTGCCAATTAGGGAAATGAGTTGATAGCTTCGCAGTAGCGGGCGCAATCATTTCAACTTTCCCATTCGTTAAAGCTTCCCATTCGTTTTGATCCTGATAGATTTCTCCATTTGAGTATATTTCAACATGCACGTCATGATTTGTTTTGGTTTCAACGGCCTCTGCGAAGTAACGAGCTGCCATGCCTTTCGGGGTATTTTCCGCAGCAACATGGCTAAAGCGAATAATGACCTGGTCACTAATTCCATCTTGTTCGTCATCATGTACAATTGGTGATGTACTACCTGAAAGGTTATAACCTGAAAAGATAGCTGTGAGAATTCCTAAAAGTATGAACGCTGCAATCACTGCTATTGATTTCATAGACTCTCCTATTTCGTAAGCGTTTCCAATAGTTTATCATAGATCATAACGTGTTAAAGCAAACATTTTACATTTCTGATACGATCAGAATGGCGGATACATGAAATGAGATACATAGGATTGAATTATTTATTCTTAATGGTGGAAGGACGTAACGCCAATGACAAGAAGAGTCCCAATTAAAATGAAAATAATGATTTTTTCATTTGGTGTGGTTTTTTTTTCAATCACGATTGCAGGTATCATCGCTTCTGGAAAAATATATGAGGAAAATGAGCGGGAACTGGGTGAGAGAGGGTTAATCACGGGACGCATCGTGGCAAATTTACCTAAGGTTCAACAGTCATTAATGGAAAGTGAAGGCTGGATTCAAATAAACCCTATCGTGAATCGCATTAGTACAATTAATGGAGCAGACTATATAGTTGTGCTTGATACAAACCGTATTCGATATTCCCATCCCGTTAAAGAAAAGCTTGGTACCGTATCAGCAGGGAAAGATGAAGGGGCTGCATTTGCAGAACATAGTTATGTGTCAAAAGCGAAGGGAGAAATGGGAATAGCTATACGATCTTTCGTGCCTATTATGAACCAACAACACGAACAGATTGGCGTGGTCATTGTAGGAAATATGCTCCCTGGCATTACAAGTGTTCTTCTCAGTATTAAATCAGAACTGCTTCTCATTGTACTACTTGCACTGGGTTTTGGAATGGTAGGTTCATGGCTACTTGCAAAGCAAATTAAAAAAGAAACATTTCAGCTTGAGCCATATGAAATCTCAAGGTTGTTAGTAGAGAGGACAGCCACATTTCAAGCAATGAATGAAGGTGTCATTGCGATCGATCTGCATGGAGAGGTTATCATCTTTAATGAGAAGGCTAAGGCTATACTTGATATTGTAGAAGACGTAGTAGGAAAACAACTAAATGAAGTGTTTATTGGCCCTAAATTGATTAGAGTCTTGAAAGAAGACCGTGCGTTTGAACGTGAAGAAATGACATTCGGAAATATAGTACTTATGATTAGTAAGGTTCCAGTTTCAATCGGAGAAGAAACTGTTGGGGCTTTAGCTGTTTTCCAAGATCGAACTGAGGTATCTCTAATGGCAGAAGAACTAACAGGGGTAAAAAATTTTGTTGATGCCCTCAGAGTGCAAAATCATGAATCGATGAATCGACTACATACAATTGCTGGGCTTATTCAGCTAGATCAGAAAGAAAAAGCGTTGGATTATGTTTTTGAGGTTTCTCAAAAAGATGAAGAACTGTCTTCATTTCTAAGTAAGAACATTAAGGATTATCGTATTTCCGGATTGCTAATAAGTAAAGTGAAGAGAGCGCAGGAATTAAATATTGCACTCTTAATTAATCAACATAGCAAATTGGAAACACTTCCTTTCTTTTTAGATAGTCATGACATTGTTCTAATTATGGGGAATTTAATCGAAAATGCCTTTTATTCCTTTGAAAACTTTGATCGTACAGAAAAAATGATTGAGATCAATATCATACAAGATGATCATTCAATTGATATCACGGTTGAAGACAATGGGTGCGGTATTCCAGAAGAGTTCACTGCTGAAATATTGACTAAAGGGTTTACTACGAAAGGTGAAAACGGAAGTGGCCTAGGGTTGTATCTTGTGAAACGAACAGTTGATAAGGGCAATGGAGATATTAATATCATTTCTCATGAGGGTGAAGGAACGAGTATCGAACTATTCTTTCCAATGAGTAACAAAGGGGATGAGAGTTTTGAAGATAGACGTTTTATTAATTGAAGATGACCCGATGGTACAAGAAGTGAATCGACAATTTATCGAAAGAGTTGATGGTTTTCATGTGATTGGAATTGCTGGAACTGGAGAAGAAGGCATTGAACTTGCAAAGATGCTAAAGCCTGAACTTATTATACTTGATGTCTATATGCCAGGGGCAAGTGGCTTAGAAACATTGAAATTAATCAGACAGAAAGATATCAATGTTGAGGTTATCGTAATTACGGCAGCAAATGATCGTGAAACCATTAGAACTATGTTGCATCATGGTGCTAGAGATTATATTATTAAGCCTTTTAAATTTGATAGGCTGAATCAAGCCTTGCAGGAATTCCTCCACTATAAAGCGAGGTTAAGTGGAGAAGGAAAGCTTTCTCAGGAAGAGCTTGATCGGCACTTCTCTCATGTACAAGATGAAACGAACCATTCTATAACCACTCAAGAAATACCTAAAGGGTTAAATCACCAGACAATGAAACAAATCATTCTCTATATCGACAAGCAAGCCAAGCCCCTCTCAGCTGAAGAAGCAGCTGATGGCATCGGCATAGCTAGAGTGACAGCAAGAAGGTACTTAGACTATCTTCAAAAGTCAGGAAAAGTACAATTGGACATACAATATGGAGGCGTTGGCAGACCGCTTAATCGCTATTCTCTTTTAAAGAGTTCTTCGAGTTAATGGAAGAGCTCTTTTTTTATGTTTAGAAACTATTGAAGTCAGTGAAGTCTAGCTCCAGTGCTAGTCGGGACTAACCGAGCGCTTGCGCTTTTCTTATGACCAAAAAGACCAAAACGTCCAATATGTTCTAAATATTCAAAAATATAAGTGTAAGCGTTAACATGAACGTAGCAAACAATGAAGCGGAGGAATGTAAATTGAAAACAAAGATGCTCGCAACCTTATTGCTTGCACTTGCCATGATCATTTCAGCATGTGGTGGTGGAAATTCAGCAGGCGGGAATAGTGGTGAAGAATCTTCAGGCTCATCTCAATCCCTTGTTTTTGGGACTGGAGGAACATCAGGCTCGTATTATCCCATCGGTGGAGCGCTTAAACCGATTTTAGAACAAAGTGATTTAGTAGGAAACATTACTGTAGAATCGACCGGAGCTTCTGTAGCAAATATCCAGAACATCCAGGATGGTCTAAACCAGATGGCTGTTGTTATGAGTGATGTAGCTTATGATGCGGTTGAAGGGAAAGGTCAATTTGAAGGCAAGAAAGTTGATATTAAAGCGCTAGCAGGGATGTATCCTAATGTGGTGCAAATTGTTGCAACGAAGGATAGTGGAATCAAAACAGTGGAAGATCTAAAAGGGAAAAAAGTTGGGGTAGGAAAAGTAGGATCTGGTGTTGAGCAGAGTGCACAGAAAGTACTTGAAGCAGTCGACTATACTTATGATGATCTTTCAAAAGTAACTCATACTGGTTATGCAGATAGTGTTCAAGAAATGAAAAATGGCAACCTGGATGCAGCGTTCTTTACATCTGGAGTTCCAAATAGCAACATTACGGACTTGATGCAGCAGAATGAAATCACTTTTGTTGAAATTAAAGGAGAAACAGCAGACGCACTGAAGGAAAAGTATCCATTCTATAAAGATTACAAAATACCGGCTGGCGATGAAGCGAAGTATAATCTTGAAAATGAGATTGTAACTGTGGGTATTCAAAATATGATTATTGTGTCCCCTGATTTAGATGAGGAGTTAGTAAAGGATATGACCAAACGTTATTATGAATATCTTGGATCTGATGAAGTAGCTGTTGGTGTCTTAAAACAGCTTGATCGAGATGAGATTGCAAAAGATCTTATTACACCTCTCCATCCAGGAGCAATGGCATTCTATGAGGAACAAGGAATACTTGAATAGTGAAAAGCGAGGGCATCGATCCGGTGCTCTCGTTTTTAGAAGTACAGTTCTTATTTTCACTTTGTTATGTATAGGGGTGCTTCTTATTCCTTTTCAGGTTCTTACAATAGATGGAGAAGGTGGGGAAAAGAGCGCTTATTTAGGGGCATCAGATTTTAGCTTGAAATGGAAACATTCTGTTGAAAAGGAGGAGTGGGAGGAGTTTTTTGTCCTCCAAGATACTGGAATCCTTCTAACTGATACCCGATTTAAGACATTTGGAGCTGGTGTTCCAAGTGATGCTGGCTCAGATACTTTTATTAAAGATGGCTGGGTTTACATGACAGGTATTCATCGCTCAATTGGAAAAAGTCTTTTTTTTCGGACAGGAAAGACGACGGAACACCGTATAACGGTAGATGGACAAAGCGTCAAGCTTAAGGCAAACAGTTCTTATCATGTAACTGTTAATCATCTTAATCTATTTCAAGCTTTGCTATTAAAAATACGAGTTATGTGAGGTGAAGATTGTGACAGAGGAAAAAAAGAAAGATGCAGCTGAATATGATCGTGAAAGTAGTGTGAGAACGATCCATCATTCTAAAATGAAAATGGTCGTTACGGTTTTAGCAGCAGGACTTGCCTTATTTCATTTATATACTTCTTACGCAGGTTCACTGGTGGATATTCAACAGCGTAGCATTCATTTATACACGTTGATGGCACTTGGATTTTTAATCTATCCTTTTATAAAAAAGAACGCAAGCAAATCAATACCAATCTACGACTATATCTTGTTTGTACTATCTCTATTTGTCGGCGTTTATATGCTTTTTACAGCAGAACGAATTATTCAATCAGGTGGTCAAATTAATTCTATTGATTTTATTGTTGGCATTGTGATTGTTATATTATTATTTGACGTTACTAGGAGAATTACTGGGTGGGGACTCACTTTATTAGGAGCTGCATTTCTAATTTACGGTTTTTATGTAAAGTTGTCGATTTATCCTCAGTTAACTGAACAGGTCGTTTTCAGTGTTTCTAAACAAATCATTTCTCAGCTAGTATTCATTACAGAGGGCATCCTTGGAACAGCGATAGGAGTATCAGCAAGTTATATTATCTTATTTATTTTGTTCGGAGCTTTCTTAAGTAGATCTGGAATGGGACAGCTCTTTAATGATCTTGCACTTGCGGTTGCTGGTCATACAAAAGGTGGGCCAGCGAAAGTTGCGGTTATAGCGAGCGGTTTTCTTGGATCTATTAACGGATCGGCTATAGCGAATGTCGTCACGACAGGAGCTTTTACAATTCCTTTAATGAAGAAGATTGGATACCACCGAAACTTCGCTGGTGCTGTGGAATCAGCGGCAAGTGTAGGTGGACAGATCTTACCACCGATTATGGGCGCTGCGGCGTTTATTATGGCAGAGAATCTTAATGTACCTTATACCAAGATCATTCTTGCGGGCATTATTCCAGCGGTTTTGTTTTATATTGGTATTCTCTTACAAGTTCACTTCAGGGCAGCCAAACGAGGATTGAAGGGATTACCTAAGAGCGAGCTCCCGACTGTAAAAGAAGTACTGATTGAACGAGGACATCTCATTATTCCTATGCTTTTTCTACTTTACCTGCTATTCTCAGGAAAAACGCCATTCTTTGCAGCTTTCTGGGCGATCATTGCAACGGTCATTATTTCTGCCACCAGAAAAATGCTTCCTGTCATCATGCTGTTAGGATTATTTTTAGTCTTTCAACCACAGGTAACAGCTTTACTTTCAGGAGAAGCACTTCCTAACATAAGGGGTGACTGGTGGGAATTAATGATTATTATTGTATTGCCGTTTGCTATCAATCTGTGGAGAAGATTCCTTAAGCTAGAGGCCGAAGAAATTGGTATCATGGATAGTATTCAAGCGCTTGAAGAAGGAACGAAAACGACAATCCCTGTTGCTATTGCATGTGGTGCGGTCGGTATTGTCGTTGGTGTAGCATCGCTAACAGGAGTTGCCCTTGAAATCGCGAATAGTATCGTAAGTATTGGCTCAATGGTAAACAGCCCATTGATTCAATTAATCATTACACTTATTCTGGCGATGATCACGTCTATCATACTTGGTATGGGTCTTCCGAGTATTCCCACTTATATTATTACTAGTACGATGGCTGCCCCTATTTTGCTACAGCTTCCATTGTTTCGAGAGCTTGCGGGATCTCAGGAAACGGCGATTTTTGTAGCGCACATGTTTGTGTTTTACTTCGGGATCTTTGCTAATATCACTCCTCCTGTTGCCCTGGCGGCATTTGCGGGAGCGGGGATTAGTGGTGGAGATCCGAACAAAACGGGTTTCCAGGCTATGAAGTTAGCAATAGCGGGGTTTATTGTACCGTTTATGTTTGTCTTTTCCCACGAAATGCTCATGATAGATGCGACGGTAATGAATATCCTGTTAATAGCCGTTACATCTCTAATAGGTGTCTTTCTATTATCGATTACTGCTGAAGGTTATTTTCTTACGCACTTACCAGCTTCATTGAGGGTTATCACTGGGATAGGTGCACTTCTATTGATATATCCTGGTATGTTTACGGATATTATCGGCGGTTTGATTTTTATAGCTATACTAGCGAAGAATCTATTATCAAAAAGACACTCTACCGAAAACACAATATCAACTTAGATTTCATTTTATTAATGGAAGGGAAAGTGAATATGGATCTCAATCTAAAAGGAAAATCAGTCGTCGTAACAGCTGCAAGCAAAGGACTTGGAAGAGCTTCGGCCCTTGCATTTGCGAAGGAAGGTGCGCATGTTATTTTATCAAGTCGAAGTGAAGATGAACTGAAAAAAGCATGTGAAGAAATCATCGAAGAGACAGGGAATGAGCAGGTTACCTGGACTGTTTGCGATATGACAAAAGCGGATGATATTAATCGATTGATGACGTTTGCCGCAGAAACGAATGGTACAGTAGATGTGTTAATTAATAATGCGGGCGGTCCTCCAGCTGGTCGGTTTGAGGATTTCGATGATGAAGGTTGGCAGAATGCTTTTGAACTGAATCTATTAAGCTTCGTTCGAACGTCAAGAGCAGCAATTCCTTACATGAAGGAAAATGGATGGGGACGTATCTTGAATATCGCTTCTTCTTCAATTAAACAATCGCTAGATAACCTGATCCTCTCGAATACATTTCGAGCAGGGATTGTAGGACTAGCAAAAAGTCTTTCACAGGAATATGCAGAGCATAATATTCTTGTAAATACAGTTGGCCCAGGACGTATTGCTACTGATCGTGTGGAGCAACTTGATCAAATTAAGGCAGATCAGTTAGGCATCAATGTTGCTGAATTAAAGAGTCAGGCGGAGCAATCCATTCCGATGAAAAGATACGGGGAACCTGATGAATTTGCAAAGGCGATCGTATTTCTCGGATCAGATGCAAATACTTATATGACCGGGCAATCACTCGTTGTGGACGGCGGCCTTGTGAAGGCATTATAAAGAGGGGAGGGACGCAGTTTGACTGCGTCCTTTTTTCTTTGAGAATCTCCCCCTAATCATTTTTCTTTTAGGAAGAAACCGATATAATAGAAGAAGATGAAAATGACTAATTCTGGTGTTGCTAAACCCTTTGGTTTCAAAGCAATTGTCGGTACAGGGAGGGTGATTGGATGGTAGACGCGAAAGAACGGATTCTAGAAGCGACGGATATTCATAAAGCAACTGAGATGATCAGCATTGCGACGAATAAGCCAGTTATTATTGAGAACAAAAATTTTGAGCTTATTTCCTATAGCACAGCGTCGGAAAGTTTTGATCAAACGCAGCAAAAAACCATTTTATATAAGAAATGCCCAGTTTTTATTATTGATCGTTTAAAAAAAGAAGGGATCGTGCAACAGCTTGAGAGCAATGAAGCTCCCATTCGCATTGCCCCTATTGAAGAAATCGGCTTTTATCAGCGCGTGGTTGTGAAAGCGATTTATGAAGAGCGGACAATGGGATATCTCTGGGTGCAAGAAACAAATAGTCCGCTTACGGAAGAAGAGGTGGACTTTCTTACTGAAATCACCCCTCACATTGGCAAGCTTATTCATGATTCGTATCAAAAAGGGAAAGAGCATGAGGGGAAGCAAGAGAAATTGCTTTGGAACGTGCTTCTTCATGAATACGAAAGCGAAAATCAAATGAGGCGTAAAGCCCAGGTGGCAAGCCTGCCATTGCCTGAGCGCTTTTCTGTACTTGTTATGTCCATTGCAGAGCCTTCTCAAGAACCGCTTTTGAATGAAGTGCTCGAGCTTCTATCTCGGTTTAAGCGTCATAAAATTCAGGTGCTGAAAACGGAGCTTCAAGTTGTTGCTGTCATTTCTGGTGATAAAAGTATGAAGGGTTCTGCCATTGAGCATAGCCGAGAACTTGTAGAGTACGTGAAGAGTGCGTTAACTCACGAAGAATTTTATTCTTTCTTGATTGGAATTGGGAAAGAATATGTGGAGCTCATTGATATGAGGAAAAGTTTTCTAGAAGCACTGGAAGTCATTGAGACAGCTGACTTTATTGGCCCAAGGCCAGATGTGATGCCACGAGAGTTCTCGAAGCTCGGCGTATACCGGTATCTTGCCGCTCTTTATGAGAAAAACAATACGGAGCATTACTTTAATCAAAATTTGCTTAACTTGATGGAAAAGGACTCAGTTAGTCATTCTAGTTTATTAAAGACGCTAGAAGTATATTTATCGAACAACGGTAAGGGAAAAAGTACCGCCGCTGAACTGTTTATCCATCCCAATACGCTGAATTATCGCATGAAACAGATACAGGATCTAACCGACATTGATTTTGATGATTTTAATATGAAAAGTCACATTTATATTGAGTTGTTGTTGTTAAACAACATACCGTCTTACTATAACCGGTACCTTTCGGCTGTAGAGGAGCAGAAAAGTACGACGAAATAGCTAGTTTAAACGGGGATCTGGCTAGTTTTTTGGCTCAAATTGAGAAGCTGAACATGGTGCAGCTTCTTTTTGTGTTTTTGAGAGTGCTAAGTAGCTCGTTACGAGAGGCGTGTGGTAGGTTTATTGGCCAAAATTGAGATATATTGTCCAAAATCAGAATTTATTGGCAAAATCCGAAATATATTGGCTAAACTGGAAATTCAGTGACGCTCGTCTCCGCTTTTCGTGAGATCCAGCTGCGCGGGCCAAATCCTTCGGCTGTTTCACCCAATCGAATGAGACAAAAAGCGTCTCACTCTCATGGGTTCCAACATCCTGCGGATTTAAACGGGCCCGCTCCGCTTTTCGTGAGTTCCAGCTGCAGTGGGCAGACACTTGGTCACTTCACCTTCTCAAATGAACACAAAGACCGTGTTCTTTTGAGAAGGTTCCAGTGCCTGCCGTGTCTAAACGCCCACTTCCGCTTTTCCAGATCCAACTACGACTCGCAGAAACTGCGATATTTCACTCTTTCACCAGAACACAAAAAGCGTGTTCTAGTTCAAGAGTTCCAATATCTCCGTTTCTAAACGCTCATCTTCGCTTTATTCATTGTGTTTAAACCACAAAATCTCAGCTAAACTATTGTGCTTTGACCACGTTGCCAGATGCCCCTTGAAATCGATATAATTTTCACAAGAAAACAAAAACTTTCTTTGAAGTATTACACAAGCTTGATGAATGATTGGAGATATAGGGTGAAAAGGAGCGTGGTAGAGTTGGAAGCCATCAACAAGAGTTTTTTCCTTTTTCTCGCTAGCAGGCCCTCGCTTGATCGGCTCGCCAAACGATGGGGTAGCAAGTTTGGGGCAGACAAGATAGTTGGGGGTGAGACCTTTGAGCATGCGGTGCCTCTTATTCAGAACTTGAATAGCCAGGGGCTTCGGGTAACGGTGGATCACCTTGGCGAATTCGTTTCATCTGAAACAGAAGCGAAGGAGCGTACACAAGAGTGTCTTGATACGATCCGCATGATTAGTGCTCATCAACTAAATTCTCAGATGTCTTTGAAAGTCACTTCACTTGGTCTTGATATTAGCCATGATCTCGTCTGGCATAACATGATTGAGATTATGGAAGAAGCGGTGAAGCATGATGTGTTCGTTACGATCGATATGGAAGATTCGACACGAACGGAAGCGACGCTGAATCTTTACAAAGACCTGAAGAAGAAGTATGACAACATTGGAACGGTCATTCAGTCTTATTTATACCGATCTGATCAGGACCTGGATGATTTGAATGAAGTAAACCCTAATTTGCGTCTCGTCAAAGGGGCTTACAAAGAATCAGCGAAGGTTGCTTTTCCAGCAAAATCAGATGTTGATCATAATTTGAAGCAGCTCATTAAGAAGCATTTATTGAATGGGAATTTTACAGCCATCGCTAGTCACGATGAGGCCATCATTACCTTTACGAAAGAATTCGTGAAAGAGCATGATATTCCGAAAGACCAATTTGAGTTTCAAATGCTGTACGGTATGCGAAGCCAGAGTCAGCTCGATCTTCTAGCGGAAGGTTATGCGGTAAGAGTATACCTACCTTATGGGAACGATTGGTATGGGTATTTTATGCGGCGGTTGGCGGAACGACCTGCGAACATCGCCTTTGCTTTTAATGGAATCTTTAAAAAATAAACTTCTTATATTTGAAAGGGGAATTTACTCATGGTAGTACCATACAAACACGAACCGTTTACTGATTTCACTGTTAAGGAAAACAAAAAGGCTTTTGAAGAAGCACTGAAACTAGTAAAAGAAGAGCTCGGAAAAGATCATGATCTTCTTATCAATGGTGAGCGTGTAAGCACGGAAGATAAAATTGTTTCCATTAACCCTGCTAACAAAGAGCAAATCGTTGGCCGCGTATCGAAGGCAACGAAAGAGCATGCGGAACGCGCCATTCAGTCTGCAGATGAAGCATTTGAAGGCTGGAGAAAATGGACGGCTCGCTCTCGTGCTGAGCTTCTATTCCGCGCAGCTTCGATTGTTCGTCGCCGTAAACATGAATTCTCTGCTTATCTTGTCTTTGAAGCAGGTAAGCCGTGGAAAGAAGCTGATGCAGATACAGCTGAAGCGATTGACTTCATGGAATACTATGCGCGTCAAATGATCGAGCTAGGAGAAGGCAAAGCGATTGAAAGCCGTCCTGGTGAACAAAACCGTTACGTTTACACGCCAAGTGGTGTTGCACTCGTTATTCCACCATGGAACTTTGCTTTTGCAATTATGGCAGGTACGACGGTAGCTCCTCTTGTAACAGGAAATACGGTTCTTCTTAAGCCAGCAAGTGCAACTCCAGTTGTTGCAGCGAAGTTTGTTGAAGTGCTTGAAGAAGCTGGACTTCCAAAAGGCGTGTTGAACTTTGTTCCAGGTAGCGGAGCTGAAGTGGGCGATTATCTTGTGGATCACCCGAAAACATCGATCATCACATTCACAGGTTCACGAGAAGTCGGTACACGTATCTATGAGCGTGCGGCGAAAGTACAGCCGGGTCAACAACACCTGAAGCGAGTGATCGTTGAAATGGGTGGTAAAGATACGATCGTTGTGGATAAAGATTCAGATCTAGAACTTGCTGCACAGGCAATCGTTGTCTCAGCATTTGGCTTCTCAGGTCAGAAATGTTCTGCAGGCTCCCGTGCGGTCATTTTGAAAGAGGTATATGATCAGGTTCGTGATCGCGTTGTTGAATTAACAAATGAACTTACACTTGGCGAAACGACAGGTCCAGATGTGTACATGGGACCAGTCATTGATCAGGCATCATTTGATAAAATCATGAGCTATATTGAAATTGGGAAAGAAGAAGGACGTCTCGTTGCTGGAGGAGAAGGCGATGATTCGAAAGGATTCTTCATCAAGCCGACCGTGTTTGCTGATCTTGCTCCGAAATCACGCATGCAGCAAGAAGAAATTTTCGGTCCGGTTGTCTGCTTAACGAAAGCAGATAACTTCGATGAAGCAATTGAGATTGCGAACAATACGGAGTACGGCTTAACTGGTGCGGTAATCACGAATAATCGTGCCCACATCGAGCAAGCGAAGATGGACTTCCACGTAGGTAACCTGTATTTCAACCGTAACTGTACAGGAGCAATTGTTGGATACCACCCATTTGGCGGGTTTAAAATGTCCGGTACAGATTCAAAAGCAGGTGGACCAGATTACCTTGGCCTTCACATGCAGGCAAAAACAGTTTCTGAAATGTTTTAATCGGATAGGCTAAAAAGGCTGTCACCTTAAGTGGGTGACAGCCTTTGTTTTGTTCTAAAGTAGAAGGGAAAGTGATGAGAAGGGAAGTGGTTTTATATGGAAATTTTAGCGGCTGTTGTTATCATGATAGGGATTATTTCGGTTCGCGTGATTGGTTTCTTTTATCCATCTTTTCTTGAGATAAAAGGAAAACAGTTAACGGAAGGGCAAAAGTATGCCATTGATGCACTAGCGATTGGAATTTTGCTTGTTACGTTTATCATTGTATGGACGTTGTAAAAGGTAGGAAGAGATACTTAGCTCTCTTCCTTGTGAAGTGGGAGAAAGAGGTTGGCAATTGTACCGGCACCTTCATTTGAATCAATGACGATTTTTCCGTGATGAGCTTTCATAATATCAAAGCAAATCGAAAGTCCAATTCCAAGCCCACTGCTTTTCGTACTAAAAAAGGGAGTTCCGAGCTGTTTAATCTCTTTTTCACTCATCCCCTTGCCATTATCTTTTACCGCAATGATAGCGTGTTGGTCTTTTTTTTCTAAAGAGACAGTAATTTCTCCACCCTGAGGCATTGCTTCAATGGCATTTTTAATGAAATTAATAAGCACTTGTTTGATTTGGGAGGCATCCATCCAAACGGTTATTTGCTCCTCTTCGGCATGAAAGTAAAGTTCAACATTATGTAGGTGAGCATTGCTTTTCATTAATTCAACCGTTTCAAATATGAGAGGATATAAATGCCCGGATTTTCGTTCACTAATTGTTTGTTTTCCCATCATGACAAATTGATTGACAAGGTTTTTCATACGCTCAAGCTCAGTTCTAATAATATCGATATAATGGGCTTGTTTTTTATCCACATCCAATAGCTGTGTAAAGCCGATGATGGATGTGAGAGGATTGCGGATTTCATGGGCTAACCCAGCCCCTAATTTTCCAATAGCAGAAAGTTTCTCAGATTGGATGACCTGCTCTTGCAGTTGATAATAAGAGGTCATATCGCGAAACTGAGCAAAAGCACCGCTTAGCTTCTGATTGTGATTATATAGAGGTAAAATATCAAGTAAACACTTTCGTTCATCAAGCCTTGAGAAGGTGATTTCGATATCCTCGATTCCTTTTTCTTTCGTGAGCACATGATCGAAAAATGGTTTAAGAACAGGAACCTCTGATATATGAGACCCGATCATGTTGATCTTATTCATTCCTGTTAGTTGCGCGGCGCTTTGATTAAATTCTCTTATATGACCAATCTGATCTGAAATAACAATTCCAATTGGCGTTGTGCTCATCAGCATTTGATTGTAGAGATGAAGCTGTTCGTTTTGTTCATGAACCCGGATTTCGCGTTCAATGGTGTCAATTGAAGATGAAAGCAAGCCAAGGTGTAACGGTGAGGCGTGCTCTTTTGGTGTCATAATTGAAATGGTGCCAATCACTTCTCCGTTACGATAACGATAAGGTGCCGAGTAGCACGCCACCTCACTAAAACAATAATGGTAATGATCATCCCCAATTAAATGAATCGGCTTGTTGTGTTTTAGTGCAAGTGTAATGGCATTCGTACCTGCCGTTTCTTCATCGAATTTAACGCCGTTTTGAATGCCGAGTGACGCTGTCATTTGTTTAAGACGCTCGTCTCCATAGGAATCTAACACAACCCCCTGGTCGTCAGTCGTCACGATAACAGTAGGGATATCGGTTATAAAGCTTAAAAGCTTTGTCATGAATGTTTGAATGGTGGAAAGCGCACGTTCGTAATGTTGCAGGCGCTGATTTAACTCTTCTTCCGTTAATAAAACGTGAAGAACAGGAACTGAGTTTGGATCCATTTGGTAAACATGCTCGCAGGTGGTTTTAGAGTTTTTGATGTACGTTTCACGTTGCGTCATGGGGCATCCTCTTTTCCTGGTAATAATGATATTAGCTTTATATAAAAAGTATTGGTTATGTATTAAATTGAAGCATTTTTTATAGATTATCATACTTTTGTACCTGTTGGTTCGTTTTTACCATAAATAAGGATGAATAAGAATCAGGTGAGGGGAGATTGCTTCTTATGAAAAAGGATGACAAGATAAGCAAATCATTTGCGAAGGGGGAGATAGTGGGTGAGGACAATTCTCTTATTTACTTTAGCAGGCCTACTGAAATTGGAGGAGGCTATTTAATATGGCTATGGCTTCGAGAAGGATATTCAAGCTTACGAGGTTTACCGGGAGGAGTAGCTTTAGTTCTATATGGCATCATTGCCACTTTGCAAGTTTATCCAGATTTCGGAAGAGTGTATGCGGCATATGGAGGGGTGTTTGTCGTGATGTCGGTTCTTTAGGGATGGAGACACGATTTACTTGGAGCCGCGATTTGCCCACGTCACTAGCCGTCTATAAAAGATAAAAAGGGTTTTTATCTCATTGAGAAGAATGAAGGAGAGGGGAGTATAAAAGGAGAGTGAAGTCTTATGAAGATCAGTGAATACAATCGAATGGTGTGGGATAAAAAAGTCGCAGATGGTGTTTCGTATACGAAGCCTGTCACAAGTGAAGTGATTGAGGAAAGCAAGAGAGGAAATTGGCACATCACAGTAACGACGGAAAAGCCTGTCCCACGTGAGTGGTTTCCGACTTCGCTAAAAGGGGTTAAGATTCTTTGTCTCGCTTCTGGTGGTGGGCAGCAGGGGCCAACCCTTGCCGCTGCAGGAGCAGAAGTAACCGTTGTTGATCTTTCTGAGAAACAGCTTGAGCAGGATCGGTTTGTTGCTGAAAGGGATGATTTGCAGCTTACTGTTGAAAAAGGAGATATGACAGACTTATCATTTATCGACAATCATACGTTCGATATGGTTGTTCATCCTGTCTCCAACGTATTTGTTGAAAATGTTTTACCCGTTTGGAAAGAGGCGTCAAGAGTATTAAAAGACGGTGGCACGCTGATTTCAGGATTTACAAATCCTTTGCTTTACCTTTTCGATGGTGCGCAGGAGGAGAAAGGAATTCTAGATGTGAAGAACAGCATTCCGTATTCTCCGCTCGATCAATTAAGGGAAGACGAGCTTCAGATATACAAGGAAAGCAATCAAGCACTTGAATTCGGCCATACGCTAGAGGATCAAATTCAGGGACAGATTGATGCCGGATTTCTGATCGCTGGTTTCTATGAAGATGATTTTGGTGGAAGGCGCCTAATCGATCGCTATACTCAAACGTTTATTGCAACAAAGGCAATTAAAACAAAATAAAGTTACCATTTATTTTTGGCGCACAAGGGGGAGTTTAATATGGAATACGTTGGCTCATCGGTATACGATGATCATGCTTTTTATGAGCAATATATGGCCAGACGCCATCGAGAAGAAAGTCCAAATAAGGTAATCGAATATCCCGCTCTTATGTCTTTACTAGGAGATGTTACCGATAAGAAAATTCTTGATCTCGGTTGTGGAGACGCCTCGCTTGGAGAGTCATTACTAAGCAAGCAGTGTAAAGAATATGTAGGTGTGGATGGCTCTCAGAACATGGTGAAGCAAGCGGAATTAAAGCTACAGGGGAGGAAAGGAAGCGTTGTGCACACATCCTTAGAAACCTATTCTTATCCAGCAGATGCTTTTGATCGGGTTGTTTCCCAATTAGTCCTTCATTACATAGAAGATCTAGAATCGATTGTTAAAAACGTATACGAGACGTTAAAACCTGGAGGAAAGTTCGTTTTCAGCGTCCTTCACCCGGTTATGACGGCTTCTTTCAAAAGTATGACGGGAAAACGAACGGATTGGATTGTTGATGATTATTTTGACACGGGTAAGAGAATTGAACCATGGATTGGGGAACAAGTGGTGAAATACCATCGGACGATTGAAGACTATTTTCTTATCCTTCAGGGCTCTGGATTTACGATACAGGGCTTAAAAGAAGGAACGCCACAACGAGAAAATTTTCAAGAAGAAGAAGAGTTTAAAAGAAGACAGCGTATTCCGTTATTTTTAATCATTTCCTGCATAAAATAACAATTGACAGCGATGAAGAATTGAATTATGATCATCTCAACTAATTAAATAACGCAACTCCTAAAGGGGAGTAGCTTTTACAGCAAAGTCGTCATTCCAGAGCTTATTAGCTCTCGGCTTTGTTGGCAACATTCGTGTTGTTAGCAAGACCTTTACTTTTACGGTAAAGGTCTTTATTTGTTTCAAAAGACCTTTGCCAAAGCGGCAGAGGTCTTTTTTATGCAAAATGATTTACTTGAAAACGAAGGGGGATTTAATAATGGATGTATCAATGTTGTTGGAGTACGGATGGGTTTTGCTACTTCTTATTGCACTTGAAGGGTTGCTTGCGGCAGATAATGCTCTCGTATTGGCGATTATGGTAAAACATTTGCCAGAAGAAGAGCGTAAGAAAGCATTGTTTTACGGGCTAGCTGGTGCCTTTGTTTTTCGCTTTGCCTCCCTATTTGCGATTTCTTTTCTCGTTGGTGTGTGGCAGGTGCAAGCAATCGGAGCGCTTTACCTTTTATTTATTGCTATCAATCATATCGTTCGAAAGCAGCTGATGAAGAAGGGGAAAAGCGATGTTGAGAAAAAATCCAAAAAGCAGTCAGGTTTTTGGGGAACAGTCATTAAAGTGGAATTAGCAGATATTGCTTTTGCGGTCGATTCTATATTAGCTGCCGTTGCTTTAGCCGTTACGCTTCCCAATACACCTCTTCCACAAATCGGTGGATTAGACGGCGGGAAGTTTCTTGTTATCTTTGCAGGTGGGCTAATTGGGTTAATAGTGATGCGATTCGCGGCCAATTATTTTGTAAAACTTTTAAAAGCAAAGCCAGGGTTGGAGATTGCAGCTTTCATGATTGTCGGTTGGGTAGGTGTGAAATTGTCTGTTTACACTCTTTCTCACCCAGAATTAAGCATTCTACCTGAATCATTTGCGAAATCACCCGAATGGAAAGTAACGTTCTATGCGGTATTGCTACTCATTGCAATCGGAGGTTGGTTTTTATCTAGTTCTAAAAAGTCTGAGGTATCAAAAGGAGAAACAATGTAAATTTTAATCATTTTCTCCAAATCAAGTATCGAATCTGGTAAATTATATAAGTGAAAAATGGTAACGATTCGGATGAGGAGGACGCAAATGATAAGAGTAGATGTGGTGTATACGCTTCTTTATAACGAAAGGGACGATCAAGTGTTAATGGTTCAAAATAAGAAGCATGACAATTGGTCACTCCCTGGTGGAGCTGTTGAAGAAGGAGAAACGCTCGTGCAGGCGGCTATTCGTGAAATGAGAGAAGAAACGGGATTAACGGTGGAAGTGGGAGACGTGTTGAGTGTAAATGAAGCATTTATAGGAAGTCATCACGCTCACTTCTTTACGTTTCAAGGCAAAATCACGAACGGCACGATCGCCATTCAAGACACAGAAACAATTGCGGATGCAACGTGGATGGATCGAACTGAAGCGGATAAGTGGATGACTTATTATCAAGGGGGAATTCAAACTTTACTCAAAGCGTCTGTACCGTATGTCTTTCAAGGTTGAATGTAACAGCGGTAAGGGCAAAATCCTTACCGCTGTTTTCATATAAAAGTTCAAAAACGGAAGGAGATGCGTTCTTCTTTTCCTTCATTTAATGACTTCACGATAATCTCGTTATTTGTTACTTCTTCGTTTCCAATAAGGATTACTTTTTCAATTCCTCTTTTACTCGCTCGTTCAAGAGATTTCCCAATTCTCTTTTCACTCATATCGACTTCAATTCGATAACCTAATTTTCGATAAGCCGATGCAACAATTAAGGCTTCACGCTTTGCATCAATCGGAATGATTAAATAGTCAGGTTTTTCATCTTTAACGATTGATGACTCCCTTCCTTTTAATGCAGTGAAAATAACATCAAGACCGAACGAAATGCCAACAGTTGAAAAGGACTCCTCGCTGCCAAGTAAACCACCGATTGCACTATCGTAGCGACCGCCACTGCCTATGCTGGATGAGATGGATTGATCACTTAGGAAAATCTCGTAAATCGTTCCGGTATAAATATCAAGACCTCTTGCGAGAAACGGGTTAAAGGAACAATTTTGAAGAACGTTAAGTCCATCCAAATAGGATGTCAGTTCGGAAAGCTCATTTAATCCTTTTTGCACATTCTCATTCTCGGAGGCAAATTGTTCGAAATAAGTGAGGTCTTGACCGAGCCACTCCTGTGCGTAGCGCTCAATGTTACGAATCGCTTCCGGGGAGATGTTTTTTTGTTGAAGCTCCTTTTTTACACCATCTATCCCAATTTTCTCGAGTTTGTCCATTGTAAGAATGACGTCATTTGATCGCGAGATAGGGATCGATATGGTCTGTAGCATTCCGGCAAGGAGCTTGCGATTGTTATATTGAATCGTTACGTTAAGTCCAAGTTGATTAAAACTATCAAGCGCCATTTCCATTAATTCGGCTTCAGCCATCTGCGAACTTACGCCGGTGATATCGACATCACATTGAGTAAACTCCCGGAATCGCCCTGGTTTCACAGGTCCATCTCGAAAAACTTTTCCGATCTCATATCGCTTGAAGGGCATACGTAAACCTGGATTCATTGCCACTACTTTTGCGAATGGAATGGTAAGATCGTAGCGAAGAGCAAGCTCTCTTTTTCCACGATCGGTGAGTGTGTACATTTCTTCTAAAATTTCATCACCGCCAGCGTATTTTGAAGCCAATAATTTTTGTTCATTTAGAATAGGTGTTTCTAACGGAAGACAGTTATATTGGATAAACGTATCTTCTAGAGTTCGCCTCACTTGTCGGCGTATCCGCTCATCCTCAGGTAAATAATCCATTGTTCCTTTCACATTTTGATCTTTAAGCTTTTTCAATTAACTCATCCTTTCGTTTTGGAATACAAAAAACCGCATGAAGAGGAGAAGATTTCTTCTCAATTCATGCGGTTACGAGTAATAGCCTTCCTATACGCGATTTTTTATCAATCGGATAGCAAGGCTAACTGTGATGATGAAGTTGTACGATGAATAACTGTTTCATATCGCTCACCTCTTATTTCCAAATATAGTAGCATACGAGAAAAGTTAAGGCAATCTTTCTTTTCTTCTGAATGTTTGGTAGGATAATATTTCCTTCAGAAAGGCGGGTAGAAAAATGAAAAACCTTACAAAAGAGAAAATCATCACTATGATCCCTGAATTAACTGATGAGACACTGATTCCAATTACAAAAGGATATTCGTTTGATTTAAAATATGTAACACATTGGAATGGACAACGAGTGTTGCTTCGGATCTATGAGTCAGCTTTAAGTGAGCGAGTGCAAGATAAAGTAGTAAAGATGCGTGCGTTCAGGGAGCGTGGTGTTCGATGTCAGGAAGTATATGCTTTTGGTGTTATACCGGAAGAAAATTTCTGTTACACGATTTTTTCTTTTCTTGAAGGAGAAGATGGAGAGGTGGCGTTATCTAGCTTAACGGAAGCTGAACAATACAGAGCAGGATATGAAGCAGGAGTCGATCTTTTGAAAATGCACGAATTGCCCATCGTTGCCTCTAAATCCGAGCATATGGCTCTTGTGACAACTAAATTTGAGAAGGCGGTCGAGCGTTATTTGAAGCTCGAAACATGCATACCGCATGATCAAAAGATAATTGATTATGTGAGGAGAAACTTGCCACTTATTGGAGAGAGTAAGCTTATATTTGCGCATCATGATTATCATGCAGGAAACCTGATTATTCAGCATGGAAAGTATGCTGGTGTGATTGATTTTAACAGATGTGGTGTAAACACGGCTTATTCTGAGTTTGATAAGCTTGAATTGTTTTCGAGTCGCTTGAGCATTCCTTTTTCAAAAGGGATGATTCAAGGATACTTTTCTGACGAAGTTCCTGATCTCTTTTGGAAGATTCGTTCGGTACATATGGCACAGCTTTTGATCTATCATATGAATTGGGTAACGGATTTCTTTCCGCAAGATCTTCCACTTGCGGAAGAGGCAATTGAGTATGTCCTAGAGACGTATGATAGCTTTCATCGAACGATTCCAAATTGGTATGAATAGAGCCAGGCATAAGCCTGGCTTTTCACATTGCTTCTTTTATTCCCTTTTTAACGAGCCACCAATTTGCTGGATAGCTTGTCGCAAATCCAAAAATCATCGCAATTTGCATCATAAACCAGTATACGGCTGAGTTAGACTTTGGAGGTTCGGCAAATAGGACAAAGTGTACGATTGCCATCCAGCCAAACATACCAACCTCAAAAGCAATTAAGGAAAGCGTGTCTGCTTTGGCGGCTTCTTTAATCGCACTCCATGCGCCATCTTCTTTGTGCATTGGATAAATCGCGTAAAATTGAAAAAGGATACCGAATCCATATGCAAGTATAAATTCAACGAGATAGTGAGTGTAAAGAATAGAGCCCAGGAGAGCAAAACCAGTTAAAGCGACGATCGGAACGCCGACGGCATCTCCTAATGTGCAGCCTGCTGAGCAATGACTCGTAGACATAAAAACTTTTGCAGGTTCACCTCGATGATCGTCATAATCCAGATTCTTTGCCTTCAAGCGACCCCATTTAAAGTAAGACCAGATGGCAAATGGACCAAGAAACCACCCATTAATTGGCCAAACCACATTCATAATTCGCATCATTTGTGGATGACGGATAATATCAACAAGGATTACGAGCGAAGAGAGTAATCCAATGGAAAGAGCAAGAATAGAAATAAGCTGAAGTGTGTTCAAAAGAATCATCCCCTTGGAGTAATAAGTTTGTATATAAACTTTACCCACTAGGGGTATTTACAAAACAAGGGTAATCTTAATAAATAAAAAAACGCTCTCAGACAGTGAGAGCGGTTCTTAAGAGCCGATTATTCGCTAACTTTAGCAACAATCTTACCAGTTACATGACGTTTAGATAGTTCAACCAAAGCTTGTGGAACCTCTTCAAGTGAAATGATTTTTGAAATCATCGGATCGAGATAGCCACCTAGAAGAAGTTGAATCATTTCATCACCCATCATAGCAAGGTCCGCTTGTTCTGCTAAGTTAGACGATTGATAAACGCCTCCAAGAGCGATCTGGTGGAAAGAAAGGGGGCGAGCAAAAGAGACACCTTGTTGAAAATCTGGGGCGCCGGCAATATAGGCAATTTGCCCGTTAAATGTTAAGGTTTCAAGTGATTTTGTCGCATTATCTCCGCTTACGGCATCAAGAACAGCGTGAACGCCAATTCCGTTTGTTAGTTCGAGCGTTCGTTCCACGAAGTCTTCTTCTTTGTAGTCAATTGCATAGTCAGCACCAAGTTTTTTTACAAAATCGTGATTGTGACGTGAGGCTGTTGTAATGACGGTTAATCCCATATACTTCGCCATCTGAATCGCAAAGCCACCTACACCACCAGCACCAGCGTGAATCAGAATCGTTTGACCACGATGAATATGAAGCTTACGGAAAAGGGCTTGATAAGCAGTGTAGCCTGCTGTTGGGAGTGCTGCAGCATCAACGAATGAAATGGATTCAGGAAGCTTAGCGATCGTATGAGCTTGTGCAATCGCATATTCGGCAAATGTTCCTTTTTTCATCAAGTCGCCATGGTACACCACGCGATCACCCGGTTTCCAATCAGTTACTTCTTCGCCTAATTCTTCGATTACACCAGCGCCGTCAAGGCCAAGGATATGAGGATATTCCCAGTTAGCATTTCCGTTTGTTGCTGTCTTATAATCAACGGGGTTTAATCCCGCAGCGTGAATTTTAACAAGAACTTCTCCTTTTTTGGGAGATGGGGCATCCATTTCTTGCACTTCCATGGAATCCCACTGATTTTTATCTTTAAGTAAGAGAGCTTTCATTGTAATTCCTCCTTATGATATGAATGAATATGGATATGATTCACCTGTTTTCATATTTGTAAACCTACTCGTTTTGCTATTATAAGATAAATGCTTTTTTTGATAAGTAGGCACTTTTTAATAACTATGTGAAACAAAACAGCTTGCAAAATCGTAGAAAGACTAGAGAGTCAATAAGGAGTGAGAAGATGACACTGATAGGATGGGTGTTTTGGGGAACAATTGCAACTTTTCTGGTGCTTGGTTTTCTCTTCCAAAAAGTTTTTGGAACGAAAGCACCGAATCGAACGAATCACGAACAAATGGAAGAAGAAGTGAAAAACTTTACTAGTCAATACGTTCATAATGATTGAAACTAAAGGGTGAATTGTCATGCGAGAATGGATTGGAGCAGCGGCAGTTTGTACGAATGATCAGGGGGATTTGCTGATGATTCAAAATGAGAAGAAGAAATGGGCCGTTCCTTCTGGAGAAGTTGAAAAAGATGAAACGCCTGAGATGTGCTGCATTCGTGAAGTGAAAGAAGAAACAGGCTATGATGTTTCGATTGAAAAGCCACTATTTGTGAAAGATCAGGATGTGAACGGCTTTCATGTCACCACTTATTATTATGAAGTAAATGTGGTTGGAGGCATGATTTCTCTTCCGAAATCTGAACAAGACGTAACCGAAATCGAGTGGAAAACAGTTGAAGAAGTGGAAGCATTAGCTCATGCTTACCCTGAAGATGCTTCTTATTTAACGAATTTCTTATATGAAAAGACTCCTTAACATAGTTTAAGGAGTTTTTTATGCTTCAACCTTATTTTATAAAAGGATGTGAACGATTTGAAACGGATGATTCCTTTAGTGACCTTCTTTTTAATGATTGATCTTATAACAAAACGTTGGATTGACTCTGTCCTAACTATCAATGAACGGATTGAAGTGATTGATGGTATTTTAGGGTTCCAGCTTTATTATAACTCTGGTGCCACGATGGGGTTATTAGAAGGGTACACGGGTTTGCTACTCTTTCTACAAACAGGAATCATTCTTCTGTTGATTTACGGGTACATACGCGCAACGCCAAAACGTTTTGCCATGCAAGTAGCTTTTAGCTTGCTAATTAGTGGTGGCATTGGAAATTTGGTTGATCGTATTCAATATGGTCACGTCATTGATTTTCTTTCCGTGAAGTGGAGTTCAGGTATTTTTAACGTAGCTGATATGTTTATTCGATATGGGTTTATTTTAATCGTTATTCTTTACTTTATGAAGAAATTTACGATCCAGGGGTTGGATGAAGATACGAATCAAGAGCTACAAAAAAGCGAGAGAGGGTAATCCTCTCTCGCTTTCATTTATTGCGCTTCTTGAAGAATTTGTTCAAGCTGAAATGCGCGAACTTTCCTCGGTAGGAAGCTTCTTATTTCATCTTCATGGAAACCAACCTGAAGACGTTTCGTATCAAGTAAGATCGGCCGCTTCAAAATGCCAGGATTTTCTTTAATCAAGCTATAAAGTTCCTGAAGCGTCAGTTCGTCGAGCTCTTTATCAAGTGCTTCAAACGCTTTTGAGCGCTTTGAGATGATTTCTTCTGTTCCTTTTTCAGTCATACGTATAATCGCTTTAATTTCATCCTCAGAGAGTGGCTTTGCAAACATGTTCCGCTGTTCATAAGGAAGATTGTGCTCTTCAAGCCATGCCTTCGCCTTTCTGCAAGATGTACAGCTTGGTGACGTATAAAGTGTAATCATGTGTTTGACCTCCAAACGGATTTTACATGGTTCATCCCCATGTTAAGTATACTAAAAAAGTGGATCGCTGACTGTAAGCTCTGTTACACATTTTTGACGATTATCTATGTTTGGTTTCATTTCGCAATAATAAAATAGCGAAGTTGATGTAGGAGTAAGTTTTGTTTCATTATAGCCAGGTTTTACTAGGGTATACCCACTAACAAGAGCAGGCAAACTACATATGAAGTAGAGATGTTAATGGAGGATGCTCATGGAAGATAAAAAGAAGTGGGATTTGATTTCCCTTGCTTCAATTCCACTTGTGATGACACTGGGGAATTCAATGCTTATACCCGTTCTACCTCTTATTGAAAAAAAGCTAGGCATCACATCCTTTGAAGTATCGATGATCATCACAGTCTACTCAATCGCAGCCATTTTATTAATTCCGATTGCCGGGTATTTATCTGATCGATATGGAAGAAAAAAAGTGATTATCCCTAGTTTATTTATTGCAGGAGCTGGTGGGCTGGTGACGGGTTGGGCATCATGGTCTTTAGAAGACCCGTATAGCATAATTCTCATTGGAAGAGTTCTTCAAGGGATTGGGTCTTCAGGTGCAGCCCCAGTTGTCCTTCCGCTTGTAGGAGATTTATTCAAAAGTGATAAAGATGTAAGTGCAGGACTTGGTTTGATTGAAACGTCGAATACAATCGGTAAAGTGCTTAGTCCAATACTTGGAGCGCTTCTTGCTTCTTTTCTATGGTACTTACCGTTCTTAGCTATTCCGGTTTTCTCACTTATTTCAATATTGCTTGTTATTTTCCTTGTGGAGTCACCAGAAAAAAATGAGAAGCCGCAAACTTTTTCATGTTTTTTGTCGTGTTTAAAAAACATTTTTCATAAAGATGGAAAATGGCTGACAGCGATATTTGCGATTGGTGGCGTGATCATGTTTGTTCTATTTGGAATTTTGTTCTATCTCGCAGGATTTTTGGAAAAGGAGTTTCAAATTGTAGGCGTCAAGAAAGGAGCGATCATTGCCATTCCGCTCGTGGCTCTATCTTTGACTTCTTATCTCGCTGGAAAACGAATTGGTGAGAACAAAACGACGATGAAATGGTGTATCTTTGCAGGTCTTTCCTTGCTCGCTGCTGCTACAATAGGCGTATCTTTTACAGAAAGACTGTGGTTCATGTTACTAATATTGTTTGTAGCTGGGGTCGGGATAGGGATTTCGCTTCCATGCCTTGATGCGCTTATAACAGAAGGCGTGAAAAAAGAAGAGCGTGGCACGATTACATCTCTTTACAGTTCAACACGTTTCCTGGGTGTAGCGGCAGGACCACCGGTCTATGCCATACTTATGAAACAATCGCATGAAATCGTATTTTATACCTCTGCAGCTGTAGCTGTAGCGGCCGTTCTACTTTGTTTTGTTTCGATTAAGCCTGAATCGGATGTTTAGAGTGCCGAAATAACGGGTAACTATATAATTCCCCATTAATTGCTAAAAAGGGAATTGAAACAAGAGTCAAAGAGAGGGATGAAAGAATGTCTTTAGAATTAACCTTACAATTTTTAATGTTAAGCATAGGTTTCATTGCAGTAGCAGCACTATTTCTAAATGTAGATAAGAAACGAACTCAGAAACGTTTGGAAGTCGAGCTAGCTGAATATAAACAACAGCATGAACAAAACCAGAAGCACAAATAAGATGGAGACTCTGAAATGGGTTTTCATCTTTTTTTGTGCTTTCAGAAGCGATATTAAATTCAAGCAGAAGAGTTTCATATTTGAGTAGGGTGGAATGTAAAGGTTAGCTAACCAATTCCGTATCGGAACAACTTAATGATAAAGGAGAGTATTCGCTATGAACGATACAGACCATTACTTTGCTAAAAATTACGATGAGTCAAGAGTAACATTTCGCAGTCATCTCGAAAAAATTCAGAAGAAGTGGCCGGAAGCAACCTTAACAACAAAAGCGATTGGAAAAGAAGAAAATAACACAATTGATATGATTTATTCAGAAGCACTTACTTCAAATGATCAGGTGATTTTTTTTACAACTGGTGAACACGGAATTGAAGGCTACGCAGGTGCAGCCGTTATTCAATTATTCGTTGAGAATTATCTTGATCAAATCGATGCATCCAAAACAGGCATTTGCTTGATTCATGCCATTAACCCATGGGGAATGCGTCATTTTCGCCGCGTAACCGAAAACAACGTCGACCTTAACCGAAATTATTTCTATGATGAAAATTCCGTTCGCAGAGATGTGAATAAAAATTATGCAAAGGAAAGTGACTTATTTTTACCGGATGGAAAAATAAGTGATTTAAAAGAAGAAAAGCATAAGTTGTATGCTCAGTTAATTAAAGGACTCGCAAAAGAAGGATACGCCGGACTGAAAAAGGCAAAGGGAATGGGGCAATTTGAATTTGAAAGAGGCGTCTACTATGGAGGTTCTAGGGCTGAAGAGTCGGCTGTTTTCTTGAAAAGTATTCAAGAAAAGATGCTAGAGACTTATTCGAGCGTGATTCATATGGATTGGCATACGGCTCTAGGACCAACCAATGAAATCACGATGGTTATCTCGGAGCATGATGGCAGAAGCGTTGATGAACTAAAAGAAGCCTATCAACTTAAGAATGTCGAAAAATATACCCCTGAAAAAGTAAAAGGTGACTCAACAAATCATTTCTATAAGCTAAAAGAAGAAGCGTATCCGGAAACGTACCTTCTTTCTGCTTTGTTTGAGTTTGGAACGTTTGGAACGGACAAGCAGGCGGAACTTCGTGAATTTATGACGATTATTTTAGAAAATCATTTATATCATGAAGGCGCAGAGTCTGTCGATGATATTCAGTGGATTCTTGGAGAATTTGAAGCGATGTTTTATCCGAATGACTTAGAGTGGAAGAAATCGGTTCTAAATGAAGCACGTAATGGAATGGAAGGTGTATTGAAGAAAGAGGGAATTCTAACCTAAAATGAAGGAGGTAGCGGATGATCCGCTACCTCCTTTTAAATGCCTACCCAATTGAACTTCGAACTTCATTTACTTGCCCATCAATTGTAAGTGCCTTGTCTTCTCGATCCTCAATCTTAATATTCGTGATCACGCGATCTGCCCCTTTCCGAAGCGCACTCGTATGAATGTCCCTCGCCAATTCAAAAAGCTCATCTACGTTTCCTTCAAAAACGGTTGAAGTTGGTCCAATATGGTAAGTGAAGCCTTGTTTTTCAGCGAGTTGAACGGCTTCTGTGACAAAATGACTCATACTCGTCTGACTTGTTCCTACAGGTGTTACGCTGATTTCTAAAAGTGCCATATATAATCGCCTCCAGTTTATTCATGTATAGTAGACTATTGACTGATCTGGCATTTTTCAAACATTTATTGTTCAAGATCAATTCGAAAGTACTAAATTCCTTATTTTACAAAAAAGTGAAACGTCATAGGTTTCTTCTTCGTATTAAGAATATAAGCTACAGGAGGGATGCTGTATGTGGAACTTTTTTCTCATGATCGCTGTTATTGTTGCTTCTTTAACTGGATTCAATTGGCTAATGGGGTATCGGAAAAACCATCTCCAAATCGATTTGAACGATCGCTATATTGATTACAATGAATACGTGAGAGCCTTGAAAAGTGAGCTAAGATCTCAGGGGAGAGAAGTGGACTATTTAGGTGACCGAACGTTTAAAATTGATGGAAAACCGTATATGTTTATCGAACGGAACGTAACAATGGGTGGGGTCCCACTACAGAGAACAATCTTCAAACCGATAAAATCCTAGCAAGCAAAAAAATTGCTTTGATAAGTTCATGCCACTATGCTTATCCTATTCGTAAACAAGCATTGGAGGTTAGAAACAGATGGAGCAAATTGCAGTTACCGCCATTTTAAAGCCAAAAGAAGGACAAGAAGAAGCCGTGTTGCACGTACTTCAGGAAGTGTTAGTAGGCTCACGAAATGAAGAAGGAAACATTCAGTATGACGTGCATCAATCAATAGAAGATTCAACGTTCGTTATTTATGAAGTGTGGAAAGATCAACAAGCCATTGAGACGCATATTAACTCGGAGCATTATGAAAAGTATCGAGAGGATATTGGTTCTCTGCTTGAGAGTAGAGAAGTATATAAAATGAAAAAGCTCGACTAACTTCAATGTTGTCCGCTTTTCATTTCCGCGGAAATAACTGTGAAATCGCGGATAACTTTCGATTTTCGCGGAAAAAATATCGAGATTCGCGGAATTAACGACTTATTTCTTATAAAAAGGCGCGCTGGATGCTCATCTAGCGCGCCTTTCCTCACTAAATTAGCGTCCTTCTTTCGCAAAATGAGCGATGCGTTAAAAAAAATGAATCGAAAAGTATCCATCAAAACTAAACGAACGCCCATCCATCAGATTGATTCTTGCATAGTATGTATTAAATCCATGATGGAAAGGAGGTCATACTCCATGGGATACGGTTACGGCAGTGGGTTTGCTCTAATTGTAGTGCTGTTTATTCTCCTTATCATCGTAGGTGCAGCTTTTGTTGGAGGAGGCTACTAATTCTCAAAACATAAGCTGTATTCAGCGGAACAATTCTGTTGAATAAGCATGGGTTGAATAATAAACGCGCAAGAAGGCTGATATCGGTAGAGTCAGCCTTTTCTTGTAGGGTTTTTTAGGACAGCCTTTTTTAATCGATCGCTGTTCCTTGAAATATATTTTAAATTTAAGTTATTGCCAAGCGATCCATAGGTTTTACGGTTTTTTGGATCAATGAGGTTTGTCTGTTTTTGATAAACCCGAGGCGTTTGCCAGAGTGCAATCAATGCTTTCATCATCGGCATTTCATGGTAACGTTCAGGCCACATCTCTTTAATATGTTGTTTCACCCTTGGATAGTATTTTGGGTTCATACCAGGGAAAAGATGATGTTCCGTGTGATACGAGAAATTAAAGTGGAGGATATCCACGATTTTCGGCACCGTTACTGTGAGACTATTTGCAAGTGGATCATTGACAGGAGTTAGTGGATTTAGTCGATGATTGGTTGAAATGTAAGCCATCACAATAAAGTTCGCGATAAGAAGGGGAACAAGATAAGCAAATAGCCAGTTCCGAAAACCTATGACAAAGATGAGGCTAAGCCATGAGATCCATGGCAAAATCATTTGCAACCAGATATCACGTTGTTTTTTGCGATTGAATTCTTTTACATAAGTAAAAAACATTTTCAAAGAATGAGCGCTAAATTGAACAGTAAGTGATGCAAAAGCAAAGAACGACCGGATAAACAGTGGAAGACCATAAATCCACTTAAATATTCTCATCTTTGATATACGCTCCAGTGTTGGCCAGGCGTCAGGGTCGTTTTCTTCATGCTGTGTATGGACATGGTGATTGAGGTTGTGCCATTTTCTCCAAAGTGTTGGTCCGGTGTTTAATGGCCAAAAAGCCACCGCTCCCAAAAGATCTCGAAGCCACGCTTTTCGTACGACGGTGCCATGCAAAATTTCATGACCAAGAAAACCAAGCCCTGCAAAACAGGCACCAAGGATAAAGGAGAAAATCAGCAAAACGAGCGGATGAAAATCGTACAAACTAATGAGAGAAATAACAGCAATCGTGATGATGAGATATGTAAGTCCACCGTATAATCTAGTTGGTACGGGTTTAAAGGCTTCAGGTGGAAGAAGTTTTTTGAGTTTAGCAGCATACCAGCTAAATGAATGCAGGTCGTCCATCTTAATCCTCCTAACATTTGTTGAATAGGTGATGTTGTTCTTTTAAGTGAAAAATAAGTGAGATAAACTGACGTTTCAATTTATCTCTTTTACATTTATAAAGCATGCCCAATTTATTTTGAAATAGCCTTTTTTCTTTAATTTGTGAGATTGTTTCCCAGAGAGTAACCATAATTATGGTGAAACTTCGTGATATGCATGATTATAAAGAAGAATGGTATCGAAAAATCATACTTTTTCTCAAATTTCAATATTGTTATTATAAAAGCGTTGTGTATAATTTAAAATATTAGAATATTAAAAAAATAATCTAGGGGGAATTTGATGAAAAAGTTCACGAAAGGGTTATTGATTACGGTGTTAGCGTGCTTGTTAGCGATCATGACGGCATGTGGGCAGAATGAAAGTAGTTCGACAAGCAATTCTGAAGGGGATAGTGAGAAGAAAGAGAAGTTAATTGTTGGGACAGACGCGGCGTTTGCGCCATTCGAATACATGGATAAAGGCGAGATTGTTGGCTTTGATATGGACTTTCTCGATGCTGTGATGAAAGAAGCTGGTTATGAATGGGAACCGAAAAATATAGGTTGGGATCCGCTATTTGAAGCCGTGCGCCAGGGGAAAGAAGTGGACATGGCAATCTCAGGAATCACTATTAATGAGGACCGAGAGAAAACATTTGATTTCTCGAATCCGTATTTTGAATCAACGCACATGGTGATGTTCAAAGAAGGAACAGATATTCAAA
This sequence comes from Bacillus sp. N1-1, assembly GCF_009818105.1. Taxonomy (NCBI): domain Bacteria; kingdom Bacillati; phylum Bacillota; class Bacilli; order Caryophanales; family Bacillaceae; genus Bacillus; species Bacillus sp. N1-1. The sequence goes on from NZ_CP046564.1 coordinate 892,147, forward strand.
CGGCAAAAGATATTGAAGGGCTGACAGTAGGTGTTCAAAACGGAACAACTGGACAAGCAGCAGCAGAGAAGATTATGGGAGATAAGAGCTCTAGTATTAAAAAGTTTGAAAACAACGTTGTTGCCATTATGGCACTGAAAAACAATGATGTTGAAGCTGTAGTAACTGATAATACGGTCGTCAATGAATATGTGAAGAATAACCCGGATGATAATTTCCAAACAATCGAAGATCCGGAAAACTTTGAATCTGAATTCTATGGCTTGATGTTCCCTAAGGACAGTGAATTGAAAGCAGAATTTGATGAAGCGATTAAAAAAGTAATCGAAAGCGGAGAATACTCTGAAATTTATGAAGAGTGGTTTGGAAAAGAGCCCAATACCGATACGTTGCTTGAGCAAGCAAAATAAACGAATAAACCGACTTACTTCGGCCTAAGCGATAAGCGTGATGACTGTAGTAAGTCGGTTAACCATCGTAGAAAATCATAAAGGAGATCGAATATGGGCGTATTTTCATTTGAAATTGTTCGTGAGTATCTTCCTTTCTTTCTAAAGGGAGCCATGGTTACGGTCGGAGCGTCGTTAGCTGGGATACTAATTGGAAGCATTTTAGGGTTATTTATGGGAATTGGACGAATCTCAAAATCATGGTGGATTCGCTATCCATTTATCTGGTACATCAATGCTTTTAGAGGAACGCCATTATTCGTTCAAATTCTCCTCATTCATTTCGGCTTAATTCCGATAATTATGGAATCAGTTAATCCACTTGTTTCTCTTATTGTGACGTTATCTTTGAATGCAACCGCATATATTGCTGAAATATTCCGTGCAGGAATTCAATCGATCGATCGAGGGCAAATGGAAGCCGCACGATCGCTTGGAATGACGCATGTTCAGGCGATGCGCCATGTGATTCTGCCACAAGCATTTAAGAGAATGATCCCTCCACTTGGCAATGAATTTATTGTGCTATTAAAGGACTCTTCTCTTGGAGCGATTATCGCCGCACCAGAACTAATGTACTGGGGTAGAGCCGCTCAAGGACAATATTATCGCGTTTGGGAACCGTATTTAACTGTAGCTATCATTTACTTGATCCTTACCCTTTCGTTGACGTATTTATTAAATTACATCGAAAGGAGATTGGATACCGCATGATTAAAGTCGAGCGTCTGAAGAAATCATTTGGTGATTTAGAAGTTCTAAAAGAAATTAATGTCGAAATTAAACCACAGGAAGTTGTCGTTGTGATTGGTCCATCTGGCTCGGGCAAATCTACTTTTCTAAGATGTTTAAATCTTTTAGAATCGATCACTGGTGGAAAAGTGACGATTAAGGATCAGGATTTAACAGCGAAGGGAACAAATATCAATCAAGTGCGAACGAATGTAGGAATGGTATTTCAACAGTTTAATTTATTTCCTCACAAGACAGTGCTTGAAAACATCATGATATCTCCTATGAAAGTGAGAAAGTGGCAGCGCAAACAAGCTGAAGAGAAGGGACTTGCTCTTCTTCGTAAGGTAGGTCTTTATGAAAAGGCACATGTCTATCCTGACTCTTTATCTGGAGGACAAAAGCAGCGTGTTGCAATTGCGAGAGCACTTGCGATGGAGCCTGAAATTATGCTGTTTGATGAACCCACTTCTGCTTTGGATCCAGAGATGGTTGGAGAAGTGCTTGAAGTTATGAAAGATCTAGCCAAAGAGGGTATGACAATGGTCGTTGTCACGCACGAAATGGGATTCGCAAAAGAAGTAGGGGATCGCGTTTTGTTTATGGACGGGGGATACATCGTCGAGGAAAATGTGCCAATTGAACTATTTGAACATCCTAAGGAAGAAAGAACGAAAGCCTTTTTGAGCAAAGTGCTTTAATTAACATAATATTTGTTAAAAAAGGCTTGCTCTTTTCTTCAGTAAGATTTAAGATAAGTAAAATAACTTTGCGATGATGAAGAAGAGTAATCTTGAGAGACACTTTAGAGAGCTGATGGTTGGTGGGAATCAGCGTGTGCGACAGATGAATGGGCTTCTGAGCTTCCGGAACTGAACAATTTAGTAGGATTCGGCGGAGCGTCTTACCGATACAAGAGACACCTTATCGAAGTTGGTTTCTGTAAGGGTAAGTGCGTTTACGTCGGTAAACGAATAAAGGTGGCACCACGGGGTCTCTCGTCCTTTTTTATAGGATGAGGGGTCTTTTTGTGTTGTATTAAATGGAGGGGATCTTATGCGGAAGACGATCGTAACAGGAATTAAACCAACAGGACGGGTGCATTTAGGAAATTATATTGGTGCCATTAAACCTGCGTAAGAGCAAGCAAGAAATGAGGAGCTAGACCCAGTCTATTTTGTTGCCGATTATCATGGATTAACAAAAGTTCGAGATCAGAAACAGATGCAAGAATTATCATATGGGATTGCGGCCACATGGCTTGCACTCGGGCTAGACCCTGCTAAGGTTATTTTCTATCGCCAATCAGATGTACCTGAGATTTTTGAACTTTCATGGGTTCTGGCCTGTTTTACACCTAAAGGTTTGATGAATCGGGCTCATGCGTATAAAGCAATTGTCGATAAGAATCGTAAGGAAGATCGTGAAGAGGACGAAGGAGTAAATGTGGGAGTATTCACTTATCCGATCTTAATGGCTGCAGATATATTACTGTTTCAATCCCATTACGTTCCTGTAGGAAAAGACCAAATCCAACATGTAGAGATTGCACGTGATTTAGCATCAGCTTTTAACCATCAATTTGGAGAAATATTTACATTGCCTGATCACATAATCGATGAAAACACATCGGTCCTCCCTGGACTGGACGGTAGAAAGATGAGTAAAAGTTATCATAATACGATTCCACTGTTTGAAGAGCCGCCTAAGCTTAAGAAGTTAATCAATCGCATTACAACGGATTCAACCGGGCCAACGGATCCAAAAAACCCTAACGACTCTACTGTTTTTGCTCTGTATAAGGAGTTTGCAAGTGAAGAACAGACGGTTAAAATGAGAAAGAGATTTGAAGAAGGAATTGGATGGGGTGAAGCGAAAAAAGAGCTTTTTCTCCTAATGAATGATTTCCTTACTGAACCACGCGAAACGTTTCGCTACTATATGTCTCATACGGATGAACTTGACCGCATCCTTGAAGAAGGTGCAAAGAAAGCAAGGGCAAAAGCGCAACCGTTATTACAAGAAGTAAAAAGCAAGCTTGGTATTCGGGTGCACACTTAACCTCTGTTTCATTTATGCCGATAGAGAGACTGAACAGATTTTTTTAATGTCGGAGGCACAGAATCATGATTGAAATGTCAGGACAGTACAATTGGTGGATCGTTTTACTGTCTTTAATAATAGCCGTTTTTGCATCATATAGCGCGTTAGATCTTGCGGGTCGCGTAGCTTATTCAAAAGGGATACGCAAATGGATATGGGTTGTTGGAGGAGCGGGTACAATGGGGATTGGGATCTGGTCCATGCATTTTATCGGTATGCTGGCTTTTTCGATGGCGATGCCGATGACTTACAACATTCCGCTTGTTTTCTTATCCATAGGAGCTGCATTCTTAGGTTCATTAATCGCCCTTTTGGCTGTTGGTGGAAAACAATTATCCATAAGAAGACTAATCGTTGGAACGATATTTATGTCAGGTGCTATTATCGCCATGCATTATATTGGGATGGAAGCTATGGAAATGGTCGAGATTACTTATAATCCCTGGCTGCTAAGTTTATCAGCTCTAATCGCGGTTGTTGCTTCTTTTGGAGCGCTGAAATTATCATTTACCCTTTCAAGACCAAAGAAAATTCGTCATATCATTCTTTTGAAATTAGGCAGTGCAAGTGTGAAGGGAATGGCGATCGCAGGCATGCATTATGTTGGGCTAGAGGCTGCCACCTTTTATATGGCACAATATCATAATCCACTTGTGAACGGATTAGATACGTCAGCCCTATCGATTGTGATTGCCATTGGCACACTTTGTATTCAGACTATTTTAATCTTCGGGATTGTCACCGAACGTAAGTTTATTAAGCAGGAATCGGAGTTGAAGGGAAACGATTATCGCTTGCGTTCCCTTTTAACGTATAGCATCGATGCGATCTTAACGCTTACAGTAGACGGCAGAATTCGTTCACTGAATCCTGCTGGAGAAGCGTTGTTTCAAGTAAAAAGGGATCAGATTAGTCATATCGACCCCATTGATTTTTTTGGAGAAGAGGAACATGAACGGGTAAGGAAATACTTTCTTACTGTCCATGAAACGAGACAGGCAGTTGGTTTTAATACGAAGATATTTACACTTGACAGAGACGTTCGTGAGTTAAATGTAACGTTTGTTCCGATCTATTTAAATGAAAAGCTTGATCGCATTTATGCGATGACAAAAGATATTACGAGACAGCAAAAGGCGGAAAGACAAACTTATCACATGGCTTATTATGATGCATTAACTTCTTTACCGAATCGTCGTTCGTTTGTCGAGCACTTAGAAAGCTATCTCAAAAATGATAAACATGATGACCTGGCAGTGATGATGCTAGATTTGGATCGCTTTAAAGTGATTAACGATGCCCTCGGTCACAATACAGGGGATCTGTTCCTTTGTGCAGTAGCAGAGCGATTGGAGTCACGTGTGTCCCCTTATGGTTTCCTTGCTCGGCTTGGTGGAGATGAGTTTGTTATTGTGCTTAATGGTTTTAAAGACATCTATCCAGATGACCTTGCAAACCAAATTATTGAAGCTTTTGAGACGCCGTTTCGCATAGGTTCCCATGATCTATCGACTTCGGCAAGTATTGGGATTGCTGTAACGCCAGCTGATGGGAGCGATGTGGAATCATTAATGAAACGTGCGGACATTGCGATGTATTCAGCAAAGGGACGCAACCGTCAGAAATACCAGTTCTATTCATCAGCAATGGGGCTAAAAAGCGAATCAAGATTGGTGGAAGAAAGCTCGTTAAGGACGGCACTGATCAATCAGGATTTTATTTTACATTATCAACCACAGGTGAAATGTGAGGATGGCGCACTTTCTGGAGTCGAGGCGCTTGTGCGCTGGCAGGTGAATGAGGGAGAACTCCGTTACCCAGGTGACTTTATTTCCCTAGCTGAAGAAACGGGATTAATTGTCGAGCTTGGACGTCAAGTGCTCGCAATGGCGTGTGAGCAAGCGAAGAAATGGAGCGATCGAGGCCATTCTCTTCGCGTTTCAGTTAATCTCTCGCCTAAACAATTTCAAAGTGATGAACTCATTACAACGGTAAAAGAAACGCTTGACCATTACAAGCTTGACCCTGAGTTACTTGAGCTTGAAGTAACAGAAAGTATGACAATGGAAAATTCGACTCGTTCGTCATGGATGATTACTTCACTTCGTGACCTCGGTGTTAGTATTTCAATTGATGACTTTGGCACAGGTCACAGCTCTTTAAGTTATTTAAAAGACTTTTCGATTAACCAGGTGAAAATTGATAAATCCTTTATTGATGAACTGACTCGGAATGTGAAATCTGATCAGATTACGAGTGCCATTATCGCGATGAGCAAGCAATTGAAATTGCAAGTGATCGCAGAAGGGGTTGAAACGGTTGAACAAGCTGAATTTCTATCTCAAAAAGGCTGTGATAGCATACAGGGTTATTACTACAGTAAGCCTGTTTCATCGAACCAAATAGAAGAAAATTATTTAATGATTGACCAAGAACCGGCTTAGTAGAAACCATGTTAAACCACACTGTTATCATCGTGTGGTTTTTTGTATAGGGGTGACACGTCTATCCACAATATTGACAGTTTGTTAACCTCATGATAATTTAATGTTAACTATAACTTATTTTAAGTTAACATATTATCGGGAGGCGTATGATGCAAAAAGTAATGGAACATGCGGTGGAGAGCTGGGAGCATTTTGCTGATTTAGCACTAGAGGGGAAAACATTAACAAAAGAACAGGCTTTAACGATTTTATCATCACCAGATGAGCAGTTATTACCCCTTTTACATGCGGCTTTTAGAGTACGAAAGCACTACTATGGTAAGAAAGTGAAGTTAAATATGATTATCAATGCAAAAAGTGGGCTATGTCCGGAAGATTGTGGATATTGTGCTCAATCCGCTTTTGCGGACACAAGCGTCAGTAAATATCCTTTACTTGATCAAGAAACATTAGTTGAAGGGGCAAAAGAAGCAATGCATCGTAAAGCAGGTACTTACTGTATCGTTATGAGTGGACGCGGAGCAACAAATCGAGAACTAGATAAAGTGATTGGTGCCGTCGAGCATATAAAGTCAGAAATGCCGCTAAAAATTTGTGCGTGTCTCGGTATTCTCTCTGAGGAACAAACAGATCGGTTAAAACAAGCGGGGGTCGATCGTTATAATCATAATGTCAATACAAGTAAGGGGTACCATGAAAAGGTTACGTCAACACATACATATGATCATCGTGTAAAAACAGTAGACAATGTGAAAAGATCTGGGATCTCCCCTTGTTCTGGTTGCATAATTGGCATGGGAGAAACACTTGAGGATGTGTATGACATAGCATATGAACTTCGTCAAATTGATGCCGATTCCATTCCTGTTAATTTTCTCTATTCTGTACCAGGGACTAAGCTTGAAAAGATGGATGAACTGAATCCGCGCTACTGTTTAAAAGTATTAGCGCTTTTTCGCTTCATGAACCCAACGAAAGAAATTCGGGTTTCAGGGGGACGTGAGGTTAATCTCCGCTCTCTTCAGGTAATGAGTCTATATGCAGCAAATTCTATTTTTGTTGGAGACTACTTAACAACGGATGGTGCGGATGCAACAGCGGATCATCAGATGATAGAGGATCTTGGATTTGAAATTGAATCATAGAGAAAAAGGACTGCCTTTACTTACGGGCGGTCCTTTTTAATGTTTAATAATCTTGTATCCAATCCAATTTAAGGCCTGTTGTAGATTTGATTTCACTACAATTTGCTCGAAATCACTTGTAGCATGGACGGCTTTAATCGCAAGCTCTGGACGAATACCCGTTACAATCATCTGAACACCGATCAACTTAAGGGATTGGCCAATCTTTAACAAGTTTGTTGCACTTTCAGTATGAATATTCACTAACCCTGATAAGTCGAAGATCAAATAGTCCAGCTGATTTTTTGCACTCTCAGCAAGCGCTCTTTCCATTAGTCGTTCGGTTCGTATCTCATTCACGTCACCGATAATTGGAAGAATTGCTACTTCCTCTGATATAGGAACAACAGGAACAGAGAGGGACTCAATTTCTGTGTTCGCTCGCTCTAATTCAAGAACATTCCCCAGAAGATTGGCCATCGCTTTAAATAAGTCGATATGGTCCTGGGTATAGTGAAATGGTTTTAAATCAAGACCGCATAATGTACCGTAATTATCGCCATTTCGGTAATAAATCGGTGCTCCGATTAACGAGCCACCACCAAGGTTTTTAGTTACTTCCATATCTTTTGTTGAATCGTGAGTAGCTAAATCATCAATGATAAGGGGTTCACGACCGCCTTTTACAATGAATTGTCAGAAAGAATCTCGATAAAGGGTTTCAAAACCTGATTCGAGAATAATTTCATCTCTGTTAAAGGAAGAAATAATATCGACATCGGTTTTGTCATTTTTTGCAATAAAAAATGTATTAACACCTACGAATTTACTTATAACCTCTAGTACATCTCTCGAAGCATCTTCGATCGAAGTATAGGTCGGGGTATTTGACTGAATCACATTTTTCACCTCTCTTCAATTGACGTTAAAACTCTGCTATCTCTATAGTATCGTATCATTGATGGGATAGATATGAAAAAATAAACCATTATAGATGTTAGATGACTCTTTTTAGGAGAGAGTAGCGGCTGAAATAAATTTTCACTCTTTTTAAATTTATAGCTTAAATGTTGATGATTAGGGTAAAAGAAGAAAAGAGAATTTTGAACTAGTCCTACAAAATGGTAGACGAAATTTATGCAAATGTAAAGGGAGATCTCGATGTATTCATTCTGCATCGTTTGTTATACGTAAGAAGCTAATTTTTTAAGAGGTGAGTTAATGAAAAATGCAACGCTTGTTTTTTGGTATAGTCTCATTATTTGTACGTTGGTAGTGTTATGGGGGGCCATCTGGCCAGAGCATTTACAGTCAGTTACGTCCGCTGCTACAACTTATATATCGAGTCGATTTGGATGGTATTACCTCCTCATTATTATGGGGATTCTTATTTTTTGTGTGTACTTGATTTTTTCAAGATTTAAAGATATTAAACTTGGTGGAAAAGATGACAAGCCTGAATTCAGCCTGCCAACATGGTTTGCGATGCTTTTTAGTGCAGGAATGGGAATGGGAATGGTTTTCTGGACAACAGCAGAGCCAATCTCCCATGCTTTCAAAAGCAGTCCTAGTGGCGAATTAGGAACGGATAAAGCGATTGTCGAATCACTTCAATATTCCTTTTTTCACTGGGGGATTCACGCCTGGGCTGTTTATGCCCTTGTTGCGCTCGTACTCGCTTATTTTAAATTCCATAAAGGGTATCCCGGATTAATTAGTGCTACGCTAACCCCTTTGTTTGGAGAAAAACGAATGCAAGGGACTCTCGGACACATGATCGACACGCTTGCTGTTGTTGCGACAGTTGTAGGTGTTGCGGCAACGCTTGGCTTCGGATCAGCACAAATTAATCAAGGACTGAAGTTTTTATTTGATGCTCCAGCAAACTTCTCAGTACAGCTGCTTATTCTCGTGATTTCAACCGTATTGTTTATTGCTTCGGCATGGTCTGGATTAAAAAGAGGAATTAAATATTTAAGTAACATTAATATGATTCTCGGCTTTGCTCTTATGATTCTTCTCCTTATTGTCGGACCAACGCTGTATATTATGAACATGTTTACTGGCTCTTTAGGAGGTTATATCTCGAACTTCTTCGATATGAGTTTCCACATTGAACCGATCAACAACGATCAGCGCTCATGGGTTGATAGTTGGACGATCTTTTACTGGGCATGGTGGATTTCATGGTCTCCTTTCGTTGGAATCTTTATCGCGAGAATTTCAAGAGGCCGAACGATAAAAGAATTTATGCTTGGTGTATTATTTGTTCCTTCGATCGTCTGCTTCATTTTCTTTGCGGTCTTTGGAGTCTCGGCTCTCGACTTGCAACAAAGTGGAATTGCGACGATTTCCGATTATTCGATTGAGACGGCAACATTTGCTGTTTTACAAGAGTATCCCCTTGGAACATTAATGTCGTTTATTACGATTTTTGTTATCGCGATTTTCTTTATAACATCAGCGGACTCGGCTACATTTGTATTAGGAATGCTTAGTACAACAGGATCATTGAATCCTTCAGCATTAATTAAGATCGTATGGGGATTAGCCCTTTCTGCTATGGCAGCTATCATCGTGTACTTCGGTGGAACACAAGGCTTGCAAAATATGCTAATCCTTGCCGCCTTACCATTTTCAATAGTCGTTCTTATGATGGGCTATTCCTTCTATCGAGCGGCGAGTAAAGAAGTTTTATCTAAAAGAAAAAGAGCAAAAACACAAAAAGAAGCGGTATAATGTGATAAAAAGCTGTGTTCCTCAAAGGGGACGCAGCTTTTTTTGGAGGAAAAAAGGATAAGATCGGGAATCTCTAATGAAAGGTAACTATGGAAGGAATGAATAAAAGTTGAAGCAAATTATCGCGATGGGTGGTGGAGGGTTTTCGATGGAACCCGACAACCCGTTATTGGATCGCTATATCTTAAAGCAATCCCTCAGCAAGCAACCGAAAATCTGTTTTATCCCGACAGCTAGCGGTGATGCAGACGGATATATAGCGAAATTCTATGCCTTTTTTGAGAAGGAGTTATGCGTGCCATCTCATTTATCTTTATTTAAACCACCTGTACAGGATCTCGAAGCCTTCTTGTTAAGTCAGGATATTCTTTATGTAGGGGGAGGGAATACAAAAAATCTCCTCGCCCTCTGGAAAGAATGGGGACTTGATCAAATAATGAGAAAAGCCTGGGAGAAAGGTATCGTTTTAGCCGGAATAAGCGCAGGGGCGATCTGCTGGTTTGAAAAAGGGGTCACGGATTCATTTGGAGATGAGCTCCACGCGTTGGAGTGTCTTGGGTTTCTACCGGGGAGCAGCTGTCCTCACTTTGACGGAGAAGAGAAGCGACGATCTGCCTATCATGAATTGATTGATTCACGTCACATGCAACCTGGGATAGCGCTCGACGATGGAGCAGCTGTTCATTATGTGGACAAAACGATTAAGGTGGTTGTGAGTTCACGAAAAGAGGCGTATGCCTATAAAGTTGAGAGAATGCAAATAGGTGAAGAGCGGTTGGAGACGGTTTATCTCGGAAATGAAAAGGAGCATACATAAAGATGAAATTCCTTACCACACAAAACGTTTCAGAAGTTAATCTGATGAATCAAGCTTTAACAAATGAAGGGTTACGTCCGTTATCAGATCACTCTGAAATACACCTCTTAGGGGAAGGTGCCTGGCATTTTGCTTTCTTGATAGAGAAGGAACAGCTTGTTCTACGTATACCAAAGAAAGTGGCCTATGAAAAAGAAGTTACTTTCCAACAAAAAGAATTAACGGCAGAGTATGCTGCGACAAAGGCGTTTTACACACATGCTAATCGAGCAAAAGAAGGCATATGCCCTGAGTTCTTTACATTTTTCGTTCAAGAAGAATTAACGTATACGTTAGAATCGTATTTGGGGAATTCCGATAAACTTGGTGATTTGACACCAAACGAATCACTTCAATATGGAAGGGAGATAGGAGACTTTTTTCTTTCTCTAGAGACGGTGGAATCTCCCTATAAAGGGATCGGGTACTTGAAGTGTGATCAAAATGGTAAGTTAACAGGTGAACTAGATATGGATCAAAAAGAGTTCGTTATTGAAGAGACGAGGGAGTATGTTGAGGAGTTAAATCCTTTGCTTGCAAGCGACTATGATTTTGATAAGAAAAGGGTTGAAGCAGTTGGAAGAGAGCTGATCTCTGCTCGTTCCTTAAACGGTGAAATAATAACCTTTACGAATCAAGATACGTCTCCTGAGAACCTGATCTTTTCAAAAGGTGGCCTTAAGATGCTTGATCCTTATCCAATTCTTTCTCCAGGTGTTTCGCTAGCTGCGAATCACGTTTTCAATTATCACTATCTATTTCCTTCACTTCATAACACGCTTAGATACCGGGAAGGAAATTATCTTCAATCTCTTCCGCAATTAAGAGCAAACGCTGAAGGGTTTAAAGAAGGTTATACAGCCGATTCGAGACAGAAGCGGTATAACCTGCACATTGAAGTTTTCTTAAAGCTTGTTACGATGACATATACTCATTATCAGCTAATAAATGAGCAATCATTAAGTCGTGAACAGGTGATTCGTTATGGTACGAAAGCGCAAATTGAAGAGCGTTTCGATCATTTTCTAAAACAGCTTGAGCAATATCCTGAATGGTAAAGCAAAGAGGAACGCCTTTCTTTTTTTTAAACCCAAATTAAAAACCACACCGGAGTGTAGTTTTAATTTGAGTGAAGTATCTCATGTAAATCGAATAGATTAACTACCCTTCTATCATTCCGAGAGATTTCAAAGCTCCTTCTAAATTCTGTTTAATTGTAAGGGATTGCAAATCAAGCCCCAATGAGACAACGCCGATTGCAACTTCAGAACTAACCCCAGTTACAATGATATCCACACCCATTACTTCTAGTGAATCAACGATTTTGAAGAGGTGTTGGGTCATCATTGTATCAAGTGTTGCGACACCAGATAAGTCAAGAATAAGAGAGCGAATCTTTTTTGCGCTGGATTCCATTAATGTTCGTTCAAGAATAAGGTTTGCGCGTTTTTCATCAATTTCTCCGATAATTGGGCAAATCGCTACACGAGAAGATAGTTTAATAATTGGTACAGATAATGCATCATCTTGATAGTATTCTGATCGAAGGCTATTTGTTTTTTGTGTTAAATAGCTTTCGGTAAAATGATGAATGAAATAATCAATCAACGGATCGACGATTTTTGTAATGGCAATGACGTCTGAAACCGTAAGCGAGAAAGTATGCTGATTCTCTTCTACATAGCTAAGAAGCGATTGTTTAACGACTGAAATGCTCATTAACACCGTATCCAAATAAGCGGGAATAGCATCCATTTCTTTAAAGCTTGAAATTTGCTCTGTTGGATAAGAAACTTCTCCTGCTTCAATCGATTCACCTAATGGTACGATGATCTGTTCGGTAAATGTGTAAGGCACAATGTTTGGAAGACCCTGTTCTTTGACGGAAATTTCGATTTGATGCCGCGCGTTTGCTGTGATTTGATCTATGTTTTGTAGGATGGATTGCCCTATAGCTTGGACAGTGTGTGAAATGTTTTCGGACATAGAAACTCCCCTCTAACTTTGTAGTTAACTTATGATAAAATAAGGTTATTATATGCTATCTTACTACAATGAACGTTTTTGTGAAGAAGTATATTACTATATACCTGGAGGTGCAGGGGGAATTTGAACAGATCCGTGGAGGATATGAAAACGACGCTTGATGTAGTCTGTGGGAAGTGGAAAGCCGTTTTGCTGCTAGAATTAGTGGAGGGGCCTCTTCGATTTAGTGAGATAAAAAAGGCGATACCACGCATTCCTCATCAAACGTTAATTAAACATCTCAAAGAACTGGAGCAGGATGGGTTAATTAACCGAGTAGAATCGGATGATGTACCGCCCAAAGTCAAGTATTCTTTAACTTCATATGGTTATGCTCTTGAACCATTGCTTCAAGAAATGGAAAAATGGGGAAGAGTTCACCGCTCTCGTTCCGAAGAAACGATTGCAAACTAAAAGGAACGTGCAGATGCACGTTCCTTTTGTGTATGTTTATCTTGATTCTCTTAGTGGAATATCTGGATTTTTATCCTGGAACCATCTAAGTGCAAAGTCGTTTTGGAACAGAAGAACAGGACGCTTAAGCTGATCGTAAACAAGCATATTACGAACGCTGTCTACTTTCTCTTCTGGATTATCCGTTTCAATCCATCTTGCATGCTGATGCGGCATTGTATCAAATTGAATATCGACGTTGTACTCACCTTTCATGCGATATTCAAAAATCTCAAACTGTAGACGTCCTACTACACCAATGACGATTTCATCCCAGTGAGCGGTACGATAGACTTGGATAGCACCTTCTTCTGAAAGCTGCTGTACCCCTTTGTAGAAATGCTTTTGCTTCATCGCTTTTTGGGCACGAACTTTCGCAAAATGCTCTGGTGGGAAAGTTGGTAAGGCACCAAAGGAATAAACATTTTTCGAACCAACAAGCGTGTCGCCAATTTGATAAGTTCCTGAATCATAAAGGCCCACAATATCACCAGGGTATGCTTTTTCCACATTGCCTCGAGAGGAAGCGAAGAAAAGTTGCCCCTGTGATAGCTTCAAGCTTTTTCCTGTTCGCTCAAGCCATGCTTCCATTCCTTTTTCGAATGTACCTGACACAATCCGTAAGAATGCCACGCGGTCACGGTGAGCGGGGTTCATGTTTGCTTGAATTTTAAAGATAAAACCTGAGAACGTTTCGTCATCTGGCTTTACTTCACCTTCAGAGCTCTCGCGAGGTGCTGGAGAAGGAGCGAGATCAAGAAAGTGGTTTAAGAATGTAGGCACACCAAAGCTTGAGATCGCACTTCCGAAGAAGACAGGGGTTTGCTTACCAGATTGCAGGGCTTCTTCACTATAAGTTGCCCCGGCTTCATCAAGTAGCATCACGTCTTCTTGAAGCTGGTTGACTAATTCTTCACCAGCTTTTTCTTTTAGCACAGGATCATCAAGATCTGAGATTTGCATTGCCTGCTTGTTGTCGCCTTCTGTATCATAAAATTCAACAGCTTTTTGATGACGATCGTAAACGCCCTGGAATGATTGACCGATACCGAGTGGCCAGTTCATTGGATAGGACTCAATTCCAAGAACATCTTCAATTTCTTCAAGAAGCTCAAGCGGTTCGCGACCCTGGCGATCCATCTTATTAATAAAGGTGAAAATCGGAATGCCGTGCTCACTAACAACTTTAAATAGCTTCTTTGTTTGTGACTCGACCCCTTTAGCAGCATCGATAATCATTACCACGCTATCAACGGCAAGGAGGGTACGGTACGTATCTTCACTAAAATCTTCGTGTCCTGGTGTATCTAAAATATTAATGGTATGACCTTTGTAGTTAAAGTTCATCACACTGGACGTAACGGAAATACCACGCTGTTTCTCGATTTCCATCCAGTCAGATGTGGCATACTTAGATGATTTTCGAGATTTAACGGTTCCAGTTGAACGAATCTGTCCACCGAGGAACAACAGTTTTTCGGTTAATGTTGTTTTACCAGCATCAGGGTGAGAGATGATCGCAAAGGTTCGTCTCTTCTTTATTTCTTCTTGTAATTCTTTATGGTTACTCATTATGTCATTTAGTCCTTTCAATATCACTTCTTATGTAATATAACATATTCTTACGGTTGTTCCTATTGCTTGAAGGGTACGAAAAGAGAGAGAAGGAATTCCACGAACGGAGCACGAATGTGAAAGAGAAAGGAGAGGGAATGGTATGAGTGGATTTCAAGAATTTTTAGATGATTTTCTAACGAGCTGGCAGAACTCTTCATTAGATGAAATAAAGGTTAAAATTAGCGATTCGTATCAGGCGAGAGAGATCTCCAGTCAATCTGAACTATACGATTTTGGGTATGATGAATCGATTGAAGGCTGGGATCAAGCATTTAAAGCTTTTAAGAATGATGGATCAACATGGGTTTTAAAGAAGCTGGCCGTCACGCCACTTCGAAGAAATGAAATGCTTGCGATTATTTTTGCTTCTATTGAAATAGATGGCAAACAAAGTGAAACAGGAAATGTCTTTTTTAATACTTTTCGAAAAGGGGTACAAGGGAATTGGAAGCTTGTTAGAAGTTACATTGAATCCGGGATTCCAGGTGAACATGTAAAAGCGTTTGGTTTAAAAGAAGAATAGAACAAGAACTCAGAAACTCCCGCTAAAAGTTAGCGGGAGTTTTTTTGTATGCAGCTCTTGATGCGAGCCATTAGGTACTTTTAGGTGCCTATATTACAGCAAAGTACGTACTTCCATTGTTGTCTAGAAGGTTGCATAATCAGTTGTACCGCCGAAAAGGGAGGCGCCTCCCATTAATCTCGGCACTAAAAAACTCAAGGAGGAATTCGCTTTATGAGTTCTAAAACACATACAATGTCAAATTCGAAAGAAAAATCAAGTGGTACTCTTGCTCTTTTAGCCCTCGCTATTAGTGCATTTGGAATTGGAACAACCGAGTTTGTTCCTGTTGGACTTCTTTCTTCTATTGCAGATGACTTATCGATTTCAATTACACTGGCTGGCCTGCTGATTTCAGGCTACGCCATCGGGGTCGCAATTGGTGCTCCGGTTCTAACGGCTTTAACTGGAAAAATGAATCGGAAAACGCTACTGATGTCCTTAATAGTCGTCTTTATTATTGGTAACCTTGTAGCGGGGATATCCACATCGTTCGGTTTATTACTCGTCGCCAGGTTTATTACCGCATTTTCACACGGAATTTTCTTTTCAATTGGTTCAACGATTGCAGCAGATCTCGTTCCGGAAAATAAACGCGCAAGTGCGATTGCCTTTATGTTTACAGGATTAACCGTTGCCACAGTGACAGGAGTTCCACTTGGTACGTTTATTGGACAAGCGTTTGGTTGGAGAGCAACATTTCTTGGTGTTGCCTTACTAGGTGTGATCGGTATTATCGCGAGTGCGATTCTCGTGCCAAAAGATTTGAAAGAATCACCGCCAGCGAAGTTTAGTGAGCAGTTGAAGATCTTAACGAATGGAAAACTACTATT
Source organism: Bacillus sp. N1-1 (assembly GCF_009818105.1). Classification (NCBI taxonomy): domain Bacteria; kingdom Bacillati; phylum Bacillota; class Bacilli; order Caryophanales; family Bacillaceae; genus Bacillus; species Bacillus sp. N1-1. The sequence continues at coordinate 908,087 of NZ_CP046564.1, forward strand.
AGCTTTTGCGATTACAGCACTAGGTTACGGTGGTACGTTTGTTGCCTTTACGTATTTAGCGCCGCTCCTTGAAGATGTCACGGGGTTTAGTGCGAAATTTGTTAGTGTCATTTTACTTGTGTATGGTGTGGCCGTTGCGATTGGGAATATGATTGGCGGTAAAGCGTCGGATAAAAATCCATTAAAAGCGTTGTTCTGGATGTTTGTCCTGCAAGCGATCATTCTTTTCGTAATGACATTTGCACTCCCATTCAAAGTAGCGGGGATTATAACAATCTTCTTTATGGGATTGTTTGCCTTTATGAACGTTCCTGGATTGCAAGTACTTGTTGTTAACCTTGCTGAAAAGTATGTTCCTTCAGCGGTAAACGTAGCATCCGCACTCAATATCGCAGCATTTAACGTTGGGATTGCGATTGGGTCATTTGTCGGTGGGGTTATCGTTGATTCAATTGGGTTAATTCACACGCCGTGGATTGGCGGCATTATGGTTGTAGGAGCAGTCGGTCTTACAGGTTGGCTTCGTGCGATGGAAAGAAAAGCGTAGGAGGCTAAATGCTTTTTTGATTAGTTAGTTTTTTTGCGCTCCAAATGAAGGAATTATGGATGATTAAGTCTCGTTAATTAATGAAAGCCGTTAGGGGATCCCCTTAACGGCTTTTGGTGTGTAACTTAAGCTGAGTTAAATACTGCTCACCTTCCAATGTAATTTGTGTTCCTGCACGTCCACGCCCTTTTACGACATACCCCTTGTTTTCCAGATCGTTTAACCGTAGTCGGATTTGCTGAGGAGAGAGTGTGTGAGAAAAAGCGGCGCTTTCTTTAGAAAGTAAATCTCTACTTGCTGTTTTGCCTTCATCATTTCGGTCTTTCATGATCTGCAAGATGACGTAATGATCCTTCGCATCGATGCTGCTTACTGGAAGTGTCGCTGGCTTCTCGTTTATAGGTTGAAGACGATGGTGGGGGAGATCCTCGAGTGTAATCGTAGAGCCGCTTGCGACAACAAGCGCGTAATCAATCATGCTTTTTAACTCACGAATATTTCCTGGCCAATGATGGGCCATAAACGTTTCAATCACTTGTTGGTCCACTTTCATCCACGTGCCGCTTTTTGTAACAAAATAGTTTGTGAGTGATTGAATGTCGCTCAAACGTTCACGAAGTGGAGGGATCGCAAGTTGAAGGACATTTAATCGGTAAAATAAATCCGAGCGAAACGTGCCTTCTGTGATTTTTTGTTCAAGGTTTTTATTTGTAGCGGCAATGACTCTTACATTAATCGGCGTAATTTTTCTACCACCAATTCTTCTAATTTCTTTTTCCTGAAGAACGCGCAGTAAGTGGGCTTGGACCGTTGGACTAATATCACCAATCTCATCGAGAAAAATCGTTCCGTTATCTGCGAGTTCAAATAGTCCTTTCTTTCCTCCGCGCTGAGCTCCTGTAAATGTGCCTTCTTCATACCCAAATAATTCACTCTCTAAAAGACTTTCCGTCAAAGCGCTACAATTAATCGCGATAAACGGTCCGTTTTTTCGAAGAGAGTTGCGGTGAATCGCATGAGCGAAAAGCTCTTTACCAACGCCTGTTTCTCCGTTAATCAAAACAGGGTGCTCAGCGATGGCGAGTTTTTTTGCGATACGAACGCGTTCAAGAAGGAGGGGGTGTTCACCGAGAATATCTTCGAAGTCATATTTTGCAGCGAATCCTTTCTTGTGCTGCTCTCGCTGTGCTGTTTTTTCAATTTCAAACGCCTGATTAACGCTTTTAAAGGTAACGACTGTCGTATGTTCTTCTGGGATTGATTGACGAAAGGCTACCACATCTACTCCGTTCATCGAAACGAATTTATTTTCTTCTAATCCATTAATGATAAAATTTTGAAGGTCGGTATCGACTACATAGGAAAGATTACGGCCAATAACATCTTTTGCTGGCATCTGGAACAATGCTTCAAGTCGGTGGTTAAACAAGGTAATCTCTCTTTCTTTATTGATGGCTAGAATGCCATCATCGACGGTATTAACGACGTTCTGGTAATGTTCTGTTGTTTGAAGCGCGTCTTGTTCAGCACCAAGAATCTTGCGGTGTAAGACGATCATACTTCGAATGTAGCGCTCGGAAACTTTGGAAGAAACGGAATCGTCCAGTTGAAAGTAATCCATTACTTTAATAATCGTGGCCATATCAAAAGGTCTTACTCCGATATCAATGATTTGAGGGATGTAAGATGGGCATAAGTGCGTTTCGCCAGGAGAAACGGCTACGTGAATATTGTCGTAAAACATTTGTCCTCGTTTAAATGGAAGAAACGTCACGTGGTTAATGCCAAGTTGGTAAAGTGACTCAATAACATCAACCGTGGACGGGTCGTCATCATTTACCATTAAGACTCTTTCACCATGTGGAATCGTAAGGAGACGATCAATAAAGTCATGGCGAATGGTTCGTTTGCCTACAATGGATTCTTTTCCTGAGATGTTACTTATCGTAGCAGCTTCCGTTTTAGTTGCTTCGGAAGAATATAAGATAACGTGATCTTCAAGTTGATGTGGTAACGTTTCGTCAATCGCAAACGCTCTTACTACGATGTAATCGCCTGCCAACTGATGCAATTGATCATAGAGTATTTTTTTCGTTTGAGTACTTCCTGCAATTAGCGTTAAGGTAGGTCGCTCCAAGTTATTCACACCTTTTCTACTATTTTGGTTCTATTGTAACACCAACAAAAACTTAAAAGACCCAATTATTACTTTTATATAATGATTTTTCGGACAATTTAGGTATTGGGAGAGTTGGCATGAAACTTGCTTCTCTATTAAGTAGGTAATGATGATTAAAACGGAAAGAAGGGGAAGTATGGAACAAGAAAAGAGAAAAAAAGAAATGAAGATGCCTCATACGTTTGTGATTGTATTTTTTGTCGTACTTGCTGCTGCTGCTTTAACGTACTTTATTCCAAAAGGAACGTTTGAAACCGAGGATGTAACGTATGTCCAGCAGGGAGAAGAGCAAACGAAAACGGTTCTTGTCCCGGACAGTTTCAAGTATGTAACGGATGATGGTGGAGATGCGGTCCGAGAAGGGGTTTCACTATTTGAGCCTTATGGTGGAGCGGGTTTTCTTAATTATGTGTTCGAAGGGCTAGTATCAGGAGATAAATGGGGATCTGCTGTAGGTGTTGTGGCTTTTATCTTAATTATTGGTGGTGCATTTGGGATCATCATGCGCACAAAGGCGATTGATCAAGGAATTCTCTCCATTATTGATAAAACAAAGGGTCGAGAAGTGCTTATTATTCCGATTATGTTCTTTTTATTTTCCCTTGGTGGAGCAGTTTTTGGTATGGGGGAAGAGGCGATTGCCTTTGCGATGATACTCATACCACTTGTCGTAGCTCTTGGGTATGACGCTATTACAGGGGTAATGATAACGTATGTTGCAACACAAATTGGATTTGCAACTTCGTGGATGAACCCATTTAGTGTGGCGATTGCTCAGGGAGTATCCGGCATTCCAGTTTTGTCAGGGTCACCATTCCGAATGGTAATGTGGGGAGTTTTCACGATTATAGGGATTGCGTACACAATGTGGTATGCGAATGGTGTTCGTAAGGATCCAAGGAAATCGCTTAGTACAGATGCGAATCGCTACTTTAGGGAGTACAATCAGAATCAAGACCTCGCTAGCAAATTTACGCTTGGCCATGGACTTGTTGTCCTTACCCTTGTAGCAGGAATTGGCTGGATTATATGGGGTGTTATTGAACATGCTTATTACATTCCCGAGATTGCTACACAGTTCTTTACAATTGGGATCGTTGCTGGTGTGATTGCTGTGATCTTTAAGTTAAATGGCATGACAGTAAATGATATTGCAGAGGGCTTTACAGACGGTGCAAAGGATTTGCTTCCGGCCGCGTTAATCGTTGGGATGGCCAAAGGAATTGTGATTATTCTTGGTGGCGATGCTGCTGGTGAACCTTCTGTATTAAATACAATGTTATATAGTGCAGGAAATTTAGTTGATGATTTCCCAGCTGCGCTATCAGCGTGGTTTATGTTTGTCTTCCAGTCTGTCTTTAATTTCTTTGTCGTTTCTGGAAGCGGGCAAGCGGCCCTCACAATGCCTCTTATGGCCCCGCTCTCTGATATTGCAGGGGTTACGCGTCAAGTGGCTGTTCTCGCTTTCCAGCTAGGGGACGGGCTGACAAACATTATTGTTCCTACATCAGCGGCGCTAATGGGTACACTTGGTGCAGCTAGAATGGATTGGGGTACGTGGTTTAAATTTATTATTAAGTTTCAAATCGTGCTGTTTGTTCTCGCGTCTGTCTTTGTGATCACAGCTTCGCTTATGAACTTCCAGTAACAACCGTTTGGAGGAAAGACAATGTTTACAGTCATAAGAAATGCCGAGATTTATGCGCCGGATTATATAGGTAAGAAAGATATGCTAATCGCGTTTGATAAAATCGCGATGATTGAGGATGAAATTAAACTACCTGATTCGATTCCGCATGAGGTAATCGATGCGAATGGGAAGATCATCTTTCCGGGATTCATTGACTCTCACGTTCACATTACAGGTGGTGGCGGTGAAGGGAGTTATCGAACAAGGACACCGGAATTAACGTTATCGAAAGCGACGAGTGCTGGGGTAACGACGATTGTTGGAGTGATTGGAACAGATGGCACAACGCGTACAATGCCTGACCTCATTGCAAAAGCGCGAGGACTAGAAGAAGAAGGCATTACGTGCTATGTGCATACAGGAAGTTACCAGGTACCGGTTAAAACGTTAACTGGAAAAATTGAGGATGACATTATCTTGATTGATCGCGTGATCGGAGCGGGTGAGATTGCGATCAGTGATCATCGTTCTTCTCAGCCAACAGTAGAAGAAATGGCTAGGATCGCTTCGGCTGCAAGAATTGGTGGAATGCTTTCTGGAAAAGCGGGCATCGTCAATATTCACCTTGGAGACAGTCCGTCTAAACTATCGCTACTTGAGCAAGTCGTCGAAACGACGGATATCCCGATTAAGACGTTTCACCCAACGCATATCAATCGGACAGAAGAACTTTTCGAAGCTGGGGTCGCCTATGCGAAAAAAGGCGGGAACATTGATTTCACGACAAGCACCATTCCTCAATTTCTTGAAGAAGGCGAAGTGAAATGCAGTACGGGATTGAAGCGTGCACTTGAGGGTGGAGTCCCGGTTGAGCGAATTACGTTTACATCTGACGGACAAGCAAGTTTACCTGCTTTTAATGCTTCGGGAGAGTTTGAAGGGCTACAGATCGGTTCTGTGGCTTCACTATATAAAGAAGTGCGAGATGCCATTGTTGAAGATGGCGTACCGATTTCGGATGCGATTAAAGTGATTACGAAAAATCCGGCATCGCTATTGAAGTTAAGCCAAAAAGGTGAGATTGCGGTGGAGAAAGACGCGGATCTTGTAATCGTAGACTCAGATTTTCAGATTGATACTGTCTTTGCGAGAGGTTGTAAGATGGTTGAAGGACAAGAGTGTCTTATAAAAGGTACATTTGAATAGAACAAGACCCCTATCTAAGCGATAGGGGTCTTGTTCTTCATTGGTACTGACTTAACCCTTTCTTAAATGCAGAAAGGTGGTTTTTTGAAGCGTCTCCAAGCCTAGTCATTACGCTTCGTACATCTTGTGGGAGGTCAGGTAGATCGGCTAATTTCTCATACATGGCGATGTTGTCGATTTCTCCTTGAACGCCCGCTTCGAACGCTTCTTTTTGTGTGTTAGGTGTCGTTGTATACTGGTTAGCATTATTTTCTGGGACGGTTATGTTATACCTGGTAAATAAGGGAAGAAGAGCTGTAATGTGCCTTTGTTCGGCTATTTTTATTTGAGTAAAGGGTCTGATCTCGCCAAATTCTTTAATGATGGCATCGTAACGAGCCTGGGCCAGGTACTCATCTTGCAATGCATAAGTTAATGCCTCTTCAAGCGTAATAGATGAGTCTTGAAGGGCCCCTATTGCTCCAAAATTTTTGGGAGGGGCTTCTGCTGTTGCTACAAGCGAGCTAAAGTTTAAAAGGATAAAGCTGAACATTGCAAAAATCACTAATTTTTTCAAGTTACCTGTACATCCTTCCTAATGGCTGATTATGTTTCTTATTTAAGTTTTCTTTTCGTGAAGGGTTTTATGTAAATGATTGTTTTTCGGAAAGGCCCTTTTTATTGATTTACTTTTAAGAACACTTAAAAACACGTCTTAGTGAATTTAGTGAAACGTTGTAGCGAAAGAGAACTGGGCAGAACATATGCAGGTAGATGGAAATTTGATTACTGGTCAAAATCCTCAATCCACAACAATCGTGGCAAAGGAAGTTGCGAAAAAATTAAGCTAACTCACCGATGAAGTAGCGAGATAAGTGAAAAGGACTCCCGATTTCGGAGTCCTTTTCGTATTTATACCTACTCTTTATCTTTTTTCTTTCCAAAAACTTTTTTTGAAGCTCCTTTAAAAACGTTTGAAGCTGTATCAACTGACTTTCCAACAACTTTATTCCCTGTTTTACTTACATTTTTGACAAAGTCAGTTGAAGCATCAGCGGCTTTACCGACAAGACCACCTTCTCCGCTAACTGACTTTACAATATCGTTCGCTGTGTCAGCGGATTTATTCACAAGATCACTTGCGGTTTTAGATGTCTTCTTTACGATGTTTTCTTCCTTCGTTGAATTTTTTTCAGACATCGCAATCCCCTCCTAGGCGAATTTGATACATCTCTATGCTTATGAAGAGGTTAGTGAGAATATGAATTTGGTTTTTTTGGGGGATATGAGTGGTGTCTTTTGAGGGTGGCAAGAATAAACAAACCCGCATATGCTGCGGGTTTGCGCTTTAGAATGACAGTGTTTGGCCGTCATCAGGAATGAGGACTTTATTTAGAAGATCTTTTTCTTCAATGAATTGTTTTAACTCATCTCGTGTTAACAGACAGTGATTGAGTGATTCCATATGAACGGCAACGATCGTCGCATCCGGTGCCTCTTGATACGTTTGCACGACATTTTCTTTTGTCATTGTAATTGGACCACCTTCAAGAAATTGGGCTGCACCAGCATTTACTACGATGATCTCTGGTTTATGTTTCTGAATCGCTGTTCGAACATCCTCGTTGAAAAGAGTATCTCCAGCGACATAGAGCGTTTTTTCATTTGGATGAGAAAATGCAATACCGGATACTTTCCCCGTTTGCTTTAAGATTTCGCCTGCTCCGTGCTTCCCATCCGTGCGAGATAACGTAACATTTTCAAAAGAAGACTCCTCTTCAAGTGAAAAGACGTTTTGAAAACCTTCTCCTTTAATTACTTCCACATCTTCCTTGTTCTGTGCGAAGATAGCGATCTCTTTCGGAAGTACCTCTATTGCCTTGTCATCGAAGTGATCTGGATGTAAATGAGTGACAATAACTGCGTCAACATTAATGATTTCATTAATAGATGTTGATATACCGACAGTAGGGTTTGAGAGGTGCTGATTTGCTGTGTTCGGGAAAGGAGGCATTGCTCCTTGATCGGATAGGAAAGGATCAATTAGAAATTTTTTATCAGCATAATGAAGAACGAGCGTTGCGTTACGAATGAGTTGAATATTCATCTTATCTTCCTCCTTTTGATCTGGTTCTCTTATAGGATAATATAGATGTGGACAAGGAATACATAGATGAATTCAAGTCTTTAAGATAAGATACTTGAATTGTGAAAGGAGTTGGTGGAATGATCGATCAAACAGACCGAAAAATTATCAAAGAATTAATGCAGAACGGTCGTATAACGATGAAAGAGCTTGGTGAAAAAGTTCATTTAACTGGTCAGGCCGCTTCATCTCGAGTGTTGAGATTAGAAGAAGAAGGTATCATAGAGGGTTACTCAATTAAAGTAGATAATTCGAAAATTGGTTATGCTGTGCATTGTTTTCTGACGATCTATACCCAAAACATTCATCACACCCCATACCTTTCTTTTATTAAGACAAAAGAAGAACATGTTCTCAATAACTATAAAATAAGCGGTGATGGCTGCTATTTGCTAGAATGTCGTTTTCCTTCTAATAAAGAACTTGATGAATTTCTTGTTCAATTAAATGAGCACGTGAATTATAAACTGTCGATTGTGATTAACGAAGCATAGCGCTGCTAGTCTTGATATTCCTCAAATTAAATGGAAACATTAAAATTTAGGTTTGTTTACTTTTTTGCAGGGTAGTAAGAAGAAGTATTTAAAACTTTGAGGAACGGTGGCTAATATGGGGTTCTTTTACTATATAAAGAAATATTTAAAAATGTCGAGGCGACAGCGGAAAAGTGAATTGAATTCAACCATTTGGTTTATGCCGTTTTGGTATATAGTTGGAGCGATTGCTCTTTCTGCTTTTACCTATTATCTCGATTATGTGGTTGATGTTAGCTTATATTTGCCGATCGGGATCGGTTTCAGCGGACAGACCCTGCAGGTGCTTCTAAGTGCACTCGTTGGAGGGGTGCTAACGTTAAGTGCCTTTACACTTAACTCCTTGCTCGTCGCACTTACGACGTTTAGCGGGCAGTTTTCTTCCAAAATGCTAGTAAACTTCGTCAGTGACCGAGCGACCCAGCACGTACTCGGTATCTTTAACGGAAGTTTTATTTATGTGCTCTTAAACTTTTTATATGTGACACATGGGGAAGAGGAATACGTTGTTGCGACACCGGTATTATCCATTCTGACAGCTATTACAGCTGCGGTGACCTTTATTTATTTTATCAACCATACAGCCACTTGGATGCAAGTTCATAACATCAGTTTTAATATGAATGTTAAGTCAAAGTCGGTGCAGGCTTCTCTAGAAAAAGAATTAAACTCTTACCATCTTGAGAAGGAAGTAGAGAGTGAATCTCTTCCCCCTGAGTCTGATGGAAAGGTAATTAAAACGAGGCAATCTGGTTATTTTCAAGTCGCTGACTTTTCAAAACTCATAAAACAAGCGAATAAAGACAACTGCCTTTTAAGGTTTGACGTTAGAATTGGAGAATTTGTAGTAGAAGGAACGCCATTGCTTACTTATTGGGAATATGAACAAAGCATTAATCCCGAACGCTACGTTAAATTTATTGAGATCGGAGTTAAACGTACAGAAATTCAAGATTTGGAGTATGGATTAATGAAGCTTGCCGAAGTAGCGATCAAGGCTTTAGGGCATAATGACCCGCTTACGGTTACGAATACGATTCATCAGATTGCTGATTTGTTGAAAAGCATTAGGCAGTCTACGAACTTTTCTCCCTACCTTTTCGATCAGGAAGAGGAGCTTCGCATTATCTTAAATCAAAAGAATTTTCCTTATTACCTTCATAAGGGATTCGCTTCCATTCGTGAGTATGCCAATCAGAATTCAACAGTGATGACAGAACTTTTAACGATGATCTCCCTTCTAAGTAAAACGTTGGATAAGGAAGTACACGAAGATCTATGGGAATTTGCACGCCAGACGATTTTAGGATTTGATAACTATAGTCTGTATGAAAATGACTGCTTGTATATTTTAGAGCAACTGTCCGAGCTTGCTAAAAACACAGGCAATCAGGAGGATTATCTTTTCTTGCTTGAATATATGCTCCAGCGAGTTAGTTCAAAGAGCGCCTCTAAGGTGCTAAATGATCCTAATAAGGAATAACCATACGCTATTTTTTGTGATATGACGATATAAACTAAATAACATACATGATGAGCATTTTCCTATAAGGGATTTGCTCTTTTTTTAGGTTGTTTTTGGGTTGCTGAAATAACCAGATAATCGTGACCAAAAGAAACTGACCTTTTCATTACAGGGTTCCTGAGTTGGAATGATACTTGCATAATAGTTTGATAACAATGAAAAGGGAGTGTGGAAGTTGGGAAAATGGAAGCGTGTTATCGCTGTTACAGCAATGCTGGCAGTATGTATGGTGTTAGTCATTTTGGGGAGAGAGTTTGAAACGAATGCCACTGGCGCAGATGAAACAAAAGGATCACTTGTGATTGTAGGAGGGGCTTTAAGTCCAGATAATGAAGAAGTGTACGACTCGTTTCTTTCATTAGGGATGGATTATCGAAACAAGACAAAGGATGAATTGAAAATCGGCATTATGCCAACTGCCAGTGCTACGCCAATTCAAAGTGCATCTTCCTACAAAGATGACTTCGTTCGCTATGGCGCTACTGAGAGGAATGTTGATATTCTTCCTGTTGCCGTAAGTGATGATCCATCTACAGAGGAAGACGAATCGAAGTGGAATGATGGTGCTTATAATGAGGAACTTGCTAAAAAAGTGAAGCAATATGATGCGATCTGGTTTGTAGGTGGAAATCAGTTAGATTATACGAAAACCCTTCTAACTAACGGGCAAGACACTCCAGTGTTAACTTCAATCAGGCAGATCTATCAAGATGGTGCCGTTCTAGGTGGTTCAAGCGCTGGTGCAGCGATTATGAGTGATCCGATGATTGGCGCAGGTACAAGCTCTGGTGCGCTAAATGAAGGGGTCACCTATGAAGATAACTATGGTGATGCTGATGACAATCGCGTTTTCCTTACACAAGGGCTTGGTTTCTTTGAGAGTGGTACAGTTGATCAGCACTTTGTGAAGCGTGGTCGCTTTGGGCGACTAATCGTTGGGACATGGGATGCCGGTAACGAAATGGGCTACGGTATTGACGAAAACAGTGCAATGGTTGTTCATAATGAGGATCAATCAATTGAAGTGGTTGGAGAGAGTGGGCTTGTCATCGTTGACCTTTCAAAAGCAAGGAAAACAGCAGATTTTCCGACGGCAATGAAAGATGTGAACATCAGTTACATTGAAAAAGGAGATCGTTATTTCTGGGAATCAAAAACGTATCAGATTACAGAAGATAAGCCTCTTATTGAACAACCTTATTACCCAGAAAGCACTACGAATACAGGGATTTTTGGTGAAGATGCGCTAAAACAAGTTCTTACGTATGGTCTCGTTGATAGTGATTCCAATGAAGCGGTAGGCCTCGCTTATGAACTGACTGGCGACAAAAAAGGGGAAGGGTTTAAGCTTGTCTTCTCAGAAACGAATCAAACGAAAGGATACTGGGGGAGAATCAACGGCGAAGAATCTTATGCGGCGATTAACGTTTCCCTTGATGTAACACCAATGGAAGTGAAGCTAAAAATTGATAAAGTAAACGAAAAGAAAATGGAAAAATTTTAGAAGTTCGTTTATGAAAAGAAGGATGTGCCAAAAGCACATCCTTCTTTAGTATTCTACTCGTTCGCCGTGTTTTTGCCAGTTTTGAAAAGGCTCTTTCTTTTCTTTCATCTCAATATGATGGAAAGGGATGGTTCTTTGTTCAGGTTTTTTCTCAATTTCTTCATAGATGACAGCATCATCAAATCCGGCATCGGCAGCTTCGTGTCTTGAAGCTGCGAAGTAAACGCGATCAGGCCGTGACCAGTAAATGGCGCCAAGGCACATTGGACAGGGTTCGCAGCTTGCGTAAATGACACAGCCGTCAAGCTGATGTGTCCCAAGTTTTTGGCAGGCGTTTCGAATGGCGACTACTTCTGCATGAGCAGTTGGATCGTGGTCGCTTGTCACTTGATTGAACCCTTCCCCAATCACAACGCCATCTTTTACAACGATAGCCCCAAATGGACCACCACGATATTCTGTAACACTTTTTGATGCTAACTGAATGGCATGTGTGAGCCAATCTTTCTCTTTCATTGTCATTTCACCACACTCCTATCTAACAGTAATTAGACATATCTATCATCATTCCCTTTCAGCTGAGAAAATTTCAGGGAAAGAGCATCAAGAAAACAAGATGAATGTTAAAGGAAGGGCTAAAAGTTAAGCTCTTCCTGAGTTCTCTTTCTTGCGTTATAACGAATAGAGGCTTATAATTCAAAACGTAATGTTTACGATTTGTAAAAAGTGATTGATCGTTATAAGTTGTGGATAACTGCTTAACGCTCAAATCGCAACGATTAAAATAGAGAAAGGAATGCATTTTTTTGGCTAAGAAGTCGAAAGTAGTAAAAGAACAAAAGCGTCAGGAGCTCGTCATGAAGTATGCTGAGCTACGTCAGGATTTGAAAGCGAAAGGTGATTATGAAGCTTTGCGAAAATTGCCGCGTGATTCTTCACCAACTCGGTTAAATAATCGGTGTGAAGTGACTGGTCGCCCTAAGGGATACTTACGAAAATTTAAAATGTCTAGAATTGCGTTTCGTGAATATGCTCATAAGGGGCAGATCCCTGGAGTGAAGAAGTCAAGCTGGTAAAAGGGTAGGGGAAGATGAATGAAGTGCAATGAACATTTGTTGAAGATGCTCGTTCGTGATATCGTGGCAAAACTCCCGGAGAAGGAGAAAGCCCTCTATCAGTTCATTGATGAATTAGAAGTAAGGTTGATTGAAGCGGCTGCAACACCCGATCAATACCTGAACCTTCTAAAAAAATATTCTTCCTTATCATGAAGCAGCGAATCAATTTGACATTTCTCCATATAAGGCGAGAACAATGATGCATCGAATTGAATGGAAAATTGCCGCGAAATTGGAAGAGAAACTTCAGCATCTCAAGTGGTTGGAGCATCCTTCTCATGGAAAAAGAGTGAAAAAAGGTTATCTAGTGTTTAAATGAAAAGAGCTGCGAATTATTGATGAATTCGCAGCTCTTTTTATGTTCATAATCACGCTGTTTCCGTCTGCTACTATTTTTTCATCTCAATAACTTTATAAAAATGAGAACGGATCGAAAAAACAAAAAGGGAAGCATAACGTTCTACTGTACAGTTCGAGTGTTTTAATTTAGAATGTATAATGAGGTGATTGATCTTGGGGTGTTGTTAAAAATAGGTGAGTTAGCTGAAGTGTGCCATGTTTCGAAACGTACAGTTGACTATTATACAAAAATAGGATTATTGCAGTGTGAGCGCTCTGAAACGAATTATCGCTTCTATGGGGAAGATGCGATTGATGATATTAAATTCATTGAACAATGCAAAGAAATGCAAATGACGTTAAGTCAAATCCAACAACGTCTAACGGTAAAAAAGTCTAGTCAAGTTGATACTGAAATGATTCATAGTCAGGTGAAACAAGTAATCGATAAAATGCAATATTTAAGTGCGGAATTAAAGGATATTCACGAAAGTGTTGAGAAATTAGATGAAGAAACTCAAACGAAGATTAAGAAAAACCTTTCGCCTCAAACTGTCGCGCTTATTCAATCGTTACTTCTTTACTCAACTTGACCGGGTGAAAAGTAGAAATGCAATTTTAAAAAAGTTAGGATAAACAACAACTCAGGAGAGTGAAATTTTTTGAATGATATACCACTGGATTCGATTCTTTTATTAGGTTCCTTAATACTGTTATCTGCTTTTTTCTCATCAGCTGAAACAGCCTATTCGAGTGTCAACAAGATTAGGTTAAGAAATTTCGCAGATGAAGGAAGGCGTGGAAGTAAAAGAGCTTTAGCCATTGCTGAAAACTTTGATAAAGCCTTATCAACGATTCTTATCGGAAACAATATAGTCAATATTGCTGCTGCTAGTATTTCAGCTGCTGTAGCAACTGATTTATTTGGCGGGAATGCTGGCCTCGTGATTAGTACGGTGTTCATGACTATTTTAATCTTGATCTTTGGTGAAATACTTCCTAAATCATTAGCAAAGGAACATGCAGAATCTTATTCATTAATGATCGCAACGGTGTTATATGTTCTCATTAAGCTGCTTGCACCTCTCAATTTCTTTTTTGTTAAATTGAAAGTGTGGGTATCAGGTCTTTTTGCGAAAAACAGCACAATGCCATCTGTTACAGAAGAAGAGTTAAAAGTGATGTTAGACATTAGTGAAGAAGAGGGCGTCATCGATAAAGAGGAAAGAGACCTCATTCATCGATCGATGGATTTCGATGATACGCTTGCAGGTGAGGTTTTAACACCGCGAATTGACATCGTGGCCATTGATATTGATCAATCCGTAGAAGAAATGAAAGAAATCTTCTTTGAAGAGAGGTTTTCAAGAATACCTGTCTATCAAGATAGTATTGATAATATTATTGGGATTTTAACAGAAAAAGAATTTTTTACTCACTTGATTAAGTATCAGACTGTTGATATTAAAGAATTAATTCGAGAGCCTCTGTTTGTGGTAGAATCAATGAAGATTTCCACTCTGTTACCAAAATTGCAAAAGGAAAAGGTTCACATGGCCATTGTGCTAGATGAATTTGGTGGTACGTCAGGAATCGTTACATTAGAAGACGTACTAGAAGAGATTGTGGGAGAAATCTGGGATGAGCAAGATGAGAAATTCAGTACAATGCAGCGAATCTCTGATAGCAACTATCGTTTTGATGCTCAATTTCAGCTAGATGATTTCTTTGATTTAATGGAGGCTGATACACCTGAAAGTTCTTATCACACGATAGGTGGATGGGTCATTGAGAATCTTGGAACAGTTCCTAGTAACGGGGATTCCTTCTATTATGAAAATCTTAAAATTATCGTCGAACAAGTGGAAGAGCGTCGCGTAAGAAAAATACTGGTAGAAGTGCTTCCGAAAGATCAAACGTACGAAGATATGATGGTAAAAGTTTAGATTCTTATTCATCTCACATAAAAAACAACGAGAGCAGCTGATCCAAATGGCTGCTTCTTTTAATGGGGTAAGGTATGAATAACTGGAGAAGGCGATTGAAACACCTTTATCGTTTTTTTATCGATCGACCATATAAGCCGCAGTTTCTTATTTCTAATCAATATGAAGTGAAGCGTGTTATTGGGATGGGAAGTTACGGAATAACCTATCTCTGTAAAAATAAAAAAACGAGAGAGCGATGTGTCGTAAAGCAAATACGTCCAAGTAAACTGAAAAACAGTGACACTTCTTTCTATAAAATGGAGGCAGATATACTGGGTTCTTTAGACCATGTTAGTATTCCTAAGCTCCATGATGCTTTTCATTTTAACGGGAATCAGTTTTTAGTAATGGACTACATTGAGGGTGTGAATCTAGAAGATCTCCTGTTTGATAAACATGATCGATTTAACGAACTGGAATCTCTCAAGTTTCTTAAAGGTTTGATTGATATTGTAGCTTATTTACATATGCACGATATCAGTCATGGTGATCTACGAATACCGAATGTGATGGTAAAAAACGCTCAGATGTATCTCATTGATTTTGGATTAGCAGTCTCATTGAAAGATAAGTCAGATCAGGAGGCGCTTGAGCTCATTCAAAAGGATTTATACGATCTAGGTGATTTTCTACTCTTCTTGCTTTACTCTTCTTACGATCCCAATAGTAGAAAAGACCGTCCATGGACAGAAGAACTAACCATTCATCCAGCTACGGAACATTTCATAAAGCGACTGCTGCAGATTGAGACTGGATTTGAAAGTATCGATCAGGTGCGCGATCACCTGTATCAATTGCTGAGTATAGCTAACAATAAAACCAGCACGTGATCAATTCATCACGTGCTGGTTTATTGTTAGCTACTGCTTGAGCTTCTTCCTCTACGCTTATAACGATGACTGCCGCCATAAGGCGAATGTTTCTGTCCGCTCGAGCTGCTTCTTTTATAATGTTTTCTTTTGTGGCTACTACCACTAGACTTCTTGATTTGTTTTTCTACTCGTTTTAATATTTTTTTAAACATGATCATGGGTCTCCTTTCAGTCTCAAATCGTGTTCGAATGCAGAAAAGAAAGATAGACTAGATTCTCTATAGCTTATCATAGAGTTACTAAAATCCATACAATGAATATGGGGCGTTTATCCTTAGCGGTGAATTATTTTCATCAAATTTTCATATAAGCCACTTATACTAAATTCTTAGATACAGTTAAATGGGGGAACGACGGATGGTGAGTGCAAGCAAATTAATATCAATTGGCATCATTAGTTTAAGTATCATGATCGGACTTGGTACCTTCTATGTGATAAGTGATCTATCGAAGCAAAAGAGAAGAGAACATATCGAAGGAATCGTGTCACAATTGATTAACTTTATTCTCTACATTTGGATGGGGAAAATAATTTTAAATTTTTCCGTGTTTATTAAAGATCCATTGGCAATATTAGCTTACCCGAGCAGTTCACATGCATTTTATTTAGCGATTCTATTTAGTATACTTGTCAATCTTTTGCAATCCAAGGACGCACACAAAAATGATCCTCACTTTATAGAATCTCTTGTATTTGTTTCGTTAGGAACGGTTTTTGTGTATGAATTTATTCAACTGGTATGGAATAGTAATGCCTATGCTTTTGGAACCTTAATTGTTGTTGGTTTTCTCCTCGTCTTATTCATTAGCTTGCGGGAAAAAATAGCGTTCTCTACGCTACTCATCGTGACGATAACGGCGTGGTCAGGAGGAATGATGTTACTGGCATTTATTCAACCAATTGTAACTTTGTTTGGTTATATAATGACACCATGGTTTGTTGGATTATTTTACTTAATTAGTATGTTCATCCTCATAAATAAGAGAAGGAGGGAAAGACGTGGTTGGAATTGAAGCAGATACAGCTCTACTTGTAGGTCTGTTCCTTGCAATGGGAGCTGGAGCTTTATCTTTTTTATCTCCCTGTGTATTACCAATTTTCCCTGCCTACCTATCGTACATAACTGGGATAAGTGTGAAGGAGTTGCAAGGAAATAAGAATTCGAAGATTCGTAGTCAATTATTGAGCCATTCGTTATTTTTCTTATTAGGGGTATCACTTGTCTTTATTAGTTTAGGTGCTAGTGCATCATTATTAGGTCAATGGGTTCAAAACTTATTACTAGGGGACTCTGGTTTATTAATTCAGCGTTTTGCGGGAATCTTTATTATCCTTATGGGATTTTTTGTTGCAGGATGGATAACGATTCCAGCTTTAATGAAAGAAAGACGTATTAGATACTCTAAAAAACCTGTTGGCTACCTTGGCACTTTTTTTGTAGGACTAGGTTTTGCTGCTGGGTGGACTCCTTGTATCGGCCCTATTTTTGGTTCAATTCTATTACTGGCAGCGAGCAATCCTGGGCATGGGATCGTTTATACGGTGATGTATGTAATTGGATTTTCTTTACCTTTTATACTTTTGACATTCTTTCTCGGTTCTACCAGGTGGATCGTTCGGCATAGTGAGGTCATTATGAAGTTCGGTGCTGTGATCATGATTCTTATGGGCTTGGTATTATTCTTTGGGCTATTGCCGCGAATAACAGGCTTTCTGCTTGATTTAGTACAAAATACATGGTTATCAGAATTAGGATAAAGGGGGATGAGGAATGAGAAGAACACTTCTTATTATCGTTATTATAGGCATGGTTGGTTGGGCGGTATATGATTCTACTAGCTCTACTGATGACGCTAAAGGAGAAAATAGCAGTAGTGATCAGGTAGCCAACACTCAACCTTCAACTCAGGCTGTTGAAGATGATGATTTAGTAGAATCAAATGATGTTGGGATAAATAAAGGGCAGATTGCTCCTAACTTCAAATTGCAAACGTTAAATGGAGAAGCGGTGCAATTATCTGATTATAAAGGGAAACGAGTAATCGTGAACTTCTGGGCTACCTGGTGTCCTCCTTGTAGAGCAGAAATTCCTGATTTTCAAAAACTGTACGAGAAAAAAGATGTCGAGATCTTAGCCGTAAACCTCACAGAAACAGAAGAGAGTACTGAAGGAGTCGAAGGATTTGTAAAAGAATTCGGAATGACCTTTCCAGTTGTGATGGATGTGAATTCTGATGTTTCTAACACGTATCAAGTGAGTGCATATCCAACTTCATATATGATCGATTCAAATGGTCGAATCCAATTCGTTGCAATGGGTGCATTAAATTATGACCTCATGATACAGGAATATGAAAAGATGAAATAGTCTTTCATATAGTACAATAGTCAAGAGGTGAGTTTGGTGAAGCAGACAGTTTTAGTCGTAGAAGATGATCAAATGATTCGAAACCTTATTGCGATCTATCTGAAAAATGCTGGCTATGAGGTAGTAGAAGCTGCTAACGGTGAAATAGCGAAAAATGTGTTCTTAGAACACCATCCGTGTCTAGTCGTTCTTGATTTAATGTTACCTCTTTTATCTGGAGAGGAATTTTGCAAGTGGGTAAGGGATCAAGAACGGAATGAGGTTTCGATTATTATGCTATCAGCCAAAGCGCGAACAGAGGATAAAATCAAGGGATTAAAAATAGGAGCAGATGATTATTTGACGAAGCCGTTCGATCCAGAAGAACTTCTTGCTCACGTTGAGGCCGTTTTGCGACGTACTGGACAGTTTTGTCAGAAAGTCACTTACAAAGGGTTATGTATCAAACCTCGAAACGGTGAGGTATTTCTTTACGATAAACAGATAAACTTAACAAAACACGAATTCAATCTACTCTATCATTTTATGGAAAACCCAAATGTTGTTAGATCAAGAGAAGATTTGATTTTACAATTATACCCCTACGTCGATAAAACGGTTATGGATCGGACGATTGATGCCCATATTAAGAAACTACGGGCGAAAATCGAGGTTAATCCTGGTATTCCAGAACGTATTCAAACAGTTCGAGGAATGGGGTATAAATTTGTTGTGGAATAAACGCGCAAAGACCTTCCTACCAAATAAACTTTTATGGCGTTTGACATTTGTTAATGTCATTGTCGTTGGTATATTTATCGCATTAAGCAGTTGGGCGATCTATCATACTGCCTGTTCTTTGGCTAATGGATTGGGATCTTGGAATGACTCGAAACAGCAACTATTTAACTCCACTCTTTTTCAATATTTATGGATATTTAGTATAGCTGCCATTTCAATTGGAAGTTTAATACATTATCGCTTGGTAAAGGAAATCATACGACCGTTAAAAGAGCTAATTGAATCAACGAAAAGAATGAAAGCAGGTCATTATCCCAACCCCATTATTGTGAATACGAGAGATGAAGTTGGAGAATTAATTGGTCATTTTAATGATCTGGTGAAACAATTAAAAGAGATGCAACAACATAGAAAAGAGCTGGTTTTGGATTTTTCACATGAATTTCGTACCCCATTAGCTAATTTGAACGGTTATTTGGGTGCTTTGAAAAATGGTGTGATTGAAGGAGATCAACAAATATACCATTCTCTTCAGAAGGAATCGGAACGACTTATTCACATGGTGGAACAGCTTGAACAAGTGAAGGAATGGGATTATATATCTAAACAGACGTACACTGAGAAAGAACCAATCGATATGCAATTTCTAATACATCAATCGGTTGCAATGTTTCGTTGGTCATTAGAAAATGCAGGAATTAACGTGGAGGTGCAGGCTGAATCTGGTACAGTGAATGTTTCTAATGAGGGGATTTCGCAGGTGATCAGTAATTTAATTGATAATGCAATTAGATACTATCAAGGAACAGGACCAATAATGATAAAAGGAGAATTAGTAGAAAGTCACTATAGGCTATCGATCTCCGGTCCTGGACAAGCAATTCCTATCCAAGAAAAAGATAGAATTTTTGAAAGGTTCTATCGTTCAAATTCTTCACGCGAAAGAGATAATACAGGCGGAACAGGACTTGGACTTGCGATATCCAAAGAAATTATTGTACACCATCAAGGGAAGATTGGATTAAAGTCAGAGGAAGAGACTCACACCTTTTGGATTACACTACCGCTTATCTAGTTGGCCTATTTAAAAGACGGAGCTCCTGATGATCTTGGCGAAAATTAACTGAGTTAAGAATGAACATAAGCGGCATCTCAACTCCCTGATTATTATGGGAGTGAGATGCCGCTGTTTTAAAATAACTAAAGCAATTCTAGTATATTTAAATTTGGTATAAAAATAGGTTAATTCTCTATGAAAGTGACTTGAAATACGTACAAACGGTTTCTATCCCTTTTGTGAAGTTTTCAATATGAAAATGTTCATTAGGCGCATGTAAATTTTCTGACGGGAGTCCGAAGCCCATGAGTACAACAGGTGCTTCAAGAACGCGCGCGAATACTTCAACGATTGGAATCGACCCACCTTTTTTAGGGAAAAGAGCACGCACGCCGTATACTGTTTCATATGCATCTGCCGCTTTTTGAATCATCGGGTCGTTTGAATTAAGGGATACAGGACGGGCCTGGATAAATTGATTCACTGTGATCGTTGTACCGGTTGGTTGATGCTCGAGAAGATGTTTTTCAATTAACTCATAGATGTGCTGTGGATCTTGATCTCCGACGAGACGACAGCTAATTTTACCGATGGCTTCTGAGGGGACAATTGTTTTAATTCCGTCACCCTGGTACCCACCTGAAATCCCGTTCAATTCAAGCGTTGGACGAATACCCGTTTGTTCCTTGAAAGTGAATCCTTTTTCGCCAAATAAAGAGGTTAATCCGAGCTCTTCCTTCATCGCTTCATCATCAGACGGAATCTGAGCGATTTCTTCTTTCAATTCCTCTGTAAGTTCTGGTACACCTTCGTAAAATCCATCCACTGCGATGGATCCATCTTCGCTGTGAAGACTATCGAGTAGACGAACAAGGGAATGAACTGCGTTTGGAACCCCGCCGCCATATACGCCAGAATGGAGATCAGTCTTCGCTGTTTTCACCTTCACCTCCATCGCAAGGGCCCCGCGTAAAGATGTACAAATCGCAGGTAATCCTTCTTTAATAAAGGAAGTATCTGAAATCACAACAGCGTCAGCAGCGAGCTTCTCTGTATTTTTTTCAATAAAAGGTCCAAGATGTGGGCTGGCGATTTCTTCTTCACCTTCAATACAGAACTTCACATTGACGGGTAGCTTGCCATCTTCTTGCATCAAAAGTTCCATCGCCTTGATATGAATAAACAGTTGACCTTTATCATCCGTGGCACCGCGAGCAAAGATCTTGTTATCACGAATAACGGGTTCAAATGGTGGCGTTTCCCAGAGATCGAGTGGATCAGCGGGCTGCACATCATAATGCCCATAGATAAGAATCGTCGGCTTACCCTCTGCATGAAGCCAATCAGCGTAGACGATCGGATGTCCATCTGTTTCGATGACTTTAATGTTCTCCATGCCGGCCTTTTCTAGAGAAGTGGCCACCCACTTAGCCCCTTTTTGAACGTCCGACTTATGCGCAGGGACGGCTGAAATGCTTTGGATTTTCAAGAATTCTTCTAGTTCTTTAAGGTAAGAATCTTTATGTATTTCGATGGTGTTTTTCATAAGTATAACCTCCTTAGTTAGGTTGTCTTTATTATAGTCCACAGACGGAAATTTGCACATTAATCGAGCTGTTTTTGGTGGATAAATAAGGAAATTGGATAACGGAGCATTAAAACTTATATTAAAATTATGACAATAAGATTAAGTGCGTGTCATATTATATAGGTCTAAATCCCTTCATGTGGAATCGATTCCTGATTCTAAAGAACCATTTATTTTTACGATGAAAGCCTTTTCGATAACCGTTTGAAAACCGCTTTCTTAATTGACTGAATAGGGTTTTCCTATCTAAAGACCTGTATAATATGTGCTTTTTCGAGCATATTGACGGGTTCACATATTTTCCATACAGTTATGGCGAACGAAACATTTTACTAAATTTTGAGGAGTGTGGCAGATGGGGAACGTGAAAAAGTCTTCTGTTTTTAAGGGGATTGCACTATCGACAATTATGCTTGTAAGTGGATTTGCAGGCATGCCGTTATCTACGAATGCGGCTGAGGATGTAGAGACAGCAGTTTGGTCTCGTCAAGACGCGCAGGGTTATGATTTATCGAAAAACAACACTGCACCTAACATCGACAACGTGGATGAAGTGGCTCCAGATTATTGGGTTTGGGACACATGGCCACTACGTAATCGTGATGGATCGATTGCACAGGTAAATGGTTACCAGGTTGTCTTTGCTCTTACAGCTTCTAAAGAATATACATGGAGCGGTCGTCACGACGAAGCTCAAATTCGCTACTTCTACTCGAAGAACGGAAAAGATTGGAAAATGGGCGGACTCGCTTATGAATCAGAAGATGCACTAGGCGCTCGCCAATGGGCAGGATCAGCAATGATGGATGACGATGGTAAGGTTCACCTTTTCTATACAGCAACTGGACGTAAAGGTGAAGAACAAACAACATTTGAACAACGTCTTGCGAAAACAACGTTTGATATCGAAGCAGATAAGAAATCTAAATCTGTTGAGCTAAGCAACTTTGGTGAGCATGAAATCCTTGCTGAAGCTGACGGTGAGTACTATGAAACACAAGAACAAAAAACAGGAAATATTATTTATTCATTCCGTGACCCATGGTTCTTCCAGGATCCTAAGACAGGAAAAGAATACTTAATCTTTGAAGGAAATACAGCAGGAGACGACAAGTCACTAGACCCAGAAAACATTGGTGATGCTGATTTCCGTGAAACTCACGATGTACCAGCTGGCGCTGAAGATTACAACGGTAACGTTGGGATTGCTGAAGCACAAAATGAAGATCTAACAGACTTTGAATTGCTTCCACCACTACTCGAAGCAAATGGTGTAAACCAGCAGCTTGAGCGTCCACACATCCTTGTTAAAGGTGGAGAGTACTACCTCTTTACAATCACACATAAATTTACGTTTGCTCCTGGATTAACAGGTCCTGATGGTCTTTATGGCTTTACGAATGATTCTCTTCGCGGTGATTACGAGCCACTTAACGGCAACGGCCTTGTTGTGGCAAACCCTGAAGATGATCCATTTATGACATACTCTCACGCAGTTATGCCGAATGGTACAGTCATCAGCTTTGTGAACGAGTATCGTGATGAGAACGGTGAGCTTCAGTTTGGCGGTACGTTTGCCCCTACGCTTAAACTTTCAATTCATGGTGATGAAACAAAAGTAACTGGCGCACTTAAGCCAGGTCAAATCATGCCTTCACACTAAAACTGGGAAACCAGACTAAAGGAGACTTACAAACATGAATAAGTTTTCAAAAACAGTAGCGACATCCGTTCTCGGATTCGCTACCCTGTTTTCAAGTTTTGCTCCGGCAACAAGCTTTGCAGCAGAGAGTGAAACATCGAACTGGACAAGAGAAGATGCATCTAAAATTGTTCAAAACAAAGATAATACAGCTCCAGAAATTAACACAAAAGACCTTGAACAAATTGCACCAGAGTACCATATCTGGGATACGTGGCCACTACGTAACAAAGATGGTTCGATCGCAACGTTAAATGGTTATAAAGTGATTTTCTCGCTAACAGCACCAAGTGATGTATTACCTGGTAAGCGTCATGATATCGCTGAAATTCGCTACTTCGTTTCAAAGAACGGGAAAGATTGGAAGCTTGGCGGTACCGTTTTTAATGAAGAGCAGGCACTAGGTTCACGGCAATGGGCAGGTTCAGCGATGATTGAAGATGGCGAGATTAATTTCTTCTATACGGCAACAGGTCGTAAAGGCGAAGAACAGCTAACTTATGAGCAGCGTCTAGTAAAGGCTTCTGCTGATGTTGATGCATCAAATAAGGGAATCGAATTCAACAACTGGTCTGATCATGAAGTGATTCTTGAGCCGGATGGCGAATATTACCAGACAATGGAACAAAGTAAGCAGGGAGACATTGCTTATGCATTCCGTGATCCGTGGTTCTTTGAAGACCCTAAAACAGGCGAAGATTATATCTTGTTTGAAGGGAACTCTGGCGGCACACCTGCAGAACGCTCTGTTGAACAAGAGCACATCGGTTCTGAAGACTTCGCTACAGTAGACGAAGTACCAGAAGAATCAAAGCTCTTTAACGGTAATATCGGAATCGCAAAAGCTGAAAACGATGATTACACAGAGTTTGACATCATGCCTCCACTGATGGAAGCGAACAGCCTCAATCAGGAGCTTGAACGTCCGCATATCGTGACAAAAGGAAATAAATACTATCTTTTCACTGATACGCACAAAAACAAGTTTGCTCCAGGAATAACTGGTCCAGATGGTCTTTATGGCTTTGTATCAGATTCTCTAACATCAGACTATGAGCCTCTTAACGGAAGTGGTCTTGTTGTTGCAAATCCAGAGAATGAGCCTTATCAAACATATTCATGGATGGTTATGCCTAATGGAACAGTGATTAGCTTTGCTAACTTCTATGACCTAAACGGTTTAACAATCAATGAACTTGGCGCGCAGTCAGAGCAATATCAATTTGATCACTTTGGCGGCACACTAGCTCCATCTCTTAAACTTTCGATTCACAATGACGAAACGAAGATATTAAAAGAAATGGATGCTGGCGTATTTAAATAAGAGTGATGGTAACTGTCGGGGTAAGCTTCGACAGTTACTTTTCTATTTAGAGGTATAATTCGTTTGACAGACAGGAGAGCTGGATACTATGAGAAAATGGTTGCTAGCTGTAGGTGTTATTGTAGTGATCGGCATTCTTATCTTCTTTGCGCCCTTTAATGACAAAAATGAATCGCCAGAACAAGAGGAAAAAGAGCCTGAGATACCAAAAGAATACAATCAGTCGCTACGTCCCCAGTTTCACTATACGCCAAAGCAAAATTGGATGAACGATCCAAACGGGATGGTGTATTTTGAAGGGAAATACCATTTATTTTACCAGCATAACCCTACAGGAAATGAATTCGGAAACATGGGCTGGGGGCATGCGGTCAGTGAAGATCTTTATCACTGGGAAGAAAAGCCGATGGCGCTAGAAGCGGATGATCAGGGGATGATTTTCTCTGGTGGCGCGGTTTATGATAAAACCAATACGAGCGGCCTTTTTGCAGAAGGAAAAGCGGGTCTTGTCGCCTTCTATACGATAGCAGGAGATGAACAGACACAGGGGCTTGCGTATAGTGAAGATGGGGGAGAAACGTGGAAAAAGTATCGTGGTAACCCGATCCTTCCAAATCCAGGGGTTAAAGATTTTCGTGATCCTAAAGTTGTCTGGCATGAGGAATCTGAGAAGTGGATCATGCTTCTTGCAGCAGGAAATAAAGTCATTTTCTATGGCTCAGATAATTTAATCGACTGGGAGAAATTAAGTGAATTCGGCGTTGATCAGGGGGCCCAGGGTGGCGTTTGGGAGACGCCAGAACTTTTCCAATTACCGGTTGATGGCGATTCTTCTAATGAGAAATGGGTGCTACAGGTGGATATGAATCCAGGAAGTATTGCTGGCGGATCGGGTGGACAATATTTTATCGGTGATTTCGATGGAAAGGCGTTCACGAGAGAAGGGGCAAAAGAAGACATTAACTGGGTTGATTACGGGACCGATTTTTATGCGGCACAAGCTTTCAGCAACCATGAGGGCAATCCCATTTGGCTCGCCTGGATGAGTAACTGGATGTATGCGTCTGATTTACCAACAGATCCATGGAAAGGTGCAATGTCTTTACCACGTGAGGTTTCTTTGAAAGAAGTGAACGGTGAAACGCGCCTTATCCAAGAGCCAGCGGGTGAGATTGAGTCGAATCGTTCCAAGAAGTTAGTGGATTTATCTGATAAAGAAGTGGAAGGTAGAATGCCACTTGATTTTAAGGCAGATACGTATGAAGTCGTTGCCGAATTTGATTTAGATACGTCAGGTGAATTCGGCTTCCGCGTTCGAAAGGGAGACGAAGAGGAAACGATTGTAGGATATGATTCAAAAAACAATCTTGCATTTGTTGATCGACAGAATAGTGGCGATACAAGTTTTCATGAACAGTTTCCTGGTGTGTACAGGGCACCGCTAGAACCAACGGAAGATGGAAAAGTAAAGCTTCATCTGTTTGTCGACCGCTCTTCAGTAGAGTTGTTTGCGAATGATGGAAAGCGTGTCATGACGAATCGGATCTTCCCATCAGAGGATAGTGATGATTTTGAGATCTATGCGATGAATGGAAAGGTGACGCTTGAATCTCTAGAAGTGTATGAGCTTGATTCTTCGTGGAAAACAGGGGAAAAAGAGTAAGGATTTATGGTGAAAGCGGGCATCTGCGATATAGATGACCGCTTTTTCTTAATGGCGATCCCTTGTTTAGAGTGAGAACACGTTATTTCCGCGAATTTCGGAATATATCCGCGATATTTATTTTTATTCCGCGAAAATCATGATAATTCCGCGATATTCTCAAGTATTCCGCGAAATGCTCAATAATCGAAAATAAATAGGTCCTTAGAAGGGGTTTCCTTTTCCTGGATTGGGGTACAAATAGCTATCTTGTAAATAATGGGGGATGTATGGAAATGGAAACATCATTTTCAAATTCAGAACAGCAAAAGTTTGTCAGGACTCTTCAGTCATTCAAGGAAAACCGCCAGAATCCAGTTGTGTTAGAAGAATTGTTATCAGACGCTGCCGTTCTCATTGACCAGAATAAGCTCGAATCCCTTTATCAACTTGCTGATGACTATGATAAGGCAGGCATTTTTGAAGGTGGACCATGGGAAGAACCTCGTAAATTACAACCGCCGCTTGTAGGTGGATCGTTTAAAATAGACGGAAACTATTCGATTTTTGAAGTGTTAAGTGAGCTGCGTATGCTTGCGATTGCAAAAGAGGAATATACGCATCCAGATGTTTCACGCGAGCAAGCCCGCACTTTTCTAAACAAAGTGATGGCGCTGAATCTCCAAATGATTTTCCCAGCTGAGACGGAGGAAGCAAGAATTAATCAAGGGCAAGAACAAAAGAGAGGCATCCTCCTATTTCAATTTTTAGCTGAAAAGATGTCGCTCGGATCCCTATCAGCTACGTTTGTGGATGAAATTGATCGTTTAACTGCACAACGCCCGATTATGGTAAAACGAATTAAAGAAATGATTGGTTACGCTGAAAACCTCTTATCTTCAGAGGATTTAAGCTTAGAAGGACGTGAAAGCATTCAGCGTTACCTTGATAGCGTGCATGCACCATCGGAACTTAGCAAGGCTTACCCTAACTTTGCTGACTATCAAAGTCAATTCAATGCGCTATCTGAGATGGAAAAAGAATTAGAAGCGGAGCGATTTGCAGACGTGATGCGCGATACTGGGCTCGTCTCGCCGGTTCATGCGAATCTTGCACGTACTCTTGCAGAAGAGGACGCGTCTCATTTACTCGTTTTAACACTTGGATTGACTGAAAAAGGGGAAGCGAACTTAAATGAGCACTTTACCTTAGTAAAAGAGCTCATTACGTTAGCAATTTTCCCTGTCACTGCTCAGTCTCTTTACGGACTTGCGCGCATGCTTGAGCGCGGCGTTTTATCCTCTCCGCCTGTTATTCCAGGACTGGAGCGTATAATCGAAATTGAGATGCTCTCTGAAGTCGAAAAGGATTTACTCGCATCACGGGATCATCCTGATGACGTCACGCCTGTCGGAATTTTATTGTCAGGACTTTTAAGCGTATTGGGGCAGCCGCTTGGCATTGGGCAGGGAATGAATCCGACGTGTCAATCAGCTCGAGGCATCAGCCTCTGGTCACAGCATGATCCAGGATTTTTGCTAGAGCTTGTCGCAAGAGCGTGTCGGGATGGGGAAATTGATATCTCATTTGAAGGTGCTGAAATTAATTCGTCGCTTATTGCGGGAGGACTTGCCCCGGATCTTCATAAAGAGCTTGATGCTGTTTCGCTTATTCTCGTTCCACATCTTGATCGCGTTTACGATGAAATGATGAAGCGAAGCGCTCTACGTGGTGAAGATGGTCATAAATTTGTGAACCCGGAATTTTATGGTCAGTGGATTTCTAAGGAGTTTTCATCAGTTATTAATCCGGTAACGGGTGCCGTAACAAACTATGAACAGTTTGCACGACTCTTTTATGCAACGCATCATCCGGATTACAATGAAGGCCATCAGCTGATTTACCCAAATCCGGTCGGGATCTTCGTCACTACAGCGAACGCCGATTTACTCGGTCTTCATGCGATTAGCATCCAGCGAATTGATGCTGATCCATCTGGGGAAACGAGAGTCTACTTTTATAATCCGAATAATGATAGCGGACAGGATTGGGGTCAGGGCATTAAGTCAACGGTTCGAAATCATGGGGAAGAGGAAGGAGAAGCCTCTCTTCCATTTGATCAGTTTTTATCCCGTGTGTATGCCTATCATTATAATCCGAATGAAATGGGAGACGTCGAAACGGTTCCACAGGAGATCATTGATCGGGTAACGACGCTTGCAAAAGAAAGCTGGGGACAAAAATACCAGTGGACTGATTTAGCTAATCCGTTTTTAATTTAAAATGGCATGGGTTCCCTTCTTGTACTATAGAAGGTGGACCCTTTTCTTATTAAGGGTTAAAGTAGAGGGAATAGATGATTTACTAATCAGGAGGTACATATTATGGAAGCAAAACTAGTCATTGATGCACGCGCAATACTCGGAGAAGGTCCTTGTTGGGATGATCAGAGTCAGCTACTGTATTGGGTTGATATTGAAGGAAAGAAGGTTCACGCCTACAACCCGATGACGGCAGGTAATATCGAGATGAAGCAAGAGCAAATGGTTGGAACGATTGCACCACGTGAAGCAGGTGGCCTGGTGATGGCGATGGCTGGGGGGTTTTACGCTATGAATCTTTCAACAGAGAACGTAGAGGCGATTACCGATCCAGAGAGTCATTTGCCTGATAATCGCTTTAATGATGGAAAATGCGATCCAGCTGGGCGGTTCTGGGCAGGAACAATGCACATGGAAGGGTTAAAAGGGGAAGGCGCGCTCTATTGTCTTGATGAAAACCTTGAAGTGACAAAAAAAATCGATCATGTGAGTACGTCCAATGGACTCGCCTGGTCACCTGATACGCGCTATTTGTATTTTATTGATACGCCGACGAAAAAAGTCGTTCGCTATGACTATGATTTGTCTACAGGCGATATCCGAAATCCTGTTGAAGTAATTACGATTCCTGATGGAGAGGGTATGCCAGATGGGATGACGAGTGATGAAGAAGGAAATCTATGGATCGCTCACTGGGGAGGTTCTAAGGTTACAAGATGGAACCCGGATACCGGTGAAAGACTGCTAGAAGTTAGCGTACCAGCGTTGAATGTGACGTCATGTGTATTTGGTGGGAAAGAGCGAAATGAGCTCTACATTACAACAGCGCGAACAAATACGAGTGAAGATGAACTGAAGCAGTTTCCGTATGCTGGCGGAGTGTTTCGTGTGAAAACAAATGTCAAAGGAAGTCGCACTTACGCATTCAAAGGATAACCTTTTTCCCTTCCTTCCTGTCTTAAAGTCTTTTATAATAAGAGGAAAATAATAGAAAAAGAGGGGCCGAGTGTGAAACTAAAATCATTTATCGCAATGGGGTTATTTTTATTGTTTCTAGCGGGATGTTCGGATCAACCATCAGCGGTTGATGCGTTCGATACATACGTGAAGGACTGGAACAAGCAGGAGTTTAGCAGCATGTACGATCAATTATCTCCAACTGCACAAAAATCGATATCGAAAGACGAATTCGCCGAGCGGTATCAGTCTATTTATGATGATGTAGAAGTTGAAGATTTGAAAGTAAGCTTTGAAAAACCTGAAGAAGAACCTGAGCCAAATGAGGAGGGAGAAGTGACCTTCCCTTTTTCAGTGTCGATGCAAACACTAGCTGGCGAAGTCTCATTTGATCATGAAGCAACACTTGTCCTGACTGAAGGAGAAGAAGCCGACTCTTACGGCGTTAACTGGGATCCTTCGTTTATTTTTAAGGAATTAGAAGAAGGTGATGAGGTTGCGATTCGTTCTTCTGTTCCGGTTCGTGGTGAAATTACCGATCGGAACGGTGAAGCGTTAGCAGTTAATGGTACGGTTAAGCAAATTGGAGTTGTGCCACAAGCCATTGAATCCGATCAAGAAAAGATTGTGGCTGAGCTTAGTGACGCTTTGAAGGTGAGCGTAGAAGATATTGAGAAAGAGCTTAATCAGGGTTGGGTGCAGTCTGATCCAACGCAGTTCGTTCCGCTAAAAAGCGTAATGGAATCAGAGGAAGAGCTTATTGCTGAGGCTGGTGAAATTACCGGCGTTCAGATTAACGATACGACTGAAAGGATTTATCCTTTTGGTGAGAGTGCTGCTCATTTAACGGGTTATATTCGACAAATGCAGAAAGAAGATCTCGAGAAGTATGCAGGAGAGGGCTATTCCAGCTATGAGAGCATTGGAAAAGCTGGCCTGGAGCAAGTGTATGAAGACGAGCTTCATGGTGTAACAGGCTGGTCGATTGAAGTGAAGGGAGCAGATCCTGAGAAAGTGATCGCTAGTAAGGAAAAGGTTGATGGTGAGAACATTCAGGTTACGATTGATGGAGCTGTCCAACAGAAGTTGTTTGAGCAGCTTGGAAAAGATCCGGGAACCGCGGTGGCGCTTCATCCAACAACGGGTGAGACGCTTGCGTTAACAAGCTCACCTTCCTATAATCCAAATGATTTTACACTTGGGTTTGACGAAGGTGAGTATGCGAAGTTGGCTGATAATAAGGACCTCCCATTTTCAGCTAAGTTTAATAAAACGTATTCACCTGGCTCAACGATTAAGCCGCTTACTGCTTCGATCGCACTTCGGGATGGTGATTTAGATCCGAATGCAGTTGAGAAAATTGATGATTTAAGGTGGCAGCCAGACTCAAGCTGGGGTGGATATAAAGTTACGCGCGTGAAGCCGGCTGACCCGGAAGTAACGCTAGAAGAAGCGCTTATGCATTCGGACAATATTTATTTTGCACGAAAAGCCCTGGATCTTGGCGCTGAAAAGTTCCAGAAAGGTTTGGAATCTTTTCAGATTGGTCAGGAAGTCGAGTTTCCTTTTCCAACTGAAAACTCATCGATCTCAAACGGTGGACTAGGTAATAATGACATTCTTTTAGCTGACTCTGCCTATGGACAGGGTGAGCTACAAATTTCCCCTTATCAGCTAGCCATGACATATACGACGTTTGCGAATGATGGCGTGATGCTGAAGCCAACGCTTCGAATGGGAGAAGAAAAGGCAGCTGAGGAGTTTGAAGTCATCTCACCTGAAATTGCCTCAATTGTGAGCGATGATCTTGGGAAGGTAGTTTCGGATCCTGAGGGTACCGCTTATGATCCAGTGGTAAAAGGCATTTCGCTCGCTGGTAAGACAGGAACGGCCGAGTTAAAGGCGGCGGGCGAAGAAGAAGGCCCTGAAAATGGACTTTTTGTCGCGTATAACACGGATGAGAAGGACTTATTGATCGCGATGATGGTTGAAGGCGCCTCAAGTCACGATATTACAGGCAAAGTGAAAGAAGTTTTCGTGGAAATGCAGTGATTTCTTTGGTTGCTGTGGTGGCGGGAGGATAGCTATTCGCTGTTTATTAGCCAAATTTCGGATAAATTGGCCAAAATGCGGTTTTATTGTCCAAAATTCAGCTATATTGTCCAAAACCAGATTTTATTGGCTAAACATACAAAAGCCCTCGATTCTTAAGTAGAATCGAGGGCTTTTTCTGGAAAAGTAAGGAACTAAAGAGGGATTTTCGACTCTCCTATGGAAAGTAGTAAGAATAAGCTAGATTTGATCGAAAGGAGGATGTCGAACGATGCCACATCATGATCTTTGTATGATTGATCGTAAAAAAGGCTTCACGCCTGAGATTGGTAGGTTAGTGTCGATGATGGATTATGCCAGATACACAACAGAAGAGGCAATCAGAGGTTTAACAATCGAGCAGCTGGATATTCAATTAGACGCTAAGAGCAATTCCATTGGAATGCTTCTTTATCATATGTCTTCGATCGAAAGAGCATTTCAAATCATGACGTTCGAAGAGCGGGAATTAAATGACGCAGAGTGGGATGAACTTGGGACGGGCATTGAGCTTGGAGACAAAGCGAGAGCAGTCATTCAGGGGCGCGACCTTGATTATTATTGGAGTGAGCTTAGTCTTGTTCGTGCTAAAACGCTTGATGATTTAAGAGAAAAAGACGATACCTGGCTAGAAAAAGTAACGCCATTTGGCTGGGATGAAAAGGCGAATCACTATTTCAAATGGTTCCATGTGATGGAGGATGAAATTAGCCATCGAGGCCAGATCCTCATGATAAAAAGAAGACTAACGACTTAAAGGGAAAACAAGTTGCATAACAGAAAACGAATGACAATACGAGACAAAGTCTTAAGGTGAAAAAAAGAGGAGAATAGGAACATGTTTACATATCAACTTAACGAGGATCTTTATTTAAGAATGTACACAATTGATGATGCAGAAGCGCTTTATCACTTGATCGATGGTTCAAGAGATCACTTAAAAAAGTGGCTCGCATGGGTCGATTACAATACAGATGTTGAGGCGTCCCGTGATTTTATCCAAAGTACGTTAAAAGGCGTTAGTGAAACAGGTGGGTATCCGAAAACGCTCGGTATGTTTTATAAAGGGGAGCTTGCGGGAACAGTTGGGTTTAATGAAGTGAATCAAACCCATCAATACGCTACGATTGGCTATTGGCTAAGTGAGAAATTCCAACGAAAGGGTATTGTGACTGAAGCGTGCCGAGGGATCATTCATTTAGGGTTTAATGAAATGGGATTAAATCGAATTGAGATACGTGCGGCATCTGAAAATAAAAAAAGCCGTGCCATCCCTGAACGACTTGGGTTTACGAAAGAAGGCGTGCTCAGACAGGTGGAGATTGTAAACGGGGAATTCTATGATCATGTTGTCTATAGTATGCTGGCGAGTGAGTGGTTGAAAAAGGATATCTAGCTATACAAAAAAACATCTCCGGCAGTATCCTCTGGAGATGTTATGGTAGCTCGATCATATGAACGAGTCGTTCTAATTCTTCCATTGTGCATTCATAAAGCTGTTTGTCCTTTAATTTATATACACCGCGATCGAGTAAACGTTGAATGAATGACTGTTTTTGTTGGGGATCATGTTGCTTCATTAAATGTGACACGTTTCATTCCTCCTGTTAAGTATATCCAGGTAATATGTTCCACTGTATGGTCCAGTTCAAACCTCTAAATCGCACATTTCTTAAAAGGAATTAAGCGCTTTCGTAGCGAATGCATGATGATAATACGCTAGGAGGGATATAGATGGAAAAATACGCTGTTAAACAAGGTGCAGAACCATTTTATTTTGAAGGAAACAAAATAGGCGTTTTAGTTCTACACGGTTTTACTGGTTCAACGCAAAGCATGCGTTATCTAGGAGAGCAAATGGCTTCGGAAGGATATACGGTGTGCGGCCCAAGGTTAAAAGGCCACGGTACGCACTATGAAGAGATGGAACAGAGTACATATGAAGAGTGGATTCAGTCCGTTGAAGAAGGCTACCAATGGTTGAACGAACGTTGTGATTCCCTTTTCATCACCGGGCTATCGATGGGCGGTACACTAACGCTTTATTTAGCTGAAAAATACAATGAAGTAAAAGGCATTATGCCGATTAATGCCGCAATTGACTTGCCTGATCTAGAACAAATGAGAGGGAAAACAGAGCCGCGCTTCCTTGATGCGATTGGTTCGGATATTAAAGCGGAAGGCGTTGACGAGCTGGCTTATGAGAAAACGCCAACGAAGTCGATTCAAGAGATTTTGAAGTTAGTAGAGGTTACGCGAAAGGATCTATCGAACATTACGATGCCAGCGTTAATCTTTAAATCAATTGAGGATCATGTCGTTCCTCCTCAAAATTCAATGATCATCTACGAGGAAATTGCTTCTGTGAAGAAAGAAGTAGTCGAATTGAAAGATAGCTATCACGTGGCAACGCTTGATCATGATAAAGAATTAATTGCAGAAAAATGTAAGGCATTTATAAAAGGACTCGTAGCTTAGGAGGTTTTAACATGGAAGTAAGACAGCTAACAGCAAATGATGCAGAAGCTTATTGGGAGCTTCGATTAGAAGCATTAAAGAAAAATCCTGAAGCGTTCGCGTCAAGTTACGAAGAGGCGATCTTAAAGGATGACCCGATTAAAAGCACAGCGAGAAACATGGAATCTGGCACTACTTTTGGCGCTTTTGATAACGAGACGTTAATTGGTGTGATTACATTTGTCAGAGGGTCTGGGATCAAGGTTCGGCACAAAGCCGATTTATTTGCTGTCTACGTTACACCGGAATATCGTGGCAAAGGGGCAGGCAGAGCGCTTCTATCTCGCGTAATGGAGTATGCAAAGAACCAGGATGCGCTTCTTAAATTAAGTGTATCTGTCGTATCAACGAATGAACGAGCAAAGCACCTGTACAAGAGCTATGGTTTTAAAACCGTTTATATTGAAGAGAAGGCTCTCTATGTGCAGGGGCAGTTTCTGAACGAAGAGCATATGGTTCAATATTTCTAATCAAAAGCAGACGTCTACGAGGCGTCTGCTTTTTGATTGATCAATCCAGTAGTTAACGAGTTGAGAAAGTATCGTTATAAAGGGCCACGCTGTAAGGATAAAGTTCTGCTGTTATAATCCCTTCTCGTACGGCAGGATCACTGTTCATTAGTGCTTCTGCCTCATCTTCTGATGGGACTTGAATCACAACAATTCCGAAAGCAGTAGGGTCATTGTTTTAGGTACGTCCTGCCATAATGAGGTATCATTTTTCAACAAGAGTTGAAGGGCGTGAAAGTGCTCTGAGATAATGTTATTTTCTTTGTCGGTCCAGTTGCTTTCTTCAAGTAGTTCAGGAATTAATGTGAGCTTGTATAGAAATTGTTTCATAAGAAAAAACCTCCATTTGTTCTTCCTATTTCTCTTTTGAATGAGCAAACTCCTTCCTAATTAACTTAAGTAAAAAGCCGCTGTTGTCATTTTGGCACAGCGGCTTTTTGATGCTTCGGTAACGGAATAAAGCAAAAAAGTGCACAACTTTCTGTTTTTTTTACCGTTGAAACGCTTACAGACCGCAGTATAGAATAAAACACAGACATTAAAACGCATACATAGCGGTATGGATTACTTTGATTCCGCTTACAAAAGGAGAGGCACCAATGAGTTTCTTTACAGTCGGTTCATTTCTATTTTTTACAGGTATGGTTGCTGTCATCTCATACCTCGTTACTCGAAAAGAAGATTTAGCAACACAGGACGGTTATTTTCTAGGAGGAAGAAGTCTCGGTGCTTGGGTTATTGCTGGATCGTTGATGCTGACGAATCTATCAACCGAGCAATTAATAGGTTTGAATGCACAGGGATATTCAGACACGATCGCCGTTATGGGCTGGGAAGTCGGTTCTGCCATTTCCCTGGTGATTGTCGCTTTCTTCTTATTGCCTCGTTATCTTAAAGGTGGTATCACCACGATTCCAGATTTTCTAGAGGAGCGATATGATTTTGGAACGAAGCAAATTGTGACGATTCTCTTTCTCTTTGGCTACGTTTTTAACTTGCTTCCTCCTATTCTTTATTCTGGGGCCGTTGCATTAAACGGGCTATTTAATATTCCAGAGACGTTAGGACTTAGTCGGATGGCTAGTCTATATGTAACCGTTTTTGCGATCGGAATTATCGGCGCAATTTACGCGATCTTCGGCGGGCTAAAAGCCGTCGCTGTATCGGATACGATCAACGGAATTGGTCTACTAATTGGTGGTTTAATGATTCCAATTATCGGACTATATGTTCTTGGTGACGGCTCGGTTTTTGGTGGGTTTAACACGATTGTGGAAAATTCTCCAGAAAAACTAAATTCAGTCGGAGATGAGAACAGTCCCGTTCCATTCGGGACGATGTTTACAGGGATGCTTCTAGTAAACTTGTTTTATTGGGGGACTGCTCAGCACATTATGCAACGTGCGATTGCAGCGAAGAACTTGAAGGAAGGGCAGAAGGGCGTTTTGATTGCAGCGTTCTTGAAGCTACTAGGACCTGTTTTTCTTATTTTACCCGGAATTATTGCCTTCAATATGTTTGGACCAGGTCTTGAGCCAACTGATGCCTATCCGATGTTAGTAAATGAAGTGTTACCAAAACCGCTAGTTGGATTTTTTGCGGCAGTGCTATTTGGTGCGATTCTATCATCCTTTAACTCTGCACTAAATTCATCCGTTACGCTAATTGCGCTTAACATTTACAAGCCGTACTTTAATCCTAAAGCGCCAGACAATGTGGTTGTGCGAAAAGGGAAATTTGTGGGGATAATTCTCGCAATCTTTGCGATGTGTATCGCTCCGTTGATTGATAAAGTTCCTCAAGGATTCTTTCAATATTTACAAATTGTGAACGGTTTCTATAACGTACCAATCTTTACAATTCTAATCGTTGGTTATTTAACGAAACGTGTTCCATCGATTGCAGCTAAAGTATCTCTGTTTGTGTTTATTTCGGTTTATGCAACGACTCAGCTCGTGTGGGATACGGGTATTCATTTCTTGCATATCCTTGGAATTTTGTTTGTCGCTTGTACGATTCTGATGCTTGTCATCGGAAAAATTGCACCGCGCGATAAAGATTTTGTTCTTGAAGAAAATGCACAAGTCGATATGTCACCGTGGAAGCTTCTTTATCCGGTAGGCATTGCAGCAACCGTAGCAATGATTGTGATTTATACGTTGCTTTCTCCGATTGGCATCATTTCGTAATGTTCCATTGGATTTCCATTTGATATAATAGGAACAATGTCAAATGGAATGAAGGATGATGTGGGATGAGTAAGGCAAATGAGCCAATCGAATCGCTATATCATAGCGTTTACGAATCATTAGAGAAACTGCACAAAGAAGTAAACGAGCAGGAAATGAAGCTGGATCTTGTGGACCCGGCTGATATAGAGAAGCTTGAACGTACGCAGTTCGCACTGCAGCTATCAAAAGATGTGCTAGAGAATTTTGTAGCTTCAGGAAAAAGTATGACCATTAATTATGATAAACGATCGATTACAATTGAAGTTTCAAAGTAGAAGGGACCGCTTATGCGGTCCTTTTCGATTACTTCTGGAGCAACAAGGTTGTTCGATACTTTCCAGGTGAGGTGCCTGTCACCTTTTTAAACACTTTATTAAAGTAGTTAGCGTTTTTATACCCAATAAGAAGTGCAATATCCTCTGATGAATATTTGGTGTTCACTAGAAGTTCTTTTGCTTTTTTAATCCGAATGTCCGTTAAGTACTGAATCGGCGTTTGGTTCGTATATTCTTTGAATTGTCTCGTAAAATGATAACGCGACATACCAGAAGAAGCGGCCATTTCATCTGGTCCAATTTCTTCGCTGTAATGATTCATCGCATACATCGACGCTTCAACAATTGCCTCTGGCCATTCGGAAAGTCGCTTTTCAAGATTCGAACAATACGTATAGAGCATCATTGTAAATTGATAAGCATAACCAGATGCTTGATGCGCGTTGGAAATTTGACGGTTTGAGGCCATGTTTAACAGGCTCAATAAGTATAAGACCGGATCGGAGTCAGGTTGGAAATGAATGATGTGTCCAATGTCTTTTTGGATGTCCTCCCAATATTTTTTGACAACATCTCCGTATAGCGTTAAGTAAATAAATTCCCAGCGGTCGCTGTCTTCAGGTAGATAATACCGATAGTTGCCGGGAATGTTGACGATAAATCCCTGCCCGGGCGTTAGCTCATGAAGTTCGCCCTCAATATCGATACATCCCTTTCCAGAGATCGTGTATTGAAAAATGAATTTTCCTGTATCCAGCCGATTTTTTCCATCCCAGTCATAGAGCGTCGTGGTTTGCTCATCCCACCCCAGTGACCAGATTTGAGCAAGGTTTTGGAGCATCGGATCTGAGAAACGATACCCGTAAGACCCATATTGCGATGGCTTTTCTTCCATAATAATTCTCCTTAATAAGCAAAATAGTACTGTTTAATAGAGTAGATAGGTTAGATGAATTACTTTCTAAATAGCATTTTATCTTATCCAATGAAAGAAGTCTAAGCAATAAAAGGCATAAGTCTTTATTTTTTTTACCATTGAACAGTGACGTGGATTTTTTTAAACTAGATACGGGAACGAGAACGGAGAAATGGAAACGTTTTCGAATAGGACGTGGAGGGAAACAGATGCCAGTATTCATTAATGAAGAAATTCTTCAGTTTCATTTGCAAGGAAAAGAGCTTAGCTATGTGTTTCATGTAATGAAAAATGGGCAGCTAGGACAACTTTATTTTGGTAAAAAGATACGTGACCGCTCTGATTTTAGCCATCTATCAAAAAAGGAGGCGAGAGTGGCGTCTTCTTATGTGTATGAGGACGATCCAACTTTTTCACTAGATTTAATAAAACAGGAATATCCGGGGTACGGCACGTCAGACTATCGAGAGCCCGCTTTTCAAATCGAGCATCCGGATGGAAGTCGCATTTCGAATTTTACTTATCAATCGTATGAACTTGTGAAAGGAAAGCCACGTCTATCAGGTTTACCTGCCACATATGTAGAAGATGAATCAGAAGCAGATACGTTAGTGATCCATTTGCATGATTCGTCTTTGAATCTCTCTCTTTCTTTAATGTACTCGGTGTATCACGAGCGGAATGTCATTATCCGTTCTACCGCGTTTACGAATAAAGGTGAACGTGATCATTTGATAAAGCGAGCACACAGTGCTTCTGTGGATTTCCCGGATGCACATTTTAACATGATACAGCTCTCAGGTTCGTGGTCGAGAGAGCGACATGTTCATGAACGACGACTTAGCCCGGGTGTGCAAAGCATTCAAAGTACGCGTGGAACGAGCAGTGCGCAGCACAACCCGTTTCTTGCTTTAAAGAGACCGATGACAACCGAACATGCAGGAGAAGTTTATGGATTTAGCTTTGTTTATAGCGGGAATTTCCAGGCGCAGGTTGAGGTGGATCATTACGAGACAGCGAGAGTGACGATGGGAATTAATCCATTTGATTTTTCATGGGTGCTCCAAAGTGGTGAAACATTTCAAACGCCAGAAGTCGTGATGGCTTATTCAGAGCATGGGTTAAATGGTCTTAGTCAAACGTATCATGATCTTTATCGATCTCGTCTTGCTCGAGGAAAGTGGCGTGATGCAGAACGTCCTGTGTTAATAAATAATTGGGAAGCCACGTATTTCGATTTTGATGAGGAAAAATTAATAACTATCGCGAAACAAGCAAAGAAAACCGGTGTCGAGCTGTTTGTGTTAGACGATGGGTGGTTCGGTAAGCGAAATGACGATCGGCGTTCTCTCGGTGACTGGTTTGTGGATTCAACTAAGCTCCCAAAAGGGCTATCAAGTCTCGCGTCTAAAATGAATAATCTGGGATTAATGTTCGGGCTCTGGTTTGAACCTGAAATGGTATCGAAAGAAAGTGAACTGTACAAGAAGCATCCAGAGTGGGTCATTCAAGTGCCTGGAAGATCGAAATCTGTCGGGCGCCATCAACTTGTGCTTGATTTTTCCAATCCTAAAGTTGTCGATACCATTTATGAGCAGATGGCTACGATATTAAAAGAAGCAAACATTGATTACGTGAAATGGGATATGAATCGGTATATGACTGAAATTGGCTCCCTTTCTTTGCTGAAAAGTCATCAGGAAGAAGTACCGCACCGTTATATATTAGGGGTATACGCTTTGTATGAACGTTTAATCGAAGCCTTCCCACATGTGTTGTTTGAATCGTGTGCCAGTGGTGGAGCGAGGTTTGATCCAGGGATGCTTTACTATGCTCCTCAAGCCTGGACGAGTGATGATACAGATGCTGTTGAACGACTGAGCATTCAATATGGAACGTCTATGGTTTATCCAATCAGCAGTATGGGCGCGCACGTTTCAGCTGTTCCGAATCATCAAGTAAAGCGGATTACCTCACTTGAGACAAGGGCAAATGTGGCGTATTTTGGCGCATTTGGGTATGAGCTTGACGTCACGAAAATGAGTGATACTGAGCTTACCACAATGACAGAGCAAATTAACTGGTATAAAGCAAATCGAGCGCTTCTTCAGTATGGAGAATTTTATAGATTGTTAAGTCCATTCGATGGGAAAGGCAACGTGACGAGCTGGATGAGTGTGTCAGCTGATCGAAAGAAAGCGATGGTTGGGTATTATCAAGTACTAGCTGAGCCCAATCCAGCGTTTAAGCGATTGTATGTAAAAGGGCTCGATCCGGAAAAAGAATATGAAGTAAGTGGCTATGAAGGAACGTATTATGGAGACGAGCTAATGAGCGCTGGCATTCAGTTACCAGGCGAATATGACGGATCACAAACTGGTGGACTAGAAGAATCAGGAGATTTTTCTTCTTATATCTTTGTGATATCGGAGTATAACGAACGATAGGGGGAGAACAAATATGAAAGAACTGAAACAGGCATTTATCGAACAGTTTGGAGATGAAGGGGAAAAAGCGCTCTTTTTTGCACCGGGGCGAGTGAATTTAATCGGAGAACATACCGATTATAATGGCGGACACGTGTTTCCCTGTGCGTTAAGTGTTGGCACGTATGCCGTCGCACGAAAGCGTGATGATCAGAAAGTCCGGTTCTATTCGATGAACTTTCCTGATCCGGGAATCATTGAAACATCAGTAGACTCCCTTTTATATAAGGAGCAAGATGATTGGGCGAATTATCCGAAAGGTGTGCTTGCTCTTTTTCAAAAGGCAGGCTACACCATTCCAACCGGACTAGATCTAGCATTCTATGGCAATATTCCAAACGGAGCGGGGTTATCTTCATCGGCATCGATTGAGCTAGTTACATCGGTTGTACTGAAAGATCTTTTTGGTCTTTCAGTTGATATGGTTGAAATGGTTAAGCTTTCTCAACGAGCAGAGAACGAATTTGTTGGCGTGAACTGCGGCATTATGGACCAGTTTGCGATTGGCATGGGGAAAAAAGATCATGCGCTTTTACTTAACTGTGACACGCTTGAGTATAAGCAAACACCGATTAAGTTAGAGAGCCATGCGTTGATTATTGCGAATACAAATAAGCGAAGAGGGCTGGCCGATTCCAAATACAATGAACGTCGGACTCAGTGCGAAGAGGCTCT
Organism: Bacillus sp. N1-1; assembly: GCF_009818105.1. Lineage (NCBI taxonomy): Bacteria > Bacillati > Bacillota > Bacilli > Caryophanales > Bacillaceae > Bacillus > Bacillus sp. N1-1. The sequence continues at coordinate 949,033 of NZ_CP046564.1, forward strand.
AAAATCCTTGCAGCAAGAGCTTACGATTGACACGTTAGGTGATGTGACGGAAGAGCAGTTCGATGCTTATCAGCCTGTGATTCGAGATCAGGAAGCGAGGAAGCGTGCCCGTCATGCGGTTTATGAAAATCGCCGCACAATGAAAGCAGTAGATTTTCTGAATGAAGGAAATGTTGAAGCTTTTGGTCAGCTGATGAATGAATCCCACGTTTCACTGCGTGATGATTATGAAGTAACCGGCAAAGAATTAGATGCGATGGTAGAAGCCTCCTGGGAAGAAGGGGCCGTTGGGTCAAGAATGACTGGAGCTGGATTTGGAGGATGTACGATTAGCATTGTGAAAAAAGATCACATCCAGTCTTTTATTGATCGTGTTGGAGAAACATACACCAAAAAAACTGGTCTTGTAGGGGATTTCTATGTCGTTGAAATAGGCGATGGTGCTCATAAGCTGGAGGACTTCGCATGATCTATCTAGAAATCGAACGACTTGTTCAATATGGATTGCAAAAGCATATGATTTCAGAACTTGATGTTGATTACGTTCGAAATGCTCTTTTTTCCCTGTTTGAGCTCGATGGAACAGAGTCATTGCCTTCTCCACCAGAAGAGCAAGTAGACACGCCAACGGCTATTCTTGAAAATATGCTTGATTATGCTGTAGCACAGGGATTAATTGAAGAAAACACGATAACAGAGCGCGATTTGTTTGATCCAAAGATTATGAATACCTTCGTTGCGCGTCCGTCCGAAATCGTGCGTACGTTTTACGATCGCTATAAGCACAGCCCGATCGCTGCTACTAACTTCTTCTACCAGCTATCTAAGGATTCGGATTACATTCGAACGAATCGCATCAGGAAAAACGTTCACTGGTATAGTGAAACAGAATACGGTGATCTTGAAATCACGATTAATCTCTCAAAGCCTGAGAAAGATCCTAAAGCGATCGCTGCAGCGAAAGCGAATACGTCTTCTTCTTATCCAAAATGCTTGCTATGCAAGGAAAATGTCGGGTATGGCGGAAGACTTGATCATCCAGCACGCGATCAACATCGGATGATTCCAGTTAACCTTGAAGGAGAGAATTGGTACCTGCAATACTCCCCTTATGTTTACTACAATGAGCATGCGATTATCTTATCTGAACACCATCGTCCGATGACGATTTCGAAAGACGGATTTGAGCGACTGCTTCATTTTACCGAGCAGTTTCCGCATTACTTTATCGGCTCCAATGCAGACCTTCCAATTGTCGGAGGATCGATTTTAAGTCACGATCATTTCCAAGGAGGTTATCATGAGTTTCCAATGGCGAAAGCTGAGATTCAAGAGAAAGTTCAGCTTGATCAATTTGCCGATGTAACGGTAGGTATTGTGAACTGGCCGATGTCTGTTATTCGATTACGAGGAAAGGACCGGAAGCGACTAACTGAACTTGCACATGTGATTCTAGTGTCGTGGCGGGAATATAGCGATCGTGAAGTTAATCTAATAGCCGAATCAAACGGCGAACCTCATAATACAATCACACCAATCGCAAGAAAACGTGATGAGCAGTTTGAGCTTGATCTCGTATTACGAAATAACAGAACGAACGAAGCGCATCCGATGGGCATCTTCCATCCGCATGAGGAAGTTCATCATATTAAGAAAGAGAACATCGGTTTAATCGAAGTGATGGGACTTGCCGTTCTACCTGGAAGGCTTGTCGATGAGATGGAAATGCTTGCATCTTATATCGAAAAAGAACAGCTTGATGATGCACAACAGAATGAACTGGTTGCAAAGCACGTACCCTGGGCGAAAAAGATCGTTGAAAAATACAGTAGAATTGAAAAGGAACAGATACAGAACGTACTGAGAGATGAAATTGGTTTAAGATTTTCGAGCGTTTTAGAACACGCTGGCGTATTTAAACGAGATGAAGAGGGAAAAAAGGCGTTCCGACGCTTTTTGAACCAAATCAACTAAAGGATAAAGTCGCTACCCGGTAAGGGGAGCGGCTTTATTATGTTATGGTTAAGAAAGTGACCGTTGGGCCAATTCTGGTTCATATTCGTGATTTTGTATATAATGAAACCTGATACGAACGAAATGATTTCGCTACTTACAGGAAATGGGAGGGGAAGCGGAGTGGATGAACTACTATATTTAAGCGTTTTCCTCATTTATACCATTGCCATTCTTATACTAGGAAAGCATGGTTTTGATAAAACGGATGAATTGAAAGGGTACTTTCTAGCAGGAAGAAACCTTCCTTTGTTTCCGAGCGTGGCTTCCTTCTGTGCAACCTGGTTTAGTGCAGCCTCTCTTCTTGGTTTACCAGGTTTGATTTATGAAGGTGGAGTTTCGGTCATTTGGACGACTGCCGTTGCCTGGTTACTTGGCATTATAGGGCTATTTTTCCTAGCCTCTAAACTTTATACATATAACGTTGTAACTGTTCCAGAATTTTTTCTCATTCGCTATGATTCAAAGCTTCTTCAAATTTGGGTTGGCATCATTCTGAGCGTAAGTTACCTTCTCTATGTAGTGATCCAAATTCGAGGATTCGGAATTGTTGTAAGTCAAATGCTTGAAATTCCTTATACAGTTAGTGTGTTTTTAATTTATCTTTTTGTTCTCTATACGACGTTTGGTGGCCTCCATTCGGTAGCCCGAACTGATATTTTTCACTTTTGCTTAATCCTCTTCGGTACCATCTTAGGCGCCGTCTTTATTGTAGGTGAAATTGGAGGGCTTGGGAAACTCGTGAGTGGTCTTTCAGCTTTAGATCAAAGTGGATCCACATCTTATTTGTCGCTGTTTCCTGAAGGTGGCTTATCGTTCTGGGCGTTGTTAAGTGCGTTCTTTTCGCTCGGAATTGGCGTTGCGGCGAATCCTCAATATGCCGTTCGGATTCTTTCCGCCCGTTCCAAACAAATTGCGCTAAAAATGGTTGGCGCAAGTACCGCTTTTCTCGTGTTCATTTATTTTTCTATTTTTGTCATTGGAATAGGATCTCGCGTGCTTGATCCTAACGTTCCATTCACTAGTACGGATGAAATCTATCCATTCATTATCACTTATTTACTTGAAACACCGTTAAAAGGCGTGTTGTTAATTAGCGTTGTCGCAGCTGCGATTTCAACAGCGAACTCGCAGCTATTGATCATGGCGACGAGCTTTGTCTATGATATCACGCTCCCTATACGGAAAAAGAATGCCGTTGATCTCAAAGTGATTTCCTGGACGCGATGGATGATTTTTATCTTTGCGACCTTTTCTCTTGTCATTGCCTTTACACCACCGCAGGGAATTGTCCAATTCAGTGGTCACATATGGGGAATTATTGCGGTATCTTTGTTCTTTCCGCTATATGGAGGTCTTTATACGAACGTCGATCATCGTCAGGCACTGCTCTCGACATTTGGCGGATTGATTACGTATGTACTGGCTTTCCTCTTTATCCCAAATGCCCTACAGCCAGTGTTTCATCCTGTTCTCCCTTCGCTTGTAGTTGCAGGCATTCTTTTCTTTCTAAAAGGAAGGGGGCGATCAGATGCGTCACTCCATTGAACGAAAAATATTAGTGCCCTTCTTAATTATTGTACTCGTGCCGATTTTTATTATTGGTGCTGTCTCTATGTGGTCAAGTTATCAGTCAGAAAAACAGTTAAAGCAGGCGACGGTTCAGGAACACTTAACGAGTCTTGGTCGGTATGCGGCGAAGCTTGATGATCGTGTGCAAAGTGGGAGTATGGACGAAGATGAAGCCAAATCATTGATCAAAATCATGATCAATGAAACGAAAGGTTTGTACGTAGAAGAAGCGGATGGCACGCTTTCGTCTGAAGGAGAAGTCGTTCAAGCAAGTACACTTGATTGGTACAATGGTGAGTCAAACACGAGCTTTTTTACTGAGAGCACGGTACTCACAGAACAAATCGAGCAGTGGAACTGGACGCTTTACCAACCAATGTCCTTTTCCTTTTATTCAGGTTCTCTTCCAAATATTCAAAAATATACCCTTCTCATCAGCATTTTTACTGGGGTAATTGCGGTGCAAATTACGATTATTCTTTCTTACCACCTTTCAAAACCGATTAAGAATTTAGCGGCATTTTGTAAGCAAATTGCGTTAGGAGAAAGAACGAAGAACATCGAGATGAATGAAAATCGAAAAGACGAAATCGGCGTACTTTCCTCATCTTTGAAAGAAATGGTCGAAACGCTTGATGAGCGTAATGTGCAAATTGATAAAATTAAAAAGCTGAATGAGACGATATTAAATAGCGTTCACGTTGGCATGGTGCTCGTTATTGAAGGAGCCAACTCCGTTTATAATGAAGCAGCACAGACGATGATGAAAGAAGATCCGCTATTAAAAGAACGGCTTGGGAAGTTAACGATTCATGAAACGAAAAGAAGAAGCGAAGAAATTTGGGATCATAAGCGGAAGGAAGAGAAAGTTTTCTATGCCGTAAGTTACAAAGTATTGGGCACCTCAGAGAAGCAACGTTCGATTATTACGTTTGAAGATATTACGCATCGACGAAAATTAGAGCAGCGAGTGGAGCGAATGTCGCGTCTTGCCTCATTAGGTGAGATGGCTTCTGGTATTGCCCACGAAATTCGAAACCCACTCGCAGGCATTAAAACAACGACGGAATTATTAACACGCAGGCTCGAGCTAACGAAGGATCAGCTTACATTAACGGAAAATATGCTGCTGGACATTGACCGTGTGAATAAGATCATTACTAATATTCTGCAGTTTTCAAGGCCGATGGAAACAAATCCTTCTGTATTAAAAGTAGATGAAACACTCCATTCTCTCGTGTTACTCATGAAAACGATCGCGAATGAAAAAAATGTGGTTCTTCATCATTTCGAAAACGATACGGAAATTTTCGTGGATCGTGATCACATCAGGCAGATTCTGCTAAATCTTATCCTGAATGGGATGAACGCGATGCCAGATGGGGGCGAACTGATTCTTTCAAGCTACCAAAGGGATCGTGACGTAACGATTATGATAGCTGACACGGGTGTAGGAATGGAGGATACTGTGATGGAAAAGATTTTTGATCCATTTTATACAACGCGTGCAGAAGGAACTGGACTTGGGTTGTCAATTGTTCATCAGTTAGTCGTTCAAAACAATGGAGAAATTGATGTAAAGAGTATACGTGGAAAAGGAACGGAGTTTTCGATCACATTTCCAACAGGAAGGGAGGAAAAATAAATGGCTGTAAAAGTAGGCATAATTGACGATGAAACAACGCTTCGGCTCACGCTGCAGATGTTTCTAGAAGACGAAGGATACGATGTGAGAGCGGCAGCAACGCTTGAAGAAGGATGGCGCATGCTTGATGAATTCAGTCCGCACGTGCTTCTATTAGATATTCGCCTACCTGATGGAAACGGACTCGACTCGCTACATGAATTTAGAGAACGCTATCCAGAAATGGCTGTGATGATGTTAACGGCCTATGGCGATGCGAAAACAGCCGTTCGCTCGATTAAAGAAGGCGCTTTTGATTATTTAACGAAGCCATTTGAGTTAGAAGAGCTGAAAATCACGCTTCAGAAATGGATTAAACAGCACCATCTTGAGAAGGAAGTCGAGCGTTACCGAGAGGAAGAGCGACGAACGAAACTTGTTCAAATGATCGGTGAAAGTAAGCAAATGCACGAGTTAAAAGATAAAATTTCTTTAATCTCTGAAAGTAATGATACGACGGTTTTAGTTCGAGGCGAGACAGGTACGGGGAAAGAGCTTGTTGCAAGAAGTATTCATCAGCAAAGTAAGCGTCATGAAGGGCCGTTTGTTGCCGTGAATTGTGCCAGCATTCCAGCGGACTTAATTGAAATTGAGCTTTTCGGTCGAGAAAAGAATAGCGTAACAGAACAAGTGAATCCGAAAGTAGGCTTAATGGAGTGGGCCGATGGAGGGACATTGTTTCTTGATGAAATTGGAGATCTTTCACTCGATATTCAAGTGAAGCTTCTTCGTTTTCTTGAAGATAAGAAAATCAAGCGCCTTGGAAGTGTTCACGATATTGAGATTGATGTACGCGTCATTGCCGCCACCAATCGATCGCTCGAGGAAATGATTCAAGAGAAGACGTTTCGATCCGATCTCTACTATCGCTTGAATGTCGTTCCAGTAAAGTTAACGCCTTTGCGCGAGCGAGGCGATGACATTGTGATGCTAACAGAACATTTTCTCCATGAGTTCTGTCAGCAAATGAGAAAGGAAAAACCAGCATTACGAGCTGATGCAAAAAAGCGTTTAGTGAGCTACAATTGGCCCGGAAATGTCAGGGAACTGAAAAATACGATTGAACGAATCGCGATTCTTCACCAGGAAAAAGAGTTAGCAGCTTATCACTTTGATTTTCTAAACCCGGTTGAAGGATACGTAGAGGGTTCTAAATCAGTTGACGACGTTGTCTTCGATGATCGCTTTTCATTAGAAGATCATATTGAAGCGATTGAAAAGAAATACATTGAGAAAGCCATTCAAGATGCGAGGTGGAATATCACGCAGGCTAGTAAGTTATTAGGGATGAGCCGCTATGCCCTTCAACGTAGAATTGATAAATATGATATTACTTGAGCGAAATCGCCCGAAATGGGCGGTTTTTTTGTGCGGAATCTTATAAAATTATCTGAAAATTACGTGATATCGTAGAGGTAAGAGAAAAAACGCATCGATTCAAGCAAAGAATGAATCATATAGAAAAAGGGGGAATTTGATGGGTATTGAAAAGCAAAAGCCAACAAAGTTAGAAGGCGGTCCAACGAAAAGCAAATGGGGCGTTATCCTCGGTGCCGCCTTCTTAATGGGTTCATCTGCAATCGGACCAGGCTTTTTAACACAAACGGCTGTTTTTACTGAGCAGCTACTCGCAAGCTTTGGATTTGTTATTTTAATGTCAATTATTTTAGATATTGGGGTTCAAGCGAACATCTGGCGGATTATTGCCGTTTCTAAGAAAAAGGGACAAGACATCGCGAACATGGTCGTACCAGGACTCGGTTATTTTCTCGCATTCGCGGTAGCACTTGGCGGACTTGCCTTTAATATCGGTAACGTTGGCGGTGCTGGACTTGGTATGAACGTGCTCTTTGGCATTGATCCACGGATTGGCGCAGCGATTACCGGTGTGATTACAATCGGAATTTTCCTTTCGAAAGAAGCAGGGGTAGCGATGGATAAAATCGCACGAATCCTCGGTGGAATTATGATTCTTCTTACATTGTACGTTGCATTTCAAAGTAACCCACCAGTCGGCGATGCGATTGTGCATACATTCGCACCAGATAAAATCGATGTCTTTGCGATCATTACACTAGTAGGTGGAACAGTAGGTGGCTACATTACGTTTGCTGGTGGGCACCGCTTACTTGATGCAGGTATTTCGGGGAAAGAGAATTTACACCAGGTAACGAAAAGCTCTGTCTCAGGCATTCTAATTGCGTCGATTATGCGCGTCTTTTTATTCCTAGCGGTGTTAGGTGTTGTGGCAACAGGGTTTAAACTAGACCCTGCAAACCCACCAGCATCTGTTTTCCAACAAGCAGCTGGAGCTGTCGGCTATAAAATGTTTGGAGTCGTTCTTTGGGCAGCAGGAATTACGTCAGTCGTTGGTGCGGCGTATACATCTGTTTCGTTCTTAAGAACGTTATCCAAGAAAGTCGATCGCCATCATTCAGGTGTAACGATCGGGTTTATTGCCGTATCGACGATTATTTTCGCCTTTATCGGTAAGCCGGTTCTGTTACTGATCCTTGCCGGAGCTTTTAATGGATTGATTTTACCTGTTGCTCTTGGAACGCTTTTGGTAGCAGCTTATAAGAAATCCATTGTCGGAGACTACAAACACCCACTATGGCTCACGATCTTTGGCGGGTTTGTTTTCCTTATTACTGCCTATCTCGCCATCGTGACGCTTATTGATAAAGTGCCACAGCTTTTTTCTTAATTGTTAGGAGGAACATGTGTGAAACTTGATTATTATCCTCTTGGTGATACAGGCATTCAGCTTGTATTTGGTACCGAGATTTCAGAAGAAACAAATCAGAAAATCAGAATGTTTGCAGACGAGTTAGCGCAACATCCGATTGACGGAATTGTGGAATGGGTACCGGCGTATACCACGTTAACGATCTATTATCTGCCGAATAAAATTTCTTATCATACGTTAAAAGAAAAGATGGAAGAAATGAACGCACAACAACATGGAAGAGAAGCAGATGCTGCTTCTCTTGTTTATATCATCCCTACTTATTATGGTGGCTCAGATTTAGCGTATGTAGCGGAGCATAATGGATTGAGTGAGGAAGAAGTGGTCTCGATTCACGCCAATAAAGATTACCTGATCTACATGATGGGCTTTGTTCCTGGATTTCCTTATCTAGGTGGGATGCCTGAAGAAATTGCGACTCCGAGACGTGAAAATCCACGTGCCGAAATCGAGCCAGGATCCGTTGGTATTGCTGGAGCACAAACAGGGATTTACCCGCTTGAATCACCAGGAGGCTGGCAAATTATTGGACAAACCCCTGTGAAGCTATATGACCCAACAGGAGAGCGACCGATTTTGCTCGAGTCAGGTCATTATTTGCGGTTTGTTTCTGTTAGTAAAGAAGAGTTTATCACGATAAAAGAAGCGATCAAACGTGGAGAGTATGAAGTCGAAACCGAAGAAAAGAAGGTGAGCGTTCATGAAATCGGTTGATTTAAATAGCGATTTAGGAGAAAGCTTTGGAGCTTATAAGATTGGTAACGATGAGAATGTACTAGGATTTATTTCATCAGCAAACATTGCCTGCGGTTATCATGCAGGCGACCATAATGTGATGATGAAGACAGTGGCACTAGCAAATGAGCTTGGCGTTAGTATTGGTGCACATCCGGGATTTCCTGACCTCGGGGGTTTCGGCAGGCGTGAGATGAAGCTACCGCCTGATGAGGTTTTCAACCTTGTTGCTTATCAGATTGGGGCAATTCAGGGTGTTGCGAATGTTCACCAAACAAAAGTTCACCACGTGAAACCGCACGGGGCACTTTATAATCTGGCAGCGAAAGATCCAGCCATTGCAAAAGCGATTGCAAACGCTGTCTACGCAGTTAACCCTGAGCTTATCCTCTATGGTTTAGCGGGAAGTGAATTGATTAAGGCAGGTAGAGAGCGTGGACTAACGGTTGCACAGGAAGTTTTCGCAGATCGCACGTATCAGCCTGACGGTACTCTGACACCGCGCTCTGAACCGAACGCCATGATTCACAATGCTGATCAAGCGGTTGAGCGTGTCATTCGCATGATCAATGAGCAGCAGGTGAAAGCAGTGAATGGAGAAGATATTGCCATTCAAGCAGACACGATTTGCGTACATGGCGATGAGCCCGAAGCGCTGCAGTTTGTTCAGGAGTTAAGGGAGCGCCTTATGAATGAAGGAATTCGTATTCAACAAGTTGGAGTGAATACCCATGTCTAAACCAATCTTTAAAGTACGAAAATCTGGATTGCTTTCGACAATCCAGGATAGTGGAAGAAAAGGCTACCAACAATACGGGATTGTTGTATCCGGTGCAATGGATCCTTTTTCAATGAACGTGGCAAACTTCCTCGTAGGAAACAAAGGAAATGAAGCCGTTCTTGAAATTACCGTGATGGGGCCAGCTTTTGATGTGCTTGGTGATGCTGTGATTGCCATTTGCGGTGGCAATCTTTCACCCAAAGTGAATGGAGAAAAAGCGCCAATGTGGAAAAGTTTTACTGTGAAGGAAGGCGATCGGCTTGAGTTTGGACAGCCTCTCTCTGGCGCTCGTTCGTATATTAGTGTGGCGGGTGGTTATGATGTACCGCTTGTGATGGGAAGTAAGTCGACATATTTGAAAGCAGGAATTGGTGGAGTCGAAGGACGAGCGCTTGAAAAAGGCGATGTGCTTCATACGACCGAAAGGTTAAAGGGAATAAGTGGGCGTGCCCTCCATCCGGATGAAGTTCCCTCTTATAAAAAAGAATTAACCATACGTGTTGTACTAGGACCGCACGAGCATTCATTTACGGAAGAAGGTATTCAAACATTCCTTTCAACGCCATATGAGGTAACCCCTCAGTCCGATCGAATGGGCTTTCGCTTAAAAGGGGAAAAGGTGGAGCACGCAACGTCGGCTGATATTATTTCGGAAGCGATCCCGCTTGGTGGGATTCAGGTTCCAGCAAACGGCGATCCGATTATTCTAATGTCAGACCGCCAAACAACAGGCGGCTATACGCGCATTGCAACGGTGATCTCAAGTGATATTCCGTACTTAGCGCAAGCGATGCCAGGTTGTACGATCCATTTTCGTGAAGTAACCGTGGAGCAAGCGCAGGAAGTGTATGAAACGAATGATCGTTTTCTTCGAACGTTAGAAAAAGTATCTGTGAGATAAAGGGAGGACACAGCATGTTAAGTTCAAAAGAAATCATTGAGATTATTAAATATGTAGATGGATCGACAGTCGATGAAGTGCATTACGAGCATGATAGCTTTGTCGTTAAGGTGAAAAATCAGAATCCGGAGAGTGAGAAAAGCGAACCGCAGGAAGCCCAGGTTCCAACCGCTGTTGCTGAGCGAGGACAGGAGGATCTAACTCCTGAGCCGGAGGCGCCGCAGGAGACACCTGAAACACATACGGTTAAAGCCCCTATGGTTGGCATGTTCTATTCCTCCCCTTCTCCGGATGATCCAGCTTTTATTCAAGTAGGAGATGCGGTTAAGGAAGAAACGGTCGTTTGTTGTCTGGAAGCGATGAAAATGTTTAATGATGTGCAGGCAGATGTAAACGGTGAAATCACTGAAATTTTAGTAGAAAACGGAGATCTTGTTGAATTTGGCCAACCGCTCTTTACTGTAAAACCAGAATAGGAGGGAATCAGATGGGGATCAAAAAAGTACTAATCGCAAATCGCGGCGAAATTGCTGTACGCATTATTCGCGCCTGTCACGAGCTGGATTTAACCGCCGTCGCCGTTTATTCTGAAGCGGATCGTGATGCCTTGCATGTTCAATTAGCAAATGAACGTTATTGTATCGGACCTACATCCTCTAGCGATAGCTACCTAAACGTAGGAAATATCATGACCATTGCGACGAATAGTGGCGTTGATGCGATTCACCCTGGCTATGGTTTTCTTGCAGAAAATGCTGACTTCGCCGAGATGTGTGAGGACTGTAACATTGCTTTTATCGGTCCGAGTAAAGAATCCATTCGTCAAATGGGAATCAAGGATGTGGCGAGAAAAACGATGCAAGATGCGAACGTTCCGGTTGTTCCTGGTTCAAAAGGCATTATTCAAAGCAAAGAAGAAGCGCTTGAACTAGCTAATGACATGGGGTTCCCGATCATCATTAAGGCAACAGCCGGCGGTGGCGGTAAGGGAATTCGCGTTGTCAGAGAAGAAGAAGAATTAATGAAAGCGATTAACATGACCCAGCAGGAAGCGGAAAAGGCTTTCGGTAATCCCGGGGTGTATATGGAAAAGTTTATCGAAGATTTTCGTCATATTGAAATTCAAGTTCTGGCGGATCTTTATGGCAACGTGATTCATCTCGGCGAGCGCGATTGCTCTATTCAAAGACGGATGCAAAAGCTTGTCGAGGAAACGCCTTCTCCGGCCTTAACGGAATCGATTCGATCCGAAATGGGGGATGCCGCTGTTCGAGCGGCGAAGGCAGTGAACTATGCTGGTGCCGGAACAGTCGAATTTATTTATGACCAGGATGGAAATTATTATTTTATGGAAATGAATACGCGCATTCAGGTGGAGCATCCTGTCACAGAAATGGTGACCGGTGTTGATTTAATTAAAGAACAAATCAAAATCGCTGACGGCGAACGACTATCCCTTACGCAAGCCGAAGTGGAGATGAGCGGTTGGGCGATCGAGTGTCGCATTAACGCAGAAGATCCGGATAACGGCTTTATGCCTTCTCCAGGAAAAGTCGAAACGTATCTCCCACCAGGTGGTTTTGGCGTTCGCGTGGATTCAGCCGTTTATCCAGGTTATATCATCCCACCATTCTACGATTCAATGGTTGCGAAGCTAATTACATATGGCGCTACTCGCTCAGAAGCGATGCAGCGGATGAAGCGTGCGCTCAATGAATTCAAGATCGAAGGCGTGAAAACAACTATTCCGTTCCATCAGAGATTATTTCATCACGAGAAGTTTGTAGAAGCTGATTTTAATACAAAGTTTCTAGAAGTCTATGAACTTAAGGAGATGGTCTAATGGAAACGCCTCAAATACAGCGACTAACGTATCGGGATAATCTTAAGAGTGGCACAACCTCAGGGGTATGCGATGGCTACTTGCAGGCAAATATGATTACACTGCCCTCAAAATACGCTTTCGAATTTCTCCTGTTTTGTCAGCGAAATCCGAAGCCCTGTCCGATCGTTGATGTCCTTGAAGCGGGTCAGGTTAAACCTCGCATTGCGGATGCAGATATTCGAACAGATCTTCCGAAATACCGCATCTACAAAAACGGAGAGTTGGAGAAGGAACCGCTTGATCTTAAGGACGTCTGGCAAGATGACTTTGTCACCTTTTTATTGGGATGTAGCTTTACATTTGAAAAAGCACTTGTGGAACGTGGCATTAGCTTGTTGCATCAAGAAATGGATCTCGTTGTACCCTTGTATCAAACAAATATCCCTTGCGAAGAAGCGGGGCAGTTTAACGGGAATATGGTCGTCAGCATGAGAGCGATTCGAAAAGAAGAGCTTGATGAAACCATTGCGATTACATCAAAGTTTCCACATGCGCACGGGGCACCTATCCACGTTGGGCATCCATCTGAAATTGGAATTAAACAGATTGAAAAACCGGATTACGGAGAATTCACCCCTTATGATGAAGAAGAACGCATCCCGGTATTCTGGGCGTGTGGGGTGACGCCTCAGTATGTTGGCTTGAACGTAAAACCGGAGATCATGATCACGCATGCGCCAGGGCATATGTTGATTACGGATCAAAAAGAATAGGATGTGAAAACCGTTCAATCAAGCACCTCACGTTTGATTGAACGGTTTTTTCTGTAGAGATTAAGCACTTATAGACGTATGATAGAATGAACAGGCATAATCGTGTTGGTATGAGTAGGAGGAAGGTAGATCATGACAATCGTTAGCTTCTTACTTATTGCTTGGATTTTAAGTTGGTTTAAGTTTGAGCAGCTGTTTATTCAAGCGTTTCAAGAGCTTTTTAATAAGAAGATCACAAAAGCAAGCTATTATTTTATTTTCTTCTGTATCGGTGCTCTTGGAGACATCGTGCTGCTTTTGAATGGAACGTTTTATGATAAGTTGTAAACGTTAAAAAGTCTTTCAATCAAACTATATATGTAATCTTTTACAAGTGGCTGAAGATGTTTTCATCTTTAGCCTTTTTTGTATTAATTGGAAAGTTATGATCAAAAACAGATGACAAAACCTCTTAGTAGTGAAAAAATGGAAATAGATGCATAGCTGAAAGAGGAATTTGAATTAAAAAAGCAAATCGACTGTCAGTACTTTTATTTAGCTTGATGCTATTGAGTTTAGGCGTTCTGGCTTACTCCGTGTATTGGAATGATACCTATCCATATGCCACAGAAGTGATTATTGGGTGTTTAGCTTACTTTTTTCTGTCAATTCTTTACTTCATTTTTATGGCGATTTGGATTACGAGAAAGCTGCACAAGTACGAACGGAAGGAGCGAGTCGGTACGTTCATCAAATGGTTTGGCGGCCTGAGCGCGATTCATGTGGTCGTCTCATTGCTCACTTCCTCCAGTATGAACGGATATCAATTGTTTACTTCCTTTGGGTTAGCGGCGGGTATTGCATTTAGTGATATGATTTTTCACAAGAAAAGGTCTTTCTAAATCAGGTGATATCGGCGCAATCGATTATTGGGTTGCTCCTCCGTTTTGGAAGAAAGGGATTGGAACGAAAGCTGCTCAACAAGCTGTAAGCTTTGGCAGGAATGAGTTAGGCTATAAAACATTTGAAACGTGTTGTCTTATTGAAAATAGAGGGTCTGCTAGGATACTTGAGAAGATCGAATTTCAGAAAGGGAAGGAATTTCAAATTGGAAGCGGAGAAAAGCATGAAGGGAAAATGGCGAGGATGTATGATTTGAATTGAGAGGGATGGAAAAAGAGTTTCTTCTTAATGTCGGTATTTTAAATGAAGATATAGACAGTAATCTTCCATAATAGGGCAGGATTGTTGAACAGTAAGCAATAAACAATAAGGGGGTAAAAAATGGAATGGGACACATTGCCTAGTTGGTTTTGGGTAATATATTACTTGTTTTTATTAACAACATTAGGAACAACTATATACAGCGTTGTGAAAAGGAAAATGAAAGGTTTGTCAATTGTAGCCATTCTGTTCACTGTTACAGTTCCAATAATTGTCCTCATAAATAGTATTGGTAGAGCAGAAGGAATGAATGAGTTTGAACATTTAGTTAGTCAATTACAACAAGGTGCTATATGGTCATATTTCACAAGTATAGGTTATTTGTTTCTATTATTATGGTGGGTTTTGTTCCTATTCAAAAGCAGAGTAAACTACACTTCTTATTAAATTAACTCGGAGCGATTGTTCAATAGAGCATTAGCCCATTATTACATAAGCATAAGTAAT